>DASZFP010000195.1:0-4675 GCA_035939615.1 Burkholderiaceae bacterium | reverse complement strand
GTCGAGGCGCCGCGCGAAACTCAGGTAGTCCGCATTCCCCAGGCGCGTGATGTGCGACAGGTCGCTCGCCGCCGGGAAGCCGCCCGCCGGGCTGAAAGTGGAAGCGCGCTGTCCGGCCGGCAGCGTCGCGGCGACCCGCAGGACCCCATCGGACCCGTGGGTGACGATCGCGACCTGCGACCCGACCAGATCCCGGATTTTCTGCGCCAGTGCGTCATCGGCCACGAACCCCATCGCCACCCAGGCAATCGTCTCCGGGGTGCGCACCGGGGCGAGGAAGAACTGATACGAACGCGCGCCAAAGACCCGGAAGTTGGGTTGGTCGCGCACGCTGGAAACATCCTCGAGCAGACCCGCAGGCGCTCCGGCGGAGTCGACGGCGCCCGGCGCAGTAGACGCGAGCACCCGGCCGTGCGTATCGAGCAGCAGCGCCATGTCGGCGCCGATGCGCTGGGCGTTGTTGCGGGCGGCTGACAGGATGGTGGGCGAATCGCCGCTCGCGACCGCCTCCCGAAAGCCGAAGTCCGCCGCCAGCACGGCCACGCCAGCGGCCAGCTGGCCGGCGCGAAAGCGGATGAGTTGCTCGGCGAAGGCGCCCCCGGAACGCAGCTGCTCGGCCGCGCGCGCCTCCACGGTGCGCCGGGTGCTCGCCAGCACTGCGGCCAGCGTCACAGTTTGGGTGACGATCACCAGCCCGATGATCAGCACGAGAAGCCGTTTGCGGAAACTGCCCATTAAATCGGCTCGAATATGTCGAGTGCATCCTAAGAGCTACGCGGTGCTTACTGCGAGGATCCGAGTGCGGGAATGAGACCTCCGACACGAGCGCGTCGTAACTCGCGCGCCGCACGGCGGGCTGCCGGCGCCCTGGCGCTGCTGGCGGCGCTCGCCCGGGCGGGCCCGGTCCTCGCCGCGACACTCGTCATCCACGTCCAGACGCCCGACGGCCATGCGCTCGCGGGCGCCGTGGTCACCGCGCGACCCCTCGAGGGGCAGGCCAAGCGGCCCGCGCCGGTGCACGCCGTGATGGACCAGGTGAATCGCGCCTTCGCTCCGGATCTGCTGGTCGTGCCGGTCGGCTCCACGGTGGCGTTCCCGAACAGCGATTCCGTAAGTCACCAGATCTACTCGTTCTCCGCGGCCAAGCGCTTCCAGCTGCCGCTCTACCACGGCAAGCCCTACCCGCCGGTGCAGTTCGATCAGACCGGAGTGATCACGCTCGGCTGCAACATTCACGACGAAATGCTGGCGTATCTGCTGGTCACGGATGCGCCGTACTTTGGCCGCACGGATGCACAGGGAGCCTGGTCGGCGGATGTCGTGCGCGGCCGCTACCAGGTCACCATCTGGCACCCGCGACTGCGCGACAGCCAGGCGGATCTGGAGCGCGAACTCACCGTCGGCGACGCCGACCGTGCCGACCTCACGCTGCATCTGCTGAAATCACTGCAGCCGGCGCCCATCGCGGATCGTCCGCATTCGTGGGACTACTGAGGCGCACGATGCCCAAGCTACCGCACCTGCAAGCTCTGCTGCCCGGCGCGACGATGATCAGCCTGCTGGCCCTGGCCGTGACCGCCCGGGCCGCCGACTGGGAGTTGAGCCTGGACACGCGGGCCGTGACCTCGGATGCCGGACGCTCCTTCATGGACGGCGGTCTCGGCACCACGCGCTTCGACCGCAAGGATTCCGGAATTCAGCTCGGGCGGGCACGGCTGGCGCTGAGCGCGCCTCTCGGAGAGCTGTGGAGCGTGCACCTCGACGCCTCCGTATGGGACGACAAGGACCGCAGCCCCTTGGGAGTGACGGAGGCGTATCTGCAGTTCCGTCCGTACCCGCGCGCGGGTTACCGGCTGCGGGTGAAGGCGGGTGCGTTCTATCCGCCGGTCTCGCTCGAGAACCGCGCCGCCGGCTGGGAGTCCCCGTACACTCTGTCGTACTCGGCCATCAACACCTGGCTCGGAGTCGAAGTGCGCACCATCGGTCTCGAGGCGCAGCTCGACTGGCTCGGCACACGCACCGGCCACGACTTCGACCTCGGATTGACTGCCGGCGCATTCCGCTGGAATGAGGGGGCGGGCGTGGTGCTCGCCAGCAATGGCTTCATGCTGCACGACCGCCAGACGCCGGTGTTCGGACGTGTGGGGCCGCCGGGCGGCGCAGAGCCGTTCCAGCAATTCGACGGGCGTACCGGCGTGTACGCCGGCGTGGAAGGGCGCTATCTGGATCGCGTGGTGCTGCGCGTGCTGCGCTACGACAACCGTGCCGACCCGACCCAGATGGACACCGTCTCCGGTGCCATCGCCTGGAACACGCGCTTCAACAGCGCCGGGTTGCGGGTCGAGAGCGGCACGGGCTGGACCGGGATCGTGCAATGGCTCGATGGCGAGACCGCCATCGCCCCGCCCGGGACACAGCTGGTGTGGCCGTTCCGGGCGCAGTTCGCCCTGCTGTCAAAGCGCTTCGGCCGCCAGACGCTGAGCGCGCGCTATGACCGGTTTGAAGTCGACAGCAGCGTGGGTGATGGCTCGCAGATCGGGCACGCCTGGACCGCGGCCTGGCTGTTCGATGCCGATGCGCACTGGCGCCTGGCGCTCGAGTGGCTGCGGGTGCAGAGCTCCTCCTACGACCGTGCAGACCTCGGCGGTCCGCCCCTGGCGACGGAAACCCAGCTGCAGCTCGCCGTGCGCTACGCGTTCGGTTCCGGGCTCTAGCGGTAGCGCGCCAGCACCTTCTCCAGGCCCTGCGCGCCCGGCGACAGCACTTCGTACGGCAGACTATTGAGCGGCGCGTCGGGCGTGGCATTCACCTGGTGGAACTCATTCTGCGAGCGCTCCACGTACAGGAGCCCCGTCAGGTACTCGCCGGCTTTCATGCGCTCGTGGATCTGCGCGGCGGCCAGGGTGCGGTTGGTCGGGTCGTAGGCGGTGTCGAGCTTGCGCAGCACGATGCGGCTGCCGTCGTGCATGACCAGCGGCAAGGTCTCGCCTTCCTTGTAGTCCGCGATGATCTCGCGCTCCAGCGGCACGAAATCCGCGTGCACCGCGGGCTCGTAGTGCTCGCGCGTGTAAGCGTAGCTCTTGGTCGAGCCTTCGTGGTCATTGAAAGTCACGCAGGGCGAGAGCACGTCGATGAGGGCGAAGCCCTGATGGCTGAGCCCCGCCTGGATGAGCGGCACCAGCTGCTGCTTGTCGCCGGAGAAGCTGCGCGCCACGAACGACGCGCCGAGCGTCATCGCCAGCAACACCGGGTCGATCGGCGGCTGGAAGTTGGTTTCACCCTTCTTGGCCCTGCTGCCGACGTCCGCGGATGCGGAAAACTGCCCCTTGGTGAGCCCATAGACGCCGTTGTTCTCGATGATGTACAGCATGTTGAGGTTGCGGCGGATCGCGTGGCAGAACTGCCCGAGACCGATGGAGAGGGTATCGCCGTCGCCCGAAACACCAATGTACTGAAGCGCGCGGTTGGCGGCGTTCGCGCCCATGGCGATCGAGGGCATGCGGCCGTGCACCGAATTGAAGCCGTGGCCGCCGCTCACGAAGTAGGCGGTGGTCTTGGACGAGCAGCCGATGCCCGACAGCTTCACCATGTTCTGCGGCTCGACCGCCAGAGCCCAGCTCGCCTCGACGATCGCGGCGGTGATCGAGTCATGCCCGCAGCCCGCGCACAGCGTCGACAGCGCGCCTTCGTAGTCGCGGCGCGTGAAGCCGAGCGCGTTTTTCGGCAGCGACGGGTGCGCGACCTTGGGTTTGGCAATGAAGGTCATGTCGGCCTCCCATGCAGCGCGCCTTTCGGTTGCAGCTGCTGGCGCGGTTGCAATTCCGCCAGCACCCCCTCGACGATGAACGCCGAGGAGATCGGCAGCCCGTTGTAGTGCAGCAGCGATCGCAGCCTGGATTTTTCCACGGCGGTCTCGAGCGTCAGCAGCGCGCGGAACTGCGCGTCACGGTTCTGCTCCACGACGAACAGCAGCTGGTGCGCCGCCAGGAAGCGCTCGACGTCCTCGCTGAACGGGAATGAGCGCACCCGCATGTAATCCACGCCCACGCCGCGGCTCTTGAGCACCTCGATGGCCTCGCGAATCGCGCCGTCGCAGCTGCCGAGGGACACGAGACCTACCGGCGCACCCGCGGTGGCGTCGATCACCGCGCGCGGCACCAGCTTTTTCGCCGTCGCCCACTTCTCCAGCAGGCGGTCGAGCACCATCTGGTAGTCGGCTGGGTCCTCGGTGTAGGCGCCGTACTGCGTGTGCCCCGAGCCGCGCGCGAAGTAGGCGGCCTTCGGATGCACGCCGGGCAGGGTTCGGGCGGTGATGCCGTCGCCATCCTTGTCGATGAAGCGATAAAACTTCTCGAGCTTCAGGATCTCCTCCTTGGCCAGCACCTTGCCGCGATCAGGACGGTAGTTGTCGTCCCACTTGAGGTCGCGGCACATCCAGTCGTTCATGCCGATGTCCAGATCCGACAGCACCAGCACCGGAGTCTGCAGGCGCTCGGCGAGATCGAAGGCCTGCACCGCCATGTAGAAGCATTCCTCAGGGTTCGCCGGATACAGGCATACGTGGCGGGTATCGCCGTGGGAGGCGTACGCGCATTCCATCAGATCGCCCTGCTGGGTGCGGGTCGGCATGCCGGTGGAGGGACCCACGCGCTGGATGTCGAAAATCACCGCCGGC
>DASZFP010000194.1:0-6092 GCA_035939615.1 Burkholderiaceae bacterium | reverse complement strand
GGCCACCTTGTCGCCGTCCTGCAGCCCCATCAAGCAGAAGTACTCGGGCAGTGCCACCAGTTGCGCGCCTTCGCGGGCGGCCGCGCCGATCAGCTCGGCCGCCTCGCGCAGGTTCGGCTCGATGGTGGCGCGCGACACCATCTGGATCGCCGCCACGCGCAGCGTGGAGTTCGTCATGGGCGGGCCTTGCGAGCTGCTGCGTCAGCCGGTTCTTTCCTCGGGGCTTTCGGGCTTGGGACGCTCGTGCCGTTTCACCTGCGGGTTGCCCCAGGTCCCCGTGATGTCGTACTCGTAGGAGAAGATCTTCGACAGCGGATGGCGCAACACCCACTGAGCCAGCAGCGTCCCGATCCCGATGGCCGGATTGGCGATAAAAGCATACACGACCGCGGCCGAGGTCGGGCTGATCTCCGGCAGCACCACCACGTGCAGATTCTGCGATTCGGTCTGCAGGTTGGTTTCGCCCTGGATCACCACGCTGGCATTGACCCCGACCATCGCGAAGTCCTGGGTGCTGAGCACCCCGTTGGTGATGTGCGCGGTTGCCTTGATCGTGTTGAACGCGAAGCCCTTGGAGAAAACGTCCCGGAAGTCGAACGAGAAACGCTGTGGCAGCGCCTGCAGCGACATCACGCCCAGCAGCCGGGAGGCGCCCGGATCGACCTTCAGGAACTGTCCCTTGGACACGTCCAGCTGCACGTCGCCCGACAGGGTCGGATAGTCGATCGAAAAGGGCGAGCCGAGCCAGGACAGGTTGGCGGTGAGCTTGCCCTTGCCGCCCTTGACGGCGCCGGCCAGGCCAAAGCGAGCCAGCAGGCTGCCGGCATCGACGACATCGAGCGCGATGGCGAGCGTCATGCGGCGCTTCTGCGATCCGGGCTCGCGTTCCCACTGGCCGGTGCCCGAGATGTGGCCGTCGTCGTCGTCGATCTGCAGCCGCTTCAGCTGCCAGGTGTTGGAGCGGCCGCTGCGCACGTTTTGCGCATTGAGCTCCAGGTGCCCGAGGCGGCTCGATCCGAGCACGAAGTCGTCCGCCACCACATCGAGCTCCGGCAGCTCTCGCACCGGCGCATCGAGCACCTCGGCGACCGGCTCCCGCGCGCTTTCGGGAATCAGCAGCTTCGCCAGCCGGGCCGTCAGCTTGCCCGGGGCCGAGCGAGTGCCGGAGACCCAGTGCAGGGAGCCGGAGGTCTGATCGGCCTCCAGGTTGACGTTCCAGCCGCCGTCGCTGGCGCGCGTGGCGCCCAGCACGACGTTGTGCAGCGGCTTGCCCGACACCCACAGCGCGTCGATGTGCGCGGCCACCAGGTCGGGCACCAGCGCGGCGGCGCTGCCGCCCGCGGCTTCCTCGGGCGATTCGAGCAGCGGCAGCCAGCGGTCCGCGTCCAGCCGCGGCAGTGTCAGGTGCACCAGCAGCCCGGTCTCGGGCAGCGCGCTCGATGTGCCGATCCCGATCGCGCCGCGCTCGATGCGCATCGGCTCCTCGGGGTTGGCACCGGCCACCCGTTCCAGGTCCACGTCCACCAGGTTGGCAGCCGTCACGCGCACGCTGTCGCGCAATGGCGCCGAGCCCGCTACCGGCACCAGGTCCACGCGCAGCGGCAGCGGCTCGGTGGCCACCTTGCCCAGCGGCTCGGGCAGGTCGATCGCCAGGCCCGTCAGGTCCGAGAAGAAGTGCGCCTCCACCGCGCGCCCGTGCAGCGCGAGCGTCAGCGTGTAGCGGGCCATGCCGCGCGTGCTGTCCAGGATCCGGCGCACCAGCGCCGAGTCGGTCTGTTTTCGCAGGCCTTGCGGGGTGGCGCCCCCGGCCGCCTTGATCACGAGAGCTCCGTCGGGGCCGGTGTCGGCGTCGATGCGCGCCTGGCCGCCGGCGAAGCCGGCGCTGATGCCGGCGATCCGGATTCCGTGCTGGCTGAAATCCAGCCGCCCCGACACGGCCGTGAGCGGTGTCATGTCGCTGCGCAGGGCGACGTCGTTTCCCTGGAACAGCACCGATCCTTCCACTTCGGTGTCCACCGTGTGGTTCAGCGGGATGTTCAGCTTGATCTGCAGCCGCCCGGGCCCGTTCGCCTTGGTCGTTTCCAGAAAGCCGCCGATCATCGACGTGACCGGGCTGGCGTTCACGTAGCCCACCAGGTCCGCGAGCTCCCCGGTGCCGTGGCCCGAGATGGTCAGGCGCGGCTCCTTGCCGGCCAGCTGGTCGATGCGGCCTGCGACCTTGCTCAGGCGCACCCCGTAGACCGAAGTCTGCGCTCCCAGGATTTCGATCTGGTCGCGGTTGAAATTGACATCGGCCTCCAGCGCCGTCATCACCGGCCAGGGATGGGCGCGCGGGTGGCTCGGGGTCGTCGGCGCGTAGTCGAGCGTGCCGCCGGACAGGTGGAGTGAAGCGGCAAACTCACCGCTGTCGCGCGCGAGGAACGGGAACTGGTCCAGGCTTCCGCGCAGCTTCAGCGTTCCGCCCGACACGCGGCCGTCGCGCAGCGCGTAGGTGAGCCAGGTGCGCGTGCCCGAGCCGGCCGACAGCGGCACGTAGCGATGCACGGCCGCTGCGCTGGCGCGCGGGAGACTGGCGCTCAGGTCGATCCAGGGCGCCTGCTTTTCCGGCGCGCGCAAGGTTCCGACCGCGCTCAGCTCCAGGTCCTCGTTGCTGAACGAGAACGCGTCCAAGCCAACCTGCAGGGGCGGGCCGCTCACCCAGTGCACGCGGGCATCGAGCCGGTTGACCGGGACCTCCGGATCCTCGAGCAGCCCCGGCAGAATCAGGCGTGCATCGGCGCTGGCCAACGTCAACGTTCCGCCCGCCGGCGACAGGTCGATCGAGCCGGCCAGGTTTTCAAAGCCGGGCTGCCCGGGGCGGGGCCGCCCATTTTCGTCCACGCCCGGCTCGGCCGGCTGCGCGGCCACGCTCAGGCGGTCAAAGCGCGTGCGCAGTGCCAGGTTCGACACGTGGTCCGGATCGCCGTCCCACGACGCGTGCAGGTCGGCCGCATTGCCCCGCATTGCGTAGCGCGCGATCACATCCTGGGCCGGCGCCGGCAGCGGCAGCCGGCTCGCCAGCGCGGACAGGTCCTCCAGGGACAGCGCATCGACGCTCACCTCGGTGTGCGGCGGCGCGTTGGCCGGCGACAGCGGCCGGGAGCCGCGATAGCTGATGTCGGTGGCCGGCAGGTGCAGGCCGCCGGCCCCCTTCAGCGCCAGGTGCGTCAGGGCGATGTCCTGCCCCTGGGCCGAGCTGGTTCTCCAGGCCTGCTGGGTGATGCGCCCCTGCAGGCTGGTCAGCCGCAAAGGCGGCGCGTCCGAGCGCAAGCTCAACTCCACGTCGGTGAACGCCAGGTCCATGCGCGCCCGCTGAACGGTCAGCGCATCGAAGTCGATCCAGGTGCGCAAGGCGCCGCTGCCGCGGCGCAGCCGGACCGGTTGCGGGATCAGCCGCGCGAACGATTCCAGCCGGGCCAGATCCACGTAGTTGAGCTGCGCATACAGGCGACCCGACCAGCCGCTTGGATTGGAAACCGGCATCGACCAAGGACGGTCGAACCATCCGCGCACATCGATCAGGTCGGCGATGTCGGAGGGCGGCCGGGCGCGCAGCGCGAAGTAATGCGTGCCCAGGTGGTGGGCCAGCAGGATCTCAACGTCGGTCATGTCCACCGGCCCGGGCTTGGCTGCGGGCTGTGTGTCGTCGTAGTAGTGAACGGTCGCGTGGCTCACCGACAGGCGGCGCTGCTCCAGCGCCCACGTCATGGACGCCGCGTTGGTGCCGGCTGCTTCCAGGTCGATCAGCATGCCGGCGATCGACAGGCGCGTCTCGGACAGGCGCCGCACCTCGATTTCCGGCGCCAGCACGGTGAGCGATTTCACGCGCACCTGCAGCGTCGGAACGCTGGTCCACGAGATCACGGCGTCGATCTGCGGAAGCGTCAGCGAGACCGCGCCGCTCGCATCGTGCAGCTGCACGTCGGTGAGCTGCAGCCGCGGGTTGAACCCCTGCCAGCTCGATTCGATGCGCCCGATCGTCACCTGCTGCTTCAGCATCGCCGAGGCGCGCAACTCGATCTGGCCGCGCCAGTCGTCGATGTGCGGCATCCACCACAGCCGCAGGCTGATCAGCGATCCGCAAAAGACGAAGTAGGCGGCCAGCGCGGCCCAGGCGAGCGTCCTGACGCTCCATTCCAGAACGCGCACGCTGCCTTCGCCCAGGCGCCGCGCCAGCGAGCGCTCGGCCGCCTGGACCGCGTGCCCGACGATGCCCTCGACCGAATGGACGATCTCGGAAGCATGGCGGCCCGCGTGCGGGGCTGCCGGCGCCGACGAGCCGTCGAGGTGTTGTTCGGTCATGAGGTCCGATCCGGATCGGTGCACGGGCTGCGTACAATCTGCGCTCCGATGCACGGCGCACGCAAAACCCGAAGCGCACGCTAGCACAGGCAGCGCCCCGATCATGCCGCCGTGCACGGCGCGACCGGCTGTCAATTTGACTCGTACCGAATCTCCCGAAGGACAGAATCTGCGCGGCGCCGCCGCCACGGCGCTGCGGTGCAGCCGCTTTGTGGCGCGCGCGCTCAGCGCCGAGTTGGGCGCGGCGGCCGAACCGGAGGCGCTCGCCTGGCTGGTCGCCAACGCGCAGCGGCCCTGGGACCGCGGGCGCATCCAGGCGCACCTGGCCGCCGACTTGAGCGCATCGGCGCCGTCGGACGCGCACGCCTGGCTGGGCCCGGCGCTGCGCCGGCTGCGCCGGCGCGTGCTGCTGGGCATCATCGTGCGCGACGTGGCGCAGCGCGCCGGCCTGGAGGAGGTCACCGCGTCGATGACGGCCCTGGCCGAATGCTGTGTGCAACAGGCGCTGCGGGTGCTGGCACCGCAGCTCGCCGCGCGCTACGGGGCGCCGGTCGATGCGGGCGGCGCCGCGCAGGACCTGCTGGTGGTGGCGATGGGCAAGGGCGGCGGCGGCGAGCTCAATGTGTCGTCGGACCTGGACCTGGTGTTCGTCTACGACGCCGAGGGCAGCACGCAGCCGCCCGCCGGTTCAGCGGCGTCGGCGCGCACGATCGGCAACCAGGAGTTCTTCGAGCGACTGGGCCGGGCGCTGATCGCGGCCCTGTCGGAGCCGTCGGATGACGGGTTCGTGTTCCGCGTCGACATGCGGCTGCGCCCGAACGGGCAGGACGGGCCCGTTGCGGTGTCGTGCGCGATGCTCGAGGAGTACCTGACCCGGCAGGGACGCGAGTGGGAGCGCTTCGCCTGGCTGAAAGGGCGCGTGATCTCCGAGCCGGTGCTGGCCGACCGCGCCTCGTTTGCCGGCCAGCTCGCCTCGCTGCAGGCGTGCGTGGAGCCTTTCGTATACCGCCGCTACCTGGACTTCAACGCGATCGGCGCGCTGCGGCAACTGCACGCGAAGATCCAGCGCCAGGCCGAGCGGGTGGGCGGAGCGCGCGGCCAGGGGCGCGAGCACGTCAAGCTCGGGCGCGGCGGCATCCGCGAGATCGAGTTCATCGTGCAGACCTACCAGGTGATGCGCGGCGGACGCGAAACGCGGCTGCGCTCGCGCTCGACGCTGGCGACGCTGGCCACGCTCGCCGAGCTGGGCCTGCTGCCGGCAGCCGAATGCGACGCGCTGGCGCAGGCTTACGGGTTCCTGCGGCGGCTGGAACACGCGCTGCAATACGTGGACGATGAACAGACGCACTGGATCGCGCCGGCCGGCGCGGCCCGCGACCAGGTCGCCGAGCTCATGGGACTGGCGGACGGCGAGGAGCTGATCGCGCGCTACCGCGCGCACGCGGCGCCGGTTGCGGCCCTGTTCGATCGGATCTTCGCCACGCCCGCACGCGCGGCCGAAGCGCCGGCGGCCGACCTGGCCTCGGCACTGCAGCAATCCGGTTTCGCCGATCCGCAGGCGGCCGGCGAACGGGCCTCGGCGCTGCTGCGCTCGCCGCGCGTGGCGGCCACCTCCGAGGCGAACCGATCGCGCATCGCGCACCTGGTGCACAGCGCGCTCGCCGCGATCGCCACCGAGGCGCAGCGCGCGCAGGCCCGCTCGGGCGCGCCGATCGAGGAGATCTTCGCGCGCTGGCTGGCGCTGCTGGAAG
>DASZFP010000193.1:0-38256 GCA_035939615.1 Burkholderiaceae bacterium | reverse complement strand
CCGATCCGATGCCGGCGGGCGCCTACGAGCCCGCCATGATGCCGGTGCCCCCGGCCTCGGCGCCGGCCGTGTTTCGGCAGCGCCCGGCGCAGGAAGCCGCGGCGGCCTGGCCGCGGCCGGCGCAGCCCGCTGCGGCGGTTGTGCCACCGCCCGCAGCGGCAGCGGCGCCGCCCGCGCCACGCCTTGCCCCGCCGCCGCCGGCGTTTACTCCCGACCCCGCGGTGGCGGTGATGGCGCCGCGGCGGCCGGCCGCGGAACCGGCCGCCAGTGCGACGATCGCCGGACTGGCATCGCCCGTACCGTTGAATGGCTCTGCCCACCGCGCTGCGCAACCGCCGGCGCCAACCCGGACGGCTGCGGTCGCTCAACCGGTGGTCACGCGCAGGCCGGCGCGCGCGATGGCCGAAGCGGCGCAGGCTGCCGCGATGGCAGCGGTCAAGCCGCAGCCGGTCGCGACGGTGAACGCCCCGGAGCGGGACGACAGCCGGGTGATGGACGAACTGCGCTCGCTGCGAGCAGCGCTGTCGGACCGGATCGCTGCGCTGGAATCGAACATCGCTTCGCGCGGGCCCTCGGTCGAACCGGGGGCCGTGCCCCAGCGCAACGCGGCCACGACCCGCGTGATGACCCGCCTGCTGATGTCGGGCTTCTCGCCCGATCTGGCGCGGCGCGTTGCGGGACATGCTCCGGATACCAGCGACATCGCCGCCACCGACAGCTGGCTGCACGAAGTGATCGCCGGCAACCTGCGCTGCGCCGCAGCCGCTGACGGGCTGATCGAAGGCCACGGGGCCATCGCTCTGATGGGACCGACCGGAGCGGGCAAGACCACGACGGTGGCCAAGCTCGCGGCCCGCTTTGCGGTGCGCTACGGCGCGGCTCAACTCGGCCTGGTCACGCTCGACTCCTACCGGATCGGGGCCCATGAGCAATTGCGCAGCTACAGTCGCATCCTTGGGGTTCCGATGCACGTCGCGCAGGACGGGGCCACGCTGCGCGAGCTGCTGGCGTCGCTGCAAGGCAAGCGCCTGGTGCTGATCGACACCTGCGGCCTGTCGCAGCGGGACGAGCGGATGGAGGAGATGCTCGGCACGCTGAACACGGGGCGCTTCAACCTGCAGCCGATCCGCCGGGTGCTGCTGCTGAACGCTGCTTCGCAGGCCGAAACGCTCGACGAAGTCGCTCGCGCCTGGCACGCACAGGACGCCGCCGGGGCGATCCTCACCAAGCTGGACGAGTCGGCCCGGATCGGCGGCGCGGTCGACTGCCTGCTTCGTTATCGGATGTTGCTGTTCGGCCTGACCAACGGCCAGCGCGTTCCGGAGGACTGGCACCCGGCCGCCGCGCGCCTGCTCGCTCACGTGGCGCTGAAGCCGTCGACGCTGCCCTATACGCTCGAGGACGACGAAGCCCAGGCCTGGTCCGAGCAGCCTCAGGGCAACGTGCATGCCTGAGCGCACGGGCGGCCATCGAGGCCGTTCGATGCGCGCTCCGCAGGACCAGGCCGCCGGGTTGCGGCGGCTGTTCGCGCCTTCGGAGCCGCATTGGCTGCCGATTCTGCTGGGTCCCGACCGGGACCGCGACCACTCGGCCTGGCTGGCCGGGGTGGCGCGCGCCTGCGTCGAGCAGGGTGCGCGCACGCTGGTGGTGGACGCGGCGCGCGCGCAGGTGGCCGCCGCGTTCGGGCTGCGCGTCCGCTACGACCTGGCCCACGCCTTCAACGGCGACTGCAGTCCGCTCGACAGTTGCGTTGCCGCGGGCGCCAACCTCAGGATCCTTCCGGCTGCGCGCGCGCTCGAGGAATGCGGGCGCGCTCCGGAGCGCTGGCAGCGTTTCGCGGCCGGCGTGCGCGCACTGGCTGCGCCGGCCGATTGTGTGCTGCTGGCGCTGCCGGCTGCGCAGGCGCGGGGCCTGGCCGCATTCCGCGGACCCGGCGGCTTTTCCGACGCCGTCGTGGTCGCCGGGCCCGGGCCTGCCTCCGAGCGCCACGCGATCGACACGATGCGGTCGATTCTTAGGGTGGCGGACATCGACGCTTTCCGGCTTCTTTTCCAGGGTATGACGCCGCGTTGCGCCGGTAGGCTGTACTCGAGACTCGCCGCGGTGGGCGCGCGCGAGCTGGGGGCCACGACGTTGGACGCGGGTTGCGTCGACGACGCCCCGGCGATCCGCCGCCTGATCCGCCTGGTGCGCTGCCGCAGCGCGTCGGACGGCGCCCGCGCGTGCGGCGACGAGGGCGGCACGGCCGTGGAGACCGTTTCTTGAAGAACGAGGCTTTCGTCTACAACGCTCGAGGCAGCCTGGACCGCCAGAGCGACTACGCGAGGCAGTACTCGCCGCTGGTGCGTCGCATCGCGCATCAGATGATCGCCAAGCTGCCCGCCAACGTCGAGCTGGACGACATGATCCAGGCCGGCATGATCGGGCTGATGGACGCCGTCAACCGTTTCGAGGAAGCGCACGGGACCCAGTTCGAGGTCTATGCCGCCAGCCGCATCCGTGGCTCGATGCTGGATGAGTTGCGGGCCGGCGACTGGCTGCCGCGCTCGGCGCGCAAGAGCCAGCGCGACATCGAAAACGCCGTGCATCGCCTCGAGCAGCGCCTGAAGCGCGCGCCGGTCGAGGCCGAGATCGCCGGCGAGATGGGTCTTTCGGTCGGTGACTACCAGGAGACGCTGAACGACGCGCGCGGGGCCCAGCTGCTGTATCTGGACGACCTGGGCGGCGGTGACGACGACGACGATTACCTGGAGCGGCACGTCGCAGTCGATGGAGCCGATCCGTCCGAGATCCTGCGCGACAAGCGATTTCGCGGCGCCCTGGTGACCGCGATCGAAGAGCTGCCCGAACGCGAGCGCCAGCTGATGAGCATGTACTACGAGCAGGACATGAATTTGCGCGAGATCGGAGCCGTCATGGGCGTGACCGAATCGCGCGTGTGCCAGTTGCACAGCCAGGCGGTGGCGCGACTGCGCGCCAAGCTGAAAAGCTGGTAGGTTGGCCCGCGCCGAGCTGGTCGGCCATCCACAGACCGATCCGGCCCGGCCGGGTTCTTGAGCGGACAAAGGCGCCGGTTTTCGGTGTTGTTCGCCATATCTGCGGACGGGGCAGCGGCAATAATTCCCGGTGCCATGGACCGCCGCCATGCGACGGCCCATTCAACCCGACGCTCAAGGAGACTTCCGATGAAGCAATGGATCCAATTGGCAGCCTGCACGCTGGCCGCCGCGGCCCTGTCCGCACCCGCAGTCGCCAACACCGAATTTGCCACCAAGGACGAGGCCGTCGCCATGGTCAAGAAGGGCGTCGCCTACATCAAGGGTAACGGCAAGGACAAGGGCTATGCCGAGATCAGCAACAAGCAGGGTCAATTCAAGGATCGCGACCTGTACCTGGTCGTGTACGGGATGGACGGAACCGTGCTGGCGCACGGCTCCAACGAGAAGCTGATCGGCCGCAACATCATCGACCTGAAGGACATCGACGGCAAGCCGTTCGTCAAGGAGCGGGTCGAGCTGGCGCAGAAGCAGAGCTCGTTCTGGCAGGAATACAAGTTCAATGACCCGGTGACGCACAAGATCGAACCGAAGGAAAGTTACTGCGAGCGGCTCGAGGACTCGGTGGTCTGCGGCGGCGTCTACAAGCACTGAGCGGACCGCACCGGCCGTCGCAGGTCCGCGGCGGGTGATCTCTGAAGGCAGACATGAAAATTCTTCATAAAATGCTGCTGGCCCCGTCGCTCGCGATCGCGCTGATGGCCATCGTGGTCGCAATATCGTTCGTCGGGATGCGCGAGCAGGGGCGGGCTCAGCAGGAGCTGACCACCCGCTACCTGCCGGCGCGCGCCACCGTCAGCGTGGTGCAGGGCCAGCTGGCGACCGCGCGCGGCGAGGTCTATCGCCTGTTCACGATGCTGAACAGCTTCGACGCCAAGCGCATCGATCAGGAAAGAGCCAGCCGGCGCAACCAGCTCGCCGCAATCAAGACCGCCCTGACCGGCGCCGACTTCGGCCAGATCGACCAGTTGAGCACGATGCTGGCGCAGAGCGCCGCCGGCATCGACAAGTACTCGAAAGCCGCCGACGATGCGATCGACCTGGCCACCGGCGACGTGAACACCGGCATTGCGGCGATCATGAGCGCCGACGAGCAGTACGGCAAACTGATCAAGTCGCTCGAGGAGATCGGCTCCGCGGTCAACCGGAAAGCCGACGAGATGGCCCAGAACGCGCGGCACATCGCGCTGCTGTCGCAGCTGCTGATGGGCGTGGCGCTGGTGATCGCGATCGGCGCCGCCCTGGCGGTGGCCGTGCTGTCGGCCCGCACCACGACGCGCAACCTGCGCGGCGCATCGCACGTGGCCGGCCGGCTCGCCGACGGCGACCTGGGCGCGCGTTTCGCGATCGACAGCGGCGACGAGCTCGGAGAGCTGGCCCGCTCGCTGGAGCGGATGCGTGAGGCGTTTGCCAAGATGATCGGCGACATCCGCACGACCTCCGAATCGATGAGCGTCGCCTCTTCTCAGATCGCCCAGGGCAATGCAGACCTGAGCAGTCGCACCGAGCAGCAGGCCGGCAGCCTTCAGCAGACCGCCGCCTCGATGGAGGAGCTGTCCAGCACCGTCAAGAACAACGCGCAGACCGCGCGCCAGGCCAACCAGCTGGCGGCGTCGGCTTCCGAGGTGGCGGCCCGTGGCGGGCTGGCGGTCGGGCAGGTGGTGTCCACCATGGGCGAAATCCAGGCCTCGAGCCGCAAGATCGCCGAGATCATCGGCGTGATCGACGGCATTGCGTTCCAGACCAACATCCTCGCGCTGAACGCGGCGGTGGAGGCGGCCCGCGCCGGGGAGCAGGGGCGCGGTTTCGCGGTCGTGGCCGGCGAGGTGCGCAACCTGGCCCAGCGCAGCGCCCAGGCGGCCCGCGAGATCAAGCAGCTGATTTCCGACAGCGTCCACAAGGTCGACAGCGGCTCGCGCCAGGTGACCGAGGCCGGCCAGACCATGCGCGACATCGTCGATCAGGTCAAGCGCGTGGCGGACCTGATCGGGGAGATCACCTCGGCGACACTGGAGCAGGATTCGGGCATCGGACAGGTCAACGCCGCGGTGGCGCAATTGGACCAGATGACGCAGCAGAACGCAGCGCTGGTCGAGCAGAGCGCGGCGGCGGCCGAGAGCCTGAAGCACCAGGCCGCGCGCCTGGCTCAAGCCGTGGCCATCTTCAAGCTGGGACGGCATGAAACGGTGCAGGCGATCGCGCAGGCGCAAGCCAGCTCGCAGGCCGTGGTCAAGCCAAAGCCACCCGCGAACGGCGCAAACAGGCCCGGCGCACCTGCCCGCAAGGGCCCGCTGAGAGCACCGGCTCGGCCGACTCCGCCGCAGTCACCCCCGCCGCAAGCCGGCAAGCCGGGCAACGACGACTGGGAAGAGTTCTAGAGACCGCCGCCCTTGTGCGGTCTGGTCAGCTCCGCGTCGCCATAGGTGGCGTTCAGCCGTCCGTCGCGGGCAAAGTCAAGGATCATGTCGAAATAGTCCCGGGCGTAGCGGGTCGAGACGCGCTGTCCGTCCGGCGCGGTTTCGAACAGCGTCATGCCATGTTCCGCACGCGGATACAGCGCCAGGGTGAACGGTCGGCCGTCCGCGATCAGCGATTTGATGCGACGGCTCGTCTCGGCGCTCGGTGCTTCGTAGTCCTCTCCGCCCAAAATCCACAATTGCGGCGTGACAGAGGCGCGCAGGGCCGGCATCGGATCGTAGTGAAAGGGCGTGCCCCAGTTGAATTGCGCGCCCATTTCCCTCAGCTGCGCTTCTGAATAGGGCAGCAACGCCCAGGTGTAGTTGCCGTGCAGGTCCTTGTACCAGGGTGCTTGCGCGTATTTGGCCCTCACGGCATCAAATTCCTTCAACCCCTGGGTGAAGCCGCTCGCGATCACTGTTTCGGCCGCGCGCGCAACCTCGAGCGCCTTGGTGATCTCGCCGGGCGAATGACCTTTCTCGCGCATTTCCATTTCGACTTCCTGCTGATCTTCGTCGATCACGCTGACCGCAAGGCCGAAGCAGACGATGACAAAATCGACGGGCGCGCGATTGGCTGCGATGGGTGCCACCCATCCGCCCTGGCTGCCGGCCTGATAGCCGATGCGACCCAGGCGCGGACCGGCCAGACGTCGGGCTTCGCGCATCGCTGCCACCGCATCGTCGGCGAGCAGGTTGAAGTCCTGGCTGTAGGCGCCCGCAGACTGTCCGGTGCCGCGCTTGTCGTAAACAAAAGCACCGACGCCCTGCGCCGGCAGCATTCGTTGGAGGAAATAGTCGGTCAGGGCTGACTCGTGTTCCGCGCCGTGCAACAGGACGACGATCGGCACCTTGCTCGTGCCCGCGGGCATCACCAGGCGGCCGGCCAGCGCGGTGCCGTGGCGGTCGAACGTCGAATCCGTCACATCGAGTGCGATGAGCTGACCGGGCGTGCCGTCAAAATCGATTTTTCCGGCGTTGCAATCCGAAAATGACATCGTTTTGCCGTCAGCCCGATCACTCCAGCCGTAGGTGCTGGTCCAGACGCCATCGGGCGCCGGGTGCAGCGCGCCGGTGGTCCCATCGAAGCGGCGCCAACGCAATGCACCCTTGTCGCTTGGCGCAACATCGACGAGACTTCCATCGTTCAGCTGATAGCTGCCAATGTGGCAATCCAGTGACTCGCCCGCGCACGCGGGCGACACTGCAAGAAGGAAGATGCACACCGTGGCGCGGGACATCAGAGCACCAGGACAGGGAAACGCGACGGTAGCGCCGGCGCCGAGCTCTGTATTGGACCGTTTCAAGGCTGGCCAGATGCTGCAAAGATTCGGTGGAGCCTATGTCAAAAGAGTTATCGATCGGAGCTGTGCGCGGGTTCCGGAGCACGCCCATGATTGGCCGCTGCTGTCGATTTTCGTAATAGGCAGCTATCTGAACCAGACCGAACTCGGAGAGACCTTCATCGCTGGCCCCTCTGCCATTCTCTATCGGGCCGGGGCTGCTCATCGTAACGCCGTTGCGTCGGCGGGGTTCGAGCAGATCGAGATCGAGTTCGATCCGGCCTGGCTTGGACGCGGGCTGCTTCCCGGTGCTCCCGTCTCGCGATGGTTGGGTGGACGCGCCGGCGCGGCGGCTCGAACCTTGGCGCTGCTCTGCGGCCGGGAAGCGAACGAGGAGCGCCTGCGTGCAGCCCTGCAACGGTTCGTGCAAAGAGCGAGCCGCGAACCTGCGCGGGAACCTGCGAGCTGGGTTGGTACGATGACCCGGCGCCTCAGCGAGGATACGACGCTGAAGGTGACCGACCTTGCAAGCGAGGTCAGACGACATCCCTCATGGCTGGGAACGGCTTATCGGCGGGCTACCGGCGAGGGACTGCTGGAAGCTGCAGCCCGGTTTCGCGTCGAGCGCGCGGCACGCCTGTTACGCGAGACCGATCAGCCGTTCGCAAGCATCGCGCTGGAGGCGGGCTTCTGCGACCAGAGCCACATGAATCGAACCTTCCGGCGCGTGCTGGGGCGCTTGCCGTCGGCAGTCAAAGAAGATCGAGGCGATTTTCGGCAAGGATGGGCGCAGGGCGCCCGGGCCGATCAGGCGCGCACGCCTCGCTGAGCCAGGCGGCTCTGCGAAGAGGCCGTGCGGCCGTCCGACGAATAAAGCGCGCCGGAGCGGGCTGCACCGAGCAGCGTTTCGATGCGGGCCCGGTTGGCATTGAGGTGAGGTGCCAGCAGGCGAGCGTTGCGCTGGTTCAGATCGCGCGCACTGCGGAACACCTCAGCCAGCGTGGCGCAATCGGCGCGCTCCAGCAGGGAAGCCAGGCGCCGCAACGCGGCCTCCTTTTCGCGCACCGCCCGCGCCAGCGCATCGGTGTCGCCGCCGATCAGGGCACTGCCTTCGGCCTGCAGCAGGCGCAACACCCCGGCCAGCGCCCTGGCGACCGGTTCGGGGGCGCCGTCCGCCCAATCGGCGTTCGGCGGCAGCGGGTCGCGATGCGTCACGCCTTGCGGCCGGTCAACTGTGCTGCGCTGGCGAGCAGCTTGTCGGCCACCGCTCCGGCATTGATCTGGTAGCGGCCTTCGGCGATCGCGGACTTGATCTCGGACACCTTGCCGGCGTCGAAGCTCGTATCCGGATGCTGGAACTCCAGCTGATTCAGGCGGGTGGACAGATCCGATATCTGTACCCGTCCGCTGCTGGCGGCGGCCGGCTGGGCCGCAGCGCCGCTGGTGCGCGCGGCACCCCCGGCGTTGGGCTGCGCGCGTTCCGCACGCGTCGGCTCAGAGGTTCTAGTGATTTTCATGGCCACTCCCACTGCTGCAGCAAGCGAACACACCTGACCTAAATTCGGCGCACCGGCCCTGAACTTTAATGGAGCGATCTAATCTGGTGCCCCGCAAATGCGGTGCGTCTTCATGGTCGATCGCGCGCCGCGCCATCAGAACATCACCTCGACGATCCGGCCTTCGCGTGCAGTGCCGGTCAGGATCTTGCCAGATTCGACCTTCACGCGCACCGGCTGCCCGGCCGGAGCCGCCGCCAGCGCCACGGCGTCGGTCGTGACCGAGAAGCCCTGGCCGCGGCCGACCACCTTGACCGGATCGCCCTGGGCCACCGCGGGCACCTCGCGCAGCAAGCTCAGCCCGATCGGTTCGCCCGGCTCGATCGCGCGCACCGGAACGCGGCTGCGCAGCTGGGACGCATCGCGCACCACGCCTTGCGCGTCGCGCGTCCATTCGACCTGCTCGGTGCGTACGTCGGCCTCGTCGATGGGCTGCCCGGGCCGAAGGACTCGCGCTGCCACCAGGGCCGCGCCGTACACCCGCACCTGCACCGGAACGCTGATCGTCCACTGCGCCCCGGATACGCACCGCAGACCGACGAAGCTGGAACCCCAAAGCCGCGCTCCGCTGCGGGCGAACGGCTGCGCTTTATCGCAGGGCGCCGGGTGCAAGCGCGAGGCGGCCTGCCCGACCGAGATGTCAATGCGCGATGCGCCGTCGATCGTGCCGAGCTCGTTCTGGACAAACCGGTGCACCAGATCGACCGGCACTTGCGCGAACGCCGGTGCGCACAACCAGCTGATAAGAATTGTGATGAGCCAACGTTGCATGACAGCAAGCGTAGGCCGAGCAACCCCCTCCGATGGCGGAAGAAGGTGCGCGCGATCCGGACTTATCAGTCGATCGACCCTGCCCCTCATCGGAATAATCGGCATCAGTGAGGAAGACTTTAGCCCCTGACGGCGCACGACCACACATATGGCAGCCACACCGATCGACCGCATGACGGCGACGCTCGACTTTCAGTCGGCGGCCCTGTCCCTGCAAGCCCAGCGGGCCAAGGTGCTGGCGTCCAACATCGCGAACGCCGATACGCCGAATTACCAGGCAAAAGACTTCGATTTCAGCCAGGCGCTGTCGCTGGCGACGGCCCAGAGCGCCAGCGCGCCCAGCCGCACCGACCCGGCGCACCTGACGGCGGGCGGCGCGCCCGGCCCCGCGCCCGTGCTCCAGTACCGGCAGCCGCTGCAGGCGGCGCTGGACGGCAACACGGTCGACCTGGACACCGAGCGCGCGGCTTTCGCGGAAAACTCGGTCCGCTACGAAGCGACGCTGCGCTTCCTGAACGGTCAGATCAAGACGATGCTGACCGCCATCAATGGGCAATAGCCACCGCCGCCTCGGCTGCGGCGGCCTCGCCCGCCGTAGCCCGAAGGGCGAAGGCGGGTAAGGGGAGTCGCCATGTCGCTGTTCAAGATCTTCGATGTGTCCGGTTCGGCGATCTCGGCCCAGAGCCAGCGCCTGAACGTGGTTGCCAGCAATCTGGCCAACGCCGAATCGATCGCCGGCCCGGACGGCCAGCCCTACAAGGCGCGCCAGGTCGTGTTCCAGACGCAGAACCTCGGAGCCGATCCCGGCGCGGCCGGCGTACGGGTGGCGCAGGTGACCCAGGACAACACGCCGGCGCGGCGCATTCACGATCCGTCCAATCCGCTGGCCGACGCCGACGGCATGGTGACCATGCCGAACGTCAATCCGGTGGAGGAGATGGTCAACATGATCTCGGCGTCGCGCAGCTACCAGACCAACGTGGACGTGATGAACACCGCCAAGAGCCTGCTGCAGAAGGTGCTGCAGCTGGGCTCATAAGGAGCATTCGCAATGACTGTCGCTTCGACCAACAACCTGTCCAGCCTGTTTACGGCGCCGAACGTCATCGGCAGCACGAATTCGACCGGAACCAGCGCGGGCGCCACCGGCTCGAGCGCGCAGAACCTGTCCGATACGTTCCTGAAGCTGCTGGTAGCGCAGATGAACAACCAGGATCCGCTCAATCCGGTCGACAACTCGCAGATCACCTCGCAGATGGCGCAGATCAGCACCGTCACCGGGATCGGCAACCTGAACACCACCGTCAGCCAGCTCGTGACCGACCTGCAGCAGAGCCAGGCCGTGCAGTCGACCCAGCTCTCCGGTCACACGGTCCTGGTTCCCGGCAATTCGCTCGCGCTGGCCGCCACTGCGGCGTCCTCGGGGTCGTCGAGCCAGACGCTGGCGGCCTATGGCGGCTTCTCGCTGGCACAGGCGGCCGACGCCGTCAAGGTGACCGTGAAGGATTCGACCGGCGCCACGGTGCGCACCATCAACCTGGGTGCGCTCGGCGCCGGCGTGCAGGATTTCAGCTGGGACGGAACGACCGACAGCGGCGACCAGGCCGCCGCCGGCAGCTACTCGTACTCGGTGAGCGCCACGGCGGCCAGCCAGAGCGTCACCGCCACCGCCTACAGCGCGCAGCAGGTGGTCGGGGTCGCGCCGCAGTCGGACGGATCCGTGAAATTGCTGCTGTCGAACGGATCGCAGGTCGGATTCGGATCGATCGCGCAGATCATGTAAGCCGATACGCCATTGACTTGAACGGGAGAAGCACATGAGTTTCGAACAGGCCCTGTCGGGCTTGAATGCCGCCACGCAGAACCTCGACACGATCGGCAACAACGTGGCCAACGCGTCGACGGTCGGGTACAAGGATGGCCGCGCCGAATTCGCGGACGTGTACGCCTCCACCCTGGCGAGCGGGTCGGGCGCCCAGATCGGCATCGGCACCCAGCTGGCCGCAGTGAGCCCGCAATTCACCCAGGGCAACATCACGACCACCGGCAACCCGATGGACGTGGCCATCAATGGCCAGGGCTTCTTCCGGATGTCGTCCGGCGGCGCGGTCACCTACACGCGCGACGGCGAATTCTCGCTCGACAAGAACGGCTTCATCGTCGGCCCCAACGGGGCGCAGCTGACCGGCTATCCGAGCAATGCGAACGGCACCATCAGTCCCGGCACACCGACTGCGGTGCAGCTGTCGCTGGCGAACATCGCGCCCAAGGGGACCTCCACCGCGAGCTTGTCGCTGAACCTGGATTCGCGCTCGACCACGCCCACCGCGGCGTTCAACATCACCGACCCGAATTCGTACAACTCGTCGACCGCGATGACGGTGTACGACTCGCAGGGCAACTCGCACACGCTGTCGCTGTACTTCCGCACGACCGCGTCGAACGCCTGGTCCGTGTATGCGGCCGCCGACGGCACGGCCCTGCCGACCAATCCGATCGGCACCTTGAATTTCGGCTCCTCGGGCACGATGGCCGCCGACGTCACGCTGAACCCGTCGATCCCGCTCACCAACGGCGCGGCCACGCCGCTGACCTTCGCGCTGCTGCTTCCGGCCGCTTCGACCAGCCAGTACGGGGCCAGCTTCGCGGTCAGCAGCAACTCGCAGAACGGCTATACGACCGGACAGCTGTCGGGCTTCTCGATCGGCTCCGACGGCGTCATCCAGGGCCGCTACAGCAACGGGCAGACGCGCGACCAGGCGCAGATCGCACTGGCCAATTTCATCAATCCCCAGGGTCTGGTGGCGCTGAGCGGCAACCAGTGGGCCGAGTCATCGGCGTCCGGGCAGCCGCTGGTCGGCGCGCCGTCCACCGGCAGCTACGGGTCCCTGCAGTCGAGCGCGCTGGAAAGCTCCAACGTCGATATCACGACCGAGCTGGTCAACATGATCACCGCGCAGCGGGTGTACCAGGCCAACGCCGAGACGATCAAAACCGAGGACCAGGTCCAGCAGACGCTGATGAACCTGCGCTGACCGATAAATGATTGACGCCGCTAATCCCGTAACCATCGGCTGGGGGAGCACGAGGGGGCCAGCCCAGCCCCCTCGTTCCCATCCTCCCGCTTTTCGGCCCCCGGCTGAGGCCGTGTCGAAGCCGAGGCGTCTGTCCATCTACGAGCCAGCTATATGGATCGCCTGATATATACGTCAATGTCTGGAGCTAAGTATCTGCTGGAGCGGCAGGCGACGTTGGCCAACAACCTCGCCAACGCGGGCACCACCGGCTTTCGGGCCGACACCGTGGGGCTGCGCGCCGTGCCGGCCGTCAGCCCACAGGCTGGAACGCGCGTGTTCACGGTCGAAACCACCACCGGCGCCGATTTTTCCCAGGGACCGATGACGGCGACCGGACGCACGCTGGACGTTGCCGTGCAGGGCCAGGGCTGGCTGGCGGTTCAGACCAGCGACGGTTCGGAGGCGTACACCCGCAACGGCGCGCTGCAGGTCGGCGCGGACGGCGTGCTGCAGCTTCCCAATGGGTTGCAGGTGCAGGGCACGGGCGGGCCGATCTCGATACCGGCCGACGCGACATCGGTGCTGATCGCTGCCGACGGCACGGTCTCGGTCAAGGCCGCCAGCTCGAAGACGCCGACCACGGTCGGGCAGCTCAAGCTGGTCAATCCGCCGATCTCGGACCTGACCAAGGGCACCGACGGCCTGTTTCGCACACAGAGCGGCGCGCCGGCCGATGCCGACGCTTCGGTCAAGGTGGCCGACGGAACGCTGGAAGGCAGCAATGTGAACGTGGTGGAGGCGATGGTCGGGATGATCGCCGCCTCGCGCCAGTTCGAGATGCAGATGAAGATGCTCAGCACCGCCGAACAGAACGAGCAGAAGGCCAGCTCGGTTGTGGGCAGCTGACCGAAGAACCTGATGGCGCTTGCGCCGTCAACGTAGGGAGCGAGCAATGATCAGAAGCCTGTGGATCGCCAAGACCGGGATGGACGCCCAGCAGACCCAGCTGGACGTCATCTCCAACAACCTGGCCAACGTCGGCACCAACGGCTACAAGCGTCAGGTCGCCCAGTTCGAAGACCTGCTGTACCAGAACCTGCGGCAGGCAGGCGCCAGCTCGTCCCAGCAGACCCAGCTCCCCACCGGGCTGCAACTGGGCACCGGCGTGCAGCTGGTGGCGACCCCGCGCGTGTTCTCGCAGGGCAATTTGCAGCAGACCAGCAACCAGTTCGACATGGCCATCAACGGCAACGGCTTCTTCCAGGTCCAGATGCCGGATGGCACCACCGCGTTCACGCGCGACGGCAGCTTCCACATCGATTCGGCCGGGCAGCTGGTGAACAGTTCCGGATTCGCATTGAGCCCGGCGGTGACGATCCCGCCCACCGCGCAGTCGGTCACGATCGGCGCCGACGGCACCGTCAGCGTGACGCTGCCGGGCCAGGCCACGGCGCAGAACATCGGCGCGGTCCAGCTGGCCGGTTTCATCAATCCGGCCGGCCTGGAGTCCAAGGGCCAGAACCTGTTCGCCGAGACGTCGGCCTCCGGCACGCCGACCGCCAACACGCCGGGAACCAACGGCCTGGGCACGCTGCAGCAGGGCTACGTCGAGACCAGCAACGTGAACGTGGTGGAGGAGCTGGTGTCGATGATCCAGACCCAGCGCGCCTACGAGCTCAATTCCAAAGCGATCTCGACGTCCGACCAGATGCTTCAGCGCCTGTCGCAGATGTAAGCGAGGCGCCACGACGATGATGTTGCTCCGACTCGTGTGCGTTGCCGCGGCAGCGCTCCTCGCGCTGGGCGGCTGCGCCTCCCCGCGCGATCAGATCAAGGTCGCCACCACGACCGCGCGGCCGCAGCCGCTCGATTCGCAGGGCGACCACCCGACCGGGGCAATCTTCCGTTCGCGCGGCAACATGCTGCTGTTCGAGGACTACCGGCCGCGGATGGTCGGCGATGTGCTCACGATACAGATCAACGAGACGCTCAATGCCAGCCAGAGCGCCACCTCCAACACCGAGAAGAAGGCGGCCCTGACGGCGGTGATACCCAAGATCAAAGGCGTGTTCGGGATGGGTCTGAACGGTCTGAACACGACCGCCGCCACCGACAACTCGTTCAACGGAACCGGCGCCACCACCTCCTCGGGCGCTTTCACCGGAACCATCACGGTCACCGTGATCGAGGTGCTGCCCAACGGCAACCTGCTGGTGGCGGGCGAGAAGCAGATCGGGATCCGCGAGAATTCCGAGATCCTGCGCTTTTCGGGCGTGGTCAACCCGGTGCTGATCCAGCCCGGCAACCTGGTGAGCTCCGCCCAGATCGCCGATGCGCGCCTCGACTATCGCGGCGGCGGCAACATCGAGCAGGCGCAGATCCAGGGCTGGCTCGGCCGCTTCTTCAACTCGTGGTCGCCCTTCTGATGGACGTGCACCCGTCAGCGCGACCGTGCCCGCGCCGATCGCGGTCGGCGATCGCGCCCTGGCGGCGCGCCGGGCCGGCCTGTGCGCTGGCGTGCGCGCTGGGCCTGCTGGGTCCGGCGCAGGCCGAGCGGATCCGCGACCTCGCCACCGTGCAGGGCGTGCGAGGCAACCAGCTGATCGGCTACGGCCTGGTGGTCGGCCTGGACGGCAGCGGCGACCAGACCACGCAGACGCCGTTCACGGTGCAGTCGCTGCAGTCGATGCTGACCCAGCTGGGCATCACGCTGCCGCCCGGAACCAATCCGCAGCTGAAGAACGTGGCCGCGGTGATGGTGACCGCGGATCTGCCGTCGTTCGCGCGGCCCGGCCAGCAGCTGGATGTGACGGTCTCGTCGCTCGGAAACGCGCGCAGCCTGCGCGGGGGCACCCTGCTGATGACGCCGCTGAAGGGCGCCGACGGGCAGATCTACGCGGTGGCGCAGGGCAACGTGCTGGTCGCCGGTGCCGGGGCCGCGCAGGGCGGATCGAAAGTGCAGATCAACCACCTGGCGGCGGGCCGGGTGCCGGGCGGCGCCTCGGTCGAGCGCGCCGTGGCTTCGCCGTTCCTGCAGGGCGAGGCGATCGCGCTGGAGCTCAATTCGACCGATTTTTCGACCGCGCAGGCGGTGACCGACGCGATCAACACCGAGATGGGCGAAGGCACGGCCCACGCGCTCGATGGCCGCGTCGTCGACGTGAAGGCCCCCACCGATCCGGACCGGCGCGTGCGGTTCATGGCCCAGCTGGAGAACCTGCAGGTGGCCCAGCTCGAGCCGACCGCGCGCGTGATCGTCAACGCGCGCACCGGCTCCATCGTGATGAACCGCATGGTCGCGCTGGAACCGGCGGCGGTGGCGCACGGCAACCTGTCGGTGACGATCACCTCCACCCCGGTCGTGTCCCAGCCGGGGCCGCTGTCGTCGGGCCAGACCACGGTCACCGAGAAAACCGATATCCAGCTCAAGCAGGACGGCGGCGTGCTGATGAAGCTGCCCTCGGCCGCCAATCTCGCCGATCTGGTCAAGGCGCTGAACTCGCTGGGAGCCAACCCGGCCGATCTGGTCGCGATTCTGCAGGCGCTGAAGGCGGCCGGCGCGTTGCGCGCCGATCTGGAAGTCATCTAGGCGGCATCCGGTGGATCCCGCGGCGCTCAGCTCGCAGATCGGAAGCGTGGGAAGCGGCCTGGCCGCCGATGCCCGTTCGCTGGAGGATCTGAAGCGCGCCGCCCGGGAGGACCCGCGCCAGGCCGCCAAGAAAGTCGCCACGCAGTTCGAGGCGCTCTACATGCAGATGGTGCTCAAGAGCATGCGCGAGGCCACGCCCCGTTCGGGCCTGCTCGATTCGCAGGAACAGGACATGTACCGCGGCATGCTGGACCAGCAGGTCGCGCAGCAAATCGCCTCCAAGGGCACCGGCCTGTCGGACGTGATCGCGCGCCAGCTGTCGCGCGCGATGCCAAACGCCGCCTCCTCCGCCGCGGCCTCCGCCGTGGCTACGGAGGCCAGGGCTGCCTCTGGCAACGCTCCGGCGGCCCTGGCCGACGTAGCCGCGGCGCAAGCCGCGGCCAAAGCGGCGGCACCATCCCGGCCGGCCACCTCGACCGAGGTCCAGCGCGATTTCATGCGGCAGCACCAGGCCGATGCGGTGCGCGCCCAGCAGGCGACCGGCGTGCCCGCCCGCTTCATTCTGGGCCAGGCCGCGCTCGAATCGGGCTGGGGGCAACGCGAGATCCGCGGGGCCGACGGCGCGCCCAGCTACAACCTGTTCGGCATCAAGGCAGGGCCGGGATGGCAGGGCCGTACGGTCCAGGTAGCCACCACCGAGTACGACGGCAGCATGCCGAGCAGGACGGTTCAGAGTTTCAGGGCGTACGACAGCTACGCGGCCGCGTTCCAGGACTGGGCGATGACGATCGGGCGCAACCAGCGCTACTCGGCCGCCGTGGCCGCGGGGGGCGCCGGCGGCTTCGCCTCCGGGATGCAGCAGGCCGGCTACTCGACCGATCCGGGCTACGCGGACAAGCTGGCTCGCGTCATCCGGACGGCCTCGTCGATCGGAGGGACGGTATGAGCCGGGCATTCAAGCTTTGGCCGCGGTTGCCGATGACATTCGTGACGGCAGGGTGAGATCGGATGTCCGGGGGCCTCTTTTCAATCGGTTCTAGCGCGTTGAACGCCGCGTACACGGCGTTGCAGACGGCTGGCAACAACATCGCCAACGCGAACACGCCGGGCTATTCGCGCGAGATCGTCGATTTCACGGCTCAGGTCGAAACCGGGCTGAGCGGCAACTACATCGGCCAGGGCGTGGCGGTCGAAAGCGTCACGCGCCAGTACAACCAGCTGCTCACCCAGCAGGTCGATCTGGCGCAGTCCGCCTCCAGCCAGGCCGACGCGCACGCCACGCTGCTGAACCAGGTCAACAACCTGTTTTCCAGCACCACCGGCGGCCTGGGCGCGGTGGTCAACCAGTTCTTTTCGCAGATCCAGACGCTCACGCAGCAGCCCGGCAACCTGGCGGTGCGGCAATCCGTGCTGTCGTCGGCGCAGCAGATGGCGGCCAGTTTCAACGACGCCTACAGCCAGCTGCAGCAGATGCAGCAAAGCGCCAACCAGCAGATCGGTCAGCAGATCTCGACCGTCAACAGCGCCACCGCCCAGATCGCCAAGCTCAACGACCAGATCGCCCTGGCCACCTCGGCCGGCGGGTCGCCCAACCAGTTGCTCGACCAGCGCGACCAGGCCATCAAGACGCTGAACCAGTCGATCGGCGTGACCACGATGGCGCAGAGCGACGGCTCGATCAACGTGTTTCTGGCCGACGGTCAGCCGCTGGTGGTGGGCGACCAGGTGACCCAGATGGGCATGGGGACGGACCCGAGCAATCCGCAGAACGTAACGGTCGGGACCAAGGCGGGCAACACGATCGTTCCGCTGAGCGTCACCAATACCGGAGGGGGCGACATCGGCGCCCTGATGCAGTTCAGCCTGCAGGACGTTCCTGCGGTCCAGAATCAGATCGGCCGCCTGGCGGTCGCGGTGTCGTCGCAATTCAACCAGCAAAGCCAGCTCGGGCAGGATTCGAACGGCGCGCCCGGCGTGAACCTGTTTTCGACGCTGTCGCCGACCGTGATCGCGTCGACCACCAATGCGACCTCGGGTGGCGCGCCCGCCGAGACCGTCACGGCAACCTTCAGCGATCCGACCCAGCTGCAGGCGTCCGATTACCGGCTGCAAGTGGTCGGCGGTCAGTATCACCTCACGCGCCTGTCCGACGGCCAGCAGACCACCTTGTCGTCGCTGCCGGGTACACCGGCCACGGTCGACGGCATCACCTTCAGCGTCACCGGCACGGCCACCAACGGCGACAGCTTCACGATCGAACCGGTCCGCACCGGCGCCGGCAACCTGGCCGTCTCGATCGGCCAGCCACAGCAAATCGCCGCGGCCAGCCCGGTTCGTGCCTCGATTGCGTCCACCGACACCGGATCGCTCAGCGTGTTATCGCTGTCCGTGACGGGACCGAATCGAAACGCGAATCTGACCCATTCGGTCAACCTCAGCTTCACCAGCCCGACCAGCTACACGCTCACCGATTCGACCAACGGGGCCACCTCTTCGGGCACCTACACCGCGGGCCAGCCGATCGCGTTCAACGGCTGGAGCCTGACGCTGCTCGGGACGCCCGCGACGGGCGACTCGGTCAGCGTCGGCGCCAACACCGGCGGCACCGGCGACAACACCAACGCGCTGGCGCTGGCGCAGCTGCAGAACGCCAACGTGGTCGGCGGCACCTCGCTCGGCTCGGGCTATGCGGCCGTGGTTGCGCAGGTGGGCACGATGACCGCCAACGCGCAGGCCGATCAGCAGAACCAGCAGACCATCCTGCAGAACGCGCAGAACGCCCAGAGCGCGGTCGCGGGCGTCAATCTGGACCAGGAGGCCGCCAGCCTGCTGCAGTATCAGCAGCAGTACCAGGCAGCCGCCAAGGTGATCTCGATCGCCTCGACGCTGTTCGACCAGATCCTGTCGATCGCCTCGTCCGGCTGAGGCGGCCGCCCGCGCCAGACCCCGATCGATCGCGGACCACCCGACACGTCACACGGATACGACGGCCATGCTCAGAGTCTCCACCTACATGATGTTCCAGAACGGCGAGCAGGCGATCAGCAACGCCCAGAGCCAGTTGATGCAGACCGAGCTGCAACTGTCCACCGGCAAGCAGATCAATTCGCCGTCGGACAACCCGATCGGCGCCGCCAATGTGGCATCCCTCGGAACCACCGTATCGCAGCTCAACCAGTATCAGAGCAATCAGAACGAAGCCCAGCTGCAGCTGAACCAGGCCGATTCGACCCTGTCGAGCCTGGTCAACCTGGTGCAGGACGCGCAGCAGCGCCTGATCCAGGCGGGCGATGCCAGCTACTCCGATTCGCAGCGCGCGGCGCTGGCCCAGGGGCTGCAAGGCGACCTGAGTCAGATGGTGGGCCTGGCCAACGGCAGCGACGGGCAGGGCGGTTACCTGTTCGCCGGGTCGCAGCAGTCGGCCCCGCCCTTCTCGCAGGCCGGCAACAACGTGACCTACAGCGGCGACAGCGTGCTGCAATCGGTCCAGGTGTCGCAGAACCGCCAGCTGCAGATCAAATTTTCGGGCGACGACATATTCCAGAAGATGCGTCCCGGCAATGGCGCCTTCGTGACGGCCGCCAGCGCGACCAACACCGGCTCCGGCGTGATCGATCCCGGGTCGGTGGCCAATCCATCGGCACTGACCGGCGACAACTACGCGATCAGCTTCGCGGTGAGCGGGTCCACCACGACCTACCAGGTGCAGGACACCACCAAGAACACGAGCGTCGCCAGCGGCACCTACACGTCGCCCACGACGGTCGCCTTCGACGGCCTGCAGGTCCAGCTCACCGGCGCCCCCGCCAACGGTGATTCGTTCACGGTCGCACCGGCCGCATACCAGTCGCTCTTCACGACCATGTCCAAGGCGATCGCTGCGTTGCAGCAGCCCGCCGATACGCCGGCCGCGACAGCGCAACTGCAGACCTCGCTCGGATCGTCGCTCGCCTCTATGGGACAGGCGCTGGACCACGTGACCTTGAAACAGGCCGAAGTCGGCGACCAGCTGCAGCAGCTCAGCTCCTACTCGACCTTGAACAGCGATCGCACCCTGCAGGCCAACTCGGCGCTGTCGTCGATCCAGGATCTGGACTACGCCAAGGCGGCTTCCCTGATGGCCCAGCAGCAGACCACCTATCAAGCCGCCCTGCAGAGCTACTCGGCCGTCTCCAAGCTGTCGCTCTTCAACTATCTGTAGAAGCCTCGTTCCGGTATTCTTTGCGCCAGGCGGCCGCAGCATGGCAGTCGGGTCGTCGCGCGACTGGAGCAGGGCGTGGCCGATTCAACGCTATTTGATCGCAGCCGGGTGCGGGCGCCGACGCCCGCCGGCCCGCCCGAACTTGCCTCCAGCGTGCGCATGCTGGCGATCGAGTCCCACCCCGTGCCGCGCCCCGTGACCGAGACGGTGGCCGCAGCCGCCTGGCTGAAGGCGCCTGAAACCGAGCCGGTGGAGATGTCGCATCCGCCGGTGAGCGTGTTCGACGAGCTGCCCGATGCGGTGCTGCGGTTCGATCGGCGACTGATCGTCGTCTATGCGAATCCGGCCATCGAGCGGGCCACCGCGATTCCCCGCGTGGCCTTTGTCGGCCGTCCGCTGAGCCAGGTCGAGCACTTCACTCAATACGCGCCGCTGTGGGAAGCCAAGCTGGCGGCCACCTTCGAGTCGCTCGAGACGCGCAGCTTCAAATTCGCGTACGCCCACCCGACCGGCTCCAAGAATTTCGAAGTGCGCCTGGTGCTCGAGGCCGACCACGGCGGTCTGGTGTCGCACCTCACCGCCATCGTGCACGACGTCACGGTGCCGCGCACGGCCCTGCGGGCCACGCGGGCCGCCGACGCGATGCTGTCGACGCTGATGTCCAGCGCGCGCATCGGGATGGCCGTGCTCGACAGCAACCTGCGTTATGTGCGTTGCAATGCCTACCTGGCGCAGCTGCTCGGCGTGGAAGTCGGCCAGCTGCTCGGCCGCCGCCTGGACCAGGCCTTCGATCACTCCTCGCAGCCGGCCGTGATGCGTTCGCTGGAGCGGATGCGCGACGGCGAAGTGCGCGTGCCGCAGCAGGTCGAATACGAGTTCTCCGGAGGCGACCGCCCCTGGGTGCGCGAGCGGCGCACGCCGCTGTTCAACCCGTACGGCCGCTTCAGCGGCGTATTCCTGACCGTCGAGCGGCTCGATCGGGAGCGCTTCGCCGAAACCTCGCTCGCCGCTCTGCGCCAGGCGCTCGATTCGGCCGGTGAAATGGTGCTCGAAATCGGCCGCGACGGCGCCATCCTGGATGCCAACGAGACCGCGCTCGCCTGGCTCGGATACAACCGCGAACAGCTCACCGGGCTGCGGCTGGGCGCGATCGACACCAGCCTGACCGACGAGGCCCTGGCCGAGATGATCGAGGCGCTGCTGGACCGCGGCGCCTTTCACGGGGAAGCGCGCTACCGGACCCGGCTCGGTTCGGAATTCGAAGTCGATCTGGTGCTGCAGCGGGTCGAACACGGTGAGCGCGAATTCATATTCCTGCTGGTGCGGGACATCTCGGACCGCAAGCGCATCGAGGTCGAGCTGGCCGAGAACGCCGAGCGCCTGGAAACCATCTTCAACGAGAGCCCGGTCGGCATCGTTCAGCTCGATTCGACCTTCCGGATCCGGCGTGCCAACCGCGCCGCCTGTGCGCTGCTCGGATACCGGGAGCACGACCTGCTCGGACGCGATCCGGTGCGGTTGACCCACCCCGACGACGTCGTGGCCAGTCTGAAGCAGCGCGAGCGGCTGATGGAGTACCTGCCGACCGGTGCCGCGATGGTGTCCGAGCCCGATCGCCGGCTGCTGGACCGCGAGGGCCGCACGGTCTGGGTCAAGCTGGGCTGGCGCGCGCTCGAAAGCGCCGACGCCTCGCGCCGCTACCTGCTGGTGATGGAGAACTTCACCGACCAGAAGCTGTTCGAAGGCCAGCTGCGGACGGCCCTGCGCGAGCAGCAGTCGCTGCTGGAGACGATGAGCACCGGAGTGGCCAAGACCCGCGCCGGGCAGATCGTGCTGGCCAACCGGGAGTTCTGCCGGATGTTCGGGTACTCCGACGCCGAGGCGATCGGCATGTCGCTGTGGCAGCTGTGTCTGCACCGGGACGGCCAGGCGCCCGAGGACGTTCCGGGGCTGCCGGCCGTGCGGCCGGGTCTGACGACCAGTGCCGAGGTGGTGCTGTACGACCGCGACGGGCGGCCGCGCTGGTGCCTGGTGCAGGCGCGGCCCCTGGACGACGCCGAGGCGGACGGCGCGCCGGTGGAGGCCATTTTCACGTTCCAGGATGTCACCGAGCTGCACGAGCAGCGCGAAGCGGCAGCCAGCACTGCCGCAGAGCTGCAGAGCCTGCTGGCCGAAAGCCGCCTGATCTTCGATACGGCGCTGGTCGGACTGCTGTTCGTGCGGGACGGGCGGCTGCTGCGGGCCAACGCGGCCATGGAGGACCTGCTGGGGTGCGAGCCCAACACGCTGGTGGACCAGATCCAGCTGTTCGGGCACCCGTCGGACCGGATGCTGCTCGCCAGCCTGGAGGAGCGCTTCGAGACGATCCGTCAGGCCGGCGCCTGCGAATTCGAGCTGTTGCTGTACCGGCGGCGCGCAGAGCCGATCTGGGTGGCGGTGCAGGGGCGCGCCGTCAATCCGGAGCGGCCCGAGCTGGGCTACATCTTCGCGTTCGTCAACATCGACGAGCGCAAGCGATCCGAACGCGAGCTGCGCTCGGCCCTGAACGAGCTGCAGTTGATCTTCGACAACGCGCTGGTCGCGATCCTGTACGTGGCCAACGACCTGGTCGTGAAGTCGAACGCCACTGCCGAGCGCATGTTCGGCTTCTCGGCGCGCGACCTGCAGGAGCTGCAGTTCGGCGCGCTGTTCGCCGATCCGGCGGCCTGGCAGGCGGCACAGGCCGAGTGGATCGGCGCGGCGGCGGGGATCGTTTCGACGTTCGAGCATCAGATGCGCCGCGCCGACGGATCGGTTTTCTGGTGCGCGGGCAACGTGCGCCCGTTCGAGGAGGGCGTGCCGGACCGGGGCGTGATCGTGGCGCTGATGGACGTGGACGCCCGCCACCGCTCCGAGGACGAGCTGCGCTCGGTGCGCAACTACCTGGACCTGGTGATCGAGAACCTGCCGGTGCTGGTGTCGGTGCGCGATGTGAAGACGGGCCGATTCGTCAGCCTGAACCGGGCCGGCGAGGCGATGACGGGCCTTGCCCGCTCGCAGGTGATCGGGCGCACCTGGCACGAGGTGTACGGGCGCCAGTTCGCCGACCTGTACCGCGAAATGGATCGCAAGGCGATCGCCGACGGGCGCCAGATCGAGCGGCCGCGCGACGTGATGCTGCGGGCCGACGGGCGCACCCTGATCGTCAACCAGCGCGTGGTCCCGGTGTTCCATGACGAGCAGGACGGCGAGCGCTCGGCCGCCTACGTGATGTCGATCGTCGACGATCTGACCGACGAGGTGCGCGCCGAGACCGCCCTGCGCGAGACCGAAACGCGCTTTCGCCAGTTCGCCGAGAACATCGATCAGCTGGTGTTCATCGCCAATGCCGACCTGACCCATGTCATATACGTCAATTCGCGCTATACCCAGCTGGTCGGAGCGGCGGCCTCGGAGCTGATGGACAACCCGCGCAACGCGCTGCGCCACGTCCACTTCGACGACGCCGCGCAACTGGGCCGCGAGCTGCCGCGCGTGATCGCCGGCCTGCGTCGCCTGCGGCGCGCCGAACTGACGGTGCGGGTCGACCATCCGGCCGCCGGCGTGCGCACCATCAGCGTACGGCTCAATCCGGCCCGGATGCACGATGGCATGCTGCGCGTGTTCGGCGTGGCCGAGGACGTGACGCAGCGGATGGCGGCCGAGCAGCAGCGGCTGGAAGATGCGGTGCGGCAGCGCGACATCCTGGTGCGCGAGGTCCACCATCGGATCAAGAACAATTTGCAGGGCGTGGCCGGATTGCTGCAGCACATGGCCAGCGGCAAGCCCGAGGTCGCCACGCAGCTCAACGAGATCGCCGGGCAGATCCAGGCCATCGCCCAGGTACACGGGCTGCAGATCGGCGCGGCCGGAACGCTGCCGGTGCTCGGGGTGGTGCAGGGCATTTTCAACAACCTGGGGCTGATGTTCGGGGTCGAGGTGCGGCTGGCGCCGTCGGCGTCGGCGCTGTGGCGCTGGGGCCTGCCCGAGGGCGAAGCGGTTCCGCTGGCGCTGGTGATCAACGAGCTGGGGACCAACGCCATCAAGTACCGCGAAAGCCGCGACCTGACGCTGGACGTGCGCATCGAGGCGCGCGCCGACGGCCTGGCCGTGCAGATCCAGAACGCCGGCCGCCTGCCGGCGGGCTTCGAGCTGGGACGAATCTCGTCGGGCGTCTCTGGCCTGGGCCTGGTCAAGGCGCTGCTGCCGCGCCGCGGCGCGCAGCTGTCGCTGGAGCAGAAGGAGGACCGGGTCATCGCCACGCTGGACCTGTCGCCGCCCGCCGTGCGTGAAGACCTGATCTGACGGAGCTCGACATGCAAGGGGCGGCCAACGACAGGACGATCGGGGCGCGACCGACCCGGATTCTGGTGGTCGACGATGACCGGCTGGTGCTGGCCACCGTGGTGGCCGGACTGCGGCAGGCCGGCTTCGAGGTGCTGGAGGCCGATAACGGCGACGATGCGATCCTGCTGGCGCGCAACCACCGGCCGCGCCTGGCGATCCTGGACATGCGGATGCAGGGCAAGTCCGGCATGGACGTGGCCCGCTACCTGGCGTCGCACACGTCGACCGGATTCATGTTCCTGTCGGCTTTCGGCGACCCCGCCATCGTCGACGAGACGGCGCGGCTGGGGGCGCTGGGCTACCTGGTCAAGCCGATCGACATCCGTCAGGTCGTTCCGGCCGTCAACGCCGCCCTGGCCAAGCTGGATGCGATGCCGGCCGCGGCAGCCCGGCCGGCCCCGGCTGCAGGCGGCGTCGTGGGCCGCGAGGAGGCGATCGCGGTCGGAATCCTGATGGAGCGGCTGCGGCTGGATCAGGCCCGGGCCTTGCAGGCGCTGCGCGAGCAGGCGCGCAGCGAGGGCGTGAGCATCGAACTGCTGGCGACCCGGATGGTCGAGGCCGCCAATCGGCTCAATTCGATTGCGCGCGGCCGGCCCCCTGATCCCACATCGTGAAGAAAAACGTGGCGCCTTTGCCGGGCTCGGACTCGGCCCAGATGCGCCCGCTGTGCCGCCGCACGATGCGGGCAACGGTGGCCAGGCCCACTCCGGTGCCGGCAAACTCGCTCTGCGAGTGCAGCCGCTGAAATACCCCGAACAGGCGATCTGCGAAGCGCATATCGAAGCCGGCGCCGTTGTCGCGTACGTAGAACGCGTGGTCGCCGTCGGGGCGTCGACCGAACTCTATGCGCGCTTCGCGGGTCCTGGCGGAGAACTTGAAAGCGTTGCCCAACAGGTTCTGCAGCACCAGCCGCATCAGCGTGCTGTCGCCTTCGACGCTCAGGCCGGGTTGGACCGCCACCTGGACCTGGCGGCCGGGCTCGGCGGCCTTGAGGTCCTCGATCAGCTGGCGTGCCGTCTCGGACAGATCGACCCGCTCGAAGCCCAGCTCACGGCCGGTCATGCGGGACATCTCCAGCAGCGTGTCGATCATCGAGTTCATGCGCCCGGCGGCGGCCGCGATCCGCTTCATGTGCTCGCGCCCCAGCGCATCGAGCCGCTCGCCGTAATCCTCCTGCACGATCTGGGCGAACCCGTCGATCACGCGCAGCGGGGCGCGCAGGTCGTGCGACACCGAGTAGGCGAAGCTCTCCAGCTCGCGCGCGGCCAGTTCGTGCCGCTGCATCCGTACCGCGTTGTCGGCCTCCAGCTGCCGGATCCGCGCCTGCAATGACCCGGCGCGCTCCGTGCTGAGCGCGGCCTCCGACACCAGGGTGGCGACCCCGGCGTATCCGCAGAATCGTCCGATGACCGTGTAGACCGGCTCTCCGCTCAACCGCAGCGTCCACACCGCGCCCGTACTGGCCGTCAACGGCAGCTCGACGTCGTGAAACGGCGCCCGGCGCGCCACGGCCTCGGCGATGGGGGGCGGCGCCGCCGCCAGCGGCGCCGCTTGCGGGCCGGCCTCCAGCTGCCACGGTCCGCGGCCGCGCAGCGATGGCAGGTCCAGACCGGCCGGGCTGCCGCGGCCGGGTTCGGCCTCCAGCACGCGCAGATCGGGGCCGGTGCGCCACCACCAGTCGTTCGACGAGGCCAGCGCGCGCCGCAGCACGGTGCGCTCGCGGTCGGCCGGCCGCAGCCTGAGGGCGTACGCGACGAGCAGGCCGACCAGGACACCGCACAGCAGTGCGCCGAGCAGCATCCAGGAAGCGGGTATGGGGGTCACGGAGACCGTCAAGGCGATCGTTCGCTCGCGATTGTGCCCCGGCGAAGGCCCGAATTGGCCCCCTTTCCGGTGCCCGGGCCGATCAAGTTCGGGCCGAGGCCGTCGAAAAAACGTCTAGGGTGCCCCGCTCCCCGGGGTCCAGGCGCGCGCGCAACAGTCATGATCCGAGATTCAGCCACCGGCGGCAACTGGACGGATACGGCTTCGGGCCGCCCGATGCCGCAGGCACCGTTGCCGTTTCCGAGCGCTGACGGACCCGGGCGGCTGCCGATCGACGCCGGTCCGACTGCGGCCGCACCGACCGATTCGATCCGCTCCTGGCCGCTGGCGCCCACGCTGATCGGCACCCTGTGCGCAACGGTCCTGTTCTCGATGGCGTTGCGCGACGTCCTGGCGGTGCGGGCGGACTGGGCCGCCGTGTTGACGCTGGCGGCCGCGGCGCTGGCCGGAGCACTGCTGGCACGGCACCTTAACCGGCCGCTGCAGAGGCTGTCGGCGCGCGCCGAGCAGCTCGCGGTTCGCTACACGGGCCGGGCCGTGCTGCGCGGCCGCAACGAATCGCAGAATCTGGTGGCCTCGTTCGAGGCGATGACCAACGCCCTGCTGGCGCAGCTCGAGCGGCTCAGGGGCCTTCACCTGGACGAGCTGCAGAACAGCCTGGAGCTGCAGCGCCGCTACGCGCTGATGCGGCTGCTGCGGGATCTGTCCACCGCGGCCCTGGAGTGCGAACGCCTCGATCAGGTCCTGGAGCGGGCGCTGCAGGAGCTGGGCGAGTACCTGGATTGGCCGATCGGGCGGGTGCTGTTCGCCGGTGATGCCGGCGGCGGCGAGCGGGTGCGGCGCTCGGTCTGGTTCCTTAGCGAGCGCGAGCGTTTTGCGCGTTTCATCACGGCCAGCGAGGACGCCACCGCCGATCGATCCGCCCACGGCCTGATCGGCCGGGCCGACGCGACCGGGATGCCGCACTGGGTGACCGACCTCGCGCGGCTGGACGGCTGGGCGCGCTGTGACCTGGCGGTGCAGAGCGGCCTGAAGAGCGGGTTCGTGATACCGATCGTGGTCGACGGCGCAACGCCCGCTTACATCGAGTTCTTCGCCGATCATCGGGTCGAGGCGTCGGCCGAGATGGTCGAGCTGATCGAGGCCATCCACACCGACCTGTGGCAGGTCGGCGAGCGGCGCCGCAAGCGCTATGGGCTGGACGCATCGGCGCGGCGGCCCGAGGCCGATGCGCGGCCACAGCTGGATGTGCTGGGAGCGGCGGGATCATGAAACCGGTCGAACCCGCGATCGTGGACCTGGCCGCGTCGCTGCGGGACGCCGACGGCTGCGCCGCCGGCGAGGGCACGGTGCTGCTGGTGGACGACGATTCGATCGTCCGCATGCTGACCGCGGCGGGACTGGCCGAGCGCGGCTGGCGCGTGGTCGAGGCCGACAGCGGCGCGCGTGCGCTGGAGCTGCTCGAGCAGGAGCGGCCGCAGGTGGTCGCGCTGGACGCGGTCATGCCCGACCTGGACGGGTTTGCGACCTGCGAGCGGCTGCGGCGCCTGCCCAACGGCGCGCACGTGCCGGTCGTGATGCTCACCGGGCTGGACGACGAGCAATCGATCGGGCGCGCCTACGACGCGGGCGCCACCGATTTCTTCGTGAAGACGCCGGGGCGATGGACCCTGCTGTCGCAACGGTTGCGCTATCTGACGCGCGCCTCGCGCGTGCGCGAGGAGCTGGTTCGCAACCGCGCCGATCTGTTGAAGATCCAGCGGATCGCGCGCCTGGGAAGCTGGCGCTGGGAAGTCGCCCCTCGCCGCCTCCAGCTTTCGGACGAGGCCTGGAGCCTGATCGGCAAGGCCCCGCAGCCGGGCGGGATTGCGCTGGACGAGGTCTGGCAGCGCGTGGCCACGCGCGACCGGCTGCGCATCGAACGGCTGGTGCGCAACGCCCGTCCCGATCGCTCGACGCTGAATTTCGAATGCCGCCTGCGCGGACCCGGCGCCACGATCCGGATCCTGCGCATCGAGGCCGAGCTCGAATTCGATCCGGGCCAGACGCTGGTGGCGGCCCACGGCGCCATGCAGGATGTGACGCGTGACCGCCTGGCGGCCGACCAGATACGCCAGCTCGCCAATTTCGACCTGCTGACCGGACTGCCCAACCGCCGCCATTTCCAGGAGATCTTCGACGACGAGCTGCGGCGGTCGCGCGCCCGCAGCGCGCGGGTCGGACTGCTGCTGATCGGCGTCAACCGATTCCGGCACATCAACGATTCCCTCGGCGTCCGCGCCGGCGACCAGTTGCTGCAGGAGATCTCGCGCCGCCTGCGCGCCGTTCTGCGCCGCGACGATCGCGGCGGTCCGCCGGCCGGGCGCGCGCCGGGGGCGGCCGAGGCCGCCCAGCCGATTCACGCGCCAGGCCGGTCGCGCGTGGCGCGCGTGAGTGGTGACGAATTCGCGGTGCTGTTGCCGGACCTGCGCGATGAGGTCCAGCTCGAGCGGGTCGCCGGCCGCGCGCTGGACACCTTCCAGCCGCCATTCGAAGTCGACGGCCAGGAAGTGTTCATCACGGCCTCGATCGGCTCCGTGATGTTCCCGGCCGATGGGGACGAGGTCGACAGCCTGCTCAGCCGCGCCCTGCTGGCGGTGCGGGCACTCGAGGAGCAGGGCGGCAACGGCTGCCTGCGCTACTTCGAGCGCATGAACGTGACGCGCCGCGCCCAATGGAAGCTCGAGTCGGACCTGCACCGGGCGATCGGGCTGCAGCAGCTCAGGCTGGTGTACCAGCCCAAGATCGACGTGGACACCGGCCGGATCGTCGGGGCCGAGGCGCTGATGCGCTGGCAGCGTGACAAGGAGCTCGTGTCGCCCTCGGACTTCATCCCGGCCGCCGAGGACTCGGGGCTGATCGTTCCGATCACCGAGTGGGCGCTGCAGGAAGCCTGCCGGCAGCTGGAAGCGTGGCACCAGGCCGGCCTGCCGCGCATCCCGGTCTCGGTGAACATCTCCGGGCACCACCTGCAGCGCGGCAACCTGATTGCGCCCGTGAAGGAAAGCATGCTCGCGCACGACGTTCCGCCCGGGCTGCTGGAGCTCGAGATCACGGAGACGGCGATGATGCGGAACCTGGACGCCGTGCTGCCGCAGCTGCGTTCGCTCAAGGCGCTGGGGGTTGCGCTGTCGATCGACGACTTCGGAACCGGTTATTCGTCACTGGCGTATCTGAAGCGGCTGCCGATCGATATCCTGAAGATCGACCGCACCTTCGTCGGCGAGCTGGAGACCAGCCGCGCCAGTGCTGCGCTGGTGGCCGCCATCGTTGCGATGGGGCACGGGCTGCGCCTCGACGTGGTGGCCGAGGGCGTGGAGACGCCCGCCCAGATGCGCAGCCTCGCCGACCGGGGCTGCCACCTGATGCAGGGCTTCCTTTTCTCGCAGCCGGTGTCGCCCACCACCTTTTCACAACTGCTCGCGCGCGGCGCGCCGCCCGATTGGCAGTCCGATGTGATCCCGTGCCGTTCGCGCGACGCCGGTGGCGAAGAAGAGGTCGGGCGGTGAAACCGAACGAGCCCGGGCTGCAGCCGTTGAACGACGCCGAGGCGGCGCGGCGCGCATTGAAGCTGCTGGCCGAGCGCAAGATCGTTCCGACGCCCGAGACCTTCGCTGACGCATTCTGGGAAAGCTCCGGGGTCGAGCCGCGCGGCACCGGTCTGGCCGGCATTTTGAGGGACGTCGGGGCCGATCTGATGCGCCAGAGCCGGATGTCGCAGCAGGAAGCGGCGCAGATGCTGCAGGCGGCCCAGCGACAGAAATGGAGCGTGGCGCGCGAGTCGATCGATCGGGCGCTCGCGCGCCGGCCCGGCAGCGGAGCCGACGCCTGGCCGTCGATGGTGCTGGCGATTCTGAAACAGTCCGACGCGCTGCACTCGAACTGGACGCGCGCCCGCAAGCTCGATTCGATCTCGCACGTGATCGACGCGGCCGCCGGCGATCCTTCCCTTGCGCTGGAGCGCCTGCAGCGCCTGGTCGAATCCTGGGGGCCGCCGGTCGCGGCGCTGCCGGCCGCCACCGCCGCGGCGTCCGTGGCGCCGCCGCAGTCCGCCGAAACGCCGGCGCCGGGCGGGGCGGCCGAAGTGGCCGCTGCGCCGGCCCGGCCCGACCCGCACGACGCGCTGGCCAGGGCCGCCGAGCAGGCCCGGGCCTGGCAGCGGCTGGCGCTGCGCAGCCTGCGGGCCCTGGAGCAGGCCTGCACCGAGGACCCGGCGGGCCGCGAGAAGCTGCGCGAGTGCCTGGCGCAGGCGGAACGAGCCGACCCGCAGGAGGCGCTGCAGCCCGCGCCCGCGCTGACCGACTGCATGCTGGCGATCGAACGCGAAATCGCCGAAGACCAGCGCGTCCGGGCCGGTCTGCAACGGCTGCTGGGCCTGCTGTGCGAGAACCTGGGGCAGCTCGCGCCGGACGAGGCTTGGCTGGTCAACCAGCTCGAGCCGGTCCGGTCCCTGCTGGCCGGACCGATGCGTTCCGGGCAGATCGCGGCGGCCGAGCGGCGCCTGGCCGCGCTGATTGCGCAGCAGACCGGGGCGCGCCGCGGCCTGCAGGAAGCCAAGGTGGCGCTGACCGAGATGCTGTCGGCGCTGCTGGATCGGGTCGGCGAGATGGGCACGAGCGCGGAGCAGTTCAACCACCGGGTCAGCACGTATCAGCAGCAGCTGCAGCAATCGCCCGATCTGGCGGCGCTGTCGCGCATCGTGCACGGACTGCTCGACGACACGCAGGTCGTGCGCGATCAGATCCAGTCGTCGCGCGCCGAGCTGTCCGAGGCCCGCAAGAAGGTGGAGGTCTACGAGGCGCGGGTTTCGCAGCTGGAGCATCAGCTGAGCGAGGTCTCCACGCTGGTGCAGAAGGATCCGCTGACCAACGCCCTGAACCGGCGCGGACTGGAACACGCCTTCCGGGTCGAAAGCGCGCGCGCGTTGCGCTATGGCTGCGGCCTGACGCTGGGCATGATGGATCTGGACAACTTCAAGCGGATCAACGACACCCTGGGGCATGTGGCCGGCGACCGGGCCCTGGTCCATTTCGTGACGACCGTGCACGCGACGATGCGGCCGACCGATCTGACCGCCCGCACGGGCGGCGAGGAATTCGCCGTGCTGTTTCCGGCCTGCGCGGCGCAGGACGGCGTCGAGGCGACCGAGCGGCTGCAGCGCGAACTCGCGCGCCGCCCGTTCCAGTTCGAACAGGACCGCCTGATGCTGGCGTTTTCCGCGGGGGTCGCCCAGTGGCGCCCGGGCGAGTCGCTCGAGCAGCTGATGCGCCGCGCCGATGCCAGCCTGTACGAGGCCAAGAAAACGGGCAAGAACCGCGTGGTCAAGGCGCCCTGAGCCGTCAGGCCAGGCCGTGTTTGACCGCGTAGTGCACCAGCTCCGAATTGTTGCCCATGTTCATCTTTTCCAGGATGCGCGCCCGGTAGACGCTGACCGTCTTCGGGCTCAGGGACAGGCTGTCGGCGATGTCCGACAGCCTCTGTCCGGAGGCCATCAGTTTGAGCACCTGGAACTCGCGGTCCGACAGACGTTCATGGGGCAGGCTCTCCTCGGGCGCGGCCAGCTGATCGATCAGGGCCTGTGCGATGGCCGGCGTGACGTATTTGCGGCCGCTGGCGATCTGCTCGACCGCCTCCAGCAGTTTCTCGGGCGCACTTGCCTTGTTCAGGTATCCGCTGGCGCCCGCCTTGAACGCGCGCACCGCGTACTGCTCCTCGGGGTGCATGCTGACGATCAGGACCTTCAGGCGGGGATTTTCGCCGTGCAGCGCCTTCAGGATCTCGATGCCGTCCTTGCCCGGAAGCGACAGGTCCATCACCAGCAGGTCGATCTCGCCGTGCTGCCGCAACTGGGCGCGCAGCTGGCCGTAGTCGGCCGCTTCGGCGACCACGGTCAGGTCGGAGCGCTCGGTCAGGATCTCGACGATGCCACGCCGCACGATCGCGTGGTCGTCGACCACGATCACCCGCAGCGTCATCGGCGCTGGCCTCCGGACCGGATTGCTTCAGGCGAGGTTGGCGTCTTCGTTCTCCCGGGGGGTTGCGGCGTCCGGACGGACTGGAATGGAGAACATCACGCTGGCCCCCCGATTCGGGGTCGAGTTCACCTCGGCCCAGCCGCCCAGCCCGCGGGCCCGCTCGAGCAGCGCGCGCAGACCGAAACCGGGTGAAGTGCGCAGCAGTTGCGGGTCGAACCCGACCCCGTCGTCGCTGACCTCGAGCGAGACCTCCCCCGGCGAAACGAACAACTGGACCGCGACCTGGCGCGCGTGAGCGTGCTTGGAGATATTGGCCAGCGCCTCCTGCGCCGCGCGGTACAGCGCCGCCAACCCATCCGGCGCCAGCGGCACGTCTTCGCGGTTCGATTCGAAGCTCGCCTGGATGCCGGTGCGCGCGCCAAACGAGCTCACCAGCCATTGCAGCGCCGCCACCAGGCCGGCGTCGAGCACCGGCGGGCGCAGGTTGTTCTGAATGCGATGGCTGGCCGCCACCAGCTGACCGATCAGGTCCAGCATCAGCGGCAGCCGCGGCTCCTCCAGCCCGCGCTGCTGCATCTGCCGCGCCAGGGCCACCGTCTCGAAGCGCAACGCCGTCAGCATCGATCCGATGTCGTCGTGGATCTCGCCGGCGATGCGCCCCCGTTCCTCTTCCTTGGCCGATTCCAGATGGCGCGTCAGCTCCCGCAGGCGCGCCTCGCTGTCGGCCAGCGCGGCCGCCGCGGCGCGCCCCGCCCGGCGCTGCGCCGCCGCCTGCAGGCTGCGCCTCAACGCCGGTCCGACCCGGAACAGGCGCGATTTCAGAATAAAGTCGTCCGCTCCCGCGTGCAGTGCCGCCACCGCCAGGTCCTCTGACATCTCGCCCGAGACGACCAGAACCGGCAGGTCGGGATCGGCTGCCTTGGCGAGCTTCAACGCAGCGAAGGAATCGAAATGCGGCATGTTGTGGTCGGTCACGACCGCATCGACGCGAGCCCGCTCGAGCGCCTCCTGCATGCCGGCTTCGTCCTCGACCCGCTCGGCACGCAACGGCGGGCCGTCGCGGGCCAGCATCGCGGTCAGCAGGTCGAAGTCGAGCTCGGAGTCCTCGACCACCAGCAATCGGATGGGGATGGACTCGGGACCGCTGGCAGGCGCGCTCATGGGCGCCGATTTTGGCGCATTTCAAGGCATCTGAGGGCGCCGAGCGTGTTGGACTGCAAGACGGCGTTTCCGGTCTGCCGCGCAGGCAAAACTGCCCTCGCTTAGCCCGCCTTTTCCCGACATCGGCGCCGACGGGCGTCGTCGACACTAAGGAAGCGGGCCCCATTTTTCCCGAAGCTTAGAACGCAATGACATCCGACGCTGTCGACCTTCCGCCGCGCGAGCAGGCGGGCCTGGATGCTGCCCAGGAATGCGCTTTGATCGAGGCCGATCTGGAGCGCCTGAAAGCGTTGATCAACGACGCAGGCGAACGCCTGCTGATCAGCTTCAACCAGGTCGCCGCCGTGCTGCCGTCGGTGGCCGCCAGCGACGTGCAGCGCCGGCAGGTGGCCGAGGCGGTGCATGCGGCCGTCACGGCGCTGCAGTTCCAGGACATGGCCACCCAGCTGACCGGGCACGCTCAGCGCAGGCTGTCCGTTCTCGAGGAGAGGCTGCGCTCGCTGTCGGACGAGGCAGCGCGCAGCCTGCAGATGATCCAGCCGCACCCGGTCCGGCAGGTGGAAATGACAGCCGGTTCGATCGATCTTTTCTAGGAAGGCCGGGCCACGGCAGGTTCGGCAGGAGCCACGACATGCAATCGATTCTCGCGGTGGACGATTCGGCCTCGATGCGCCAGATGGTCTCCTTTACGCTGAAGGGAGCCGGCTACCACGTCATCGAGGCGGCCGACGGTCAGGAGGCCTACGAGAAGGCGATGACGCAGAGCGTGGACCTGGTGCTGACCGACCAGAACATGCCGCGCATGGACGGCGTCACGCTCGTGAAAAACTTGCGAGGACTGCCGGCCTACCTGTCCACGCCCATTTTGATACTGACCACCGAGTCGAGCGACGAGATGAAATCGAAGGGACGCGCAGCCGGTGCCACCGGATGGCTGGTCAAGCCGTTCGATCCGAGCAAGCTGCTGGAGGTCATCCGCAAGGTGATTCGTTGAGCCGGGCGGGGCGGCGCCGGCGACATCCGGACGAATAAGGCGGCGGAAACCATCCACATGGGCGAGATCAGCAATCCGGGCCTGCAGCAGGACGGCTTCGACCTGACCCAGTTCTACGGCGTGTTCTTCGAGGAGGCGCGCGAGAACCTGGCCAACATGGAGTCGCTGCTGCTGGACATCGACGTCGCGCGGCCGAGCAACGAGGAATTGAACGCGATCTTCCGGGTCGCCCACTCGATCAAGGGCGGCGCGGCCACGTTCGGATTCGCCGACGTGGCGAGCCTGACGCACGAACTGGAAACCCTGCTGGACCGCCTGCGCCGCAACGAGCTCGCGCTGAAGCGGTCCATGGTGGACCTGCTGCTGGAAGCCGGCGACGTGGTCAAGGCGCAACTGGCGTGCTACCAGAGCGGGACCGATGAGCGCCCGCCGGTCGATGCGCTGATCGAGCGGATCCGCAAGATGGCCTCCGGGCAGGATGCCGCGCCAGGCGGGCCGTCGGCGGCGCGCAGCCTGCGCGTCACGATCGGCCCGTTGAAGAGTGGCGAGGCGGCCGACGGGCTGGCGGAGCTGTTCCGCGACATCCCGACGCTCGGATCGATCGAGGCCCTCGACGACGGGGTGCTGGCGTCGGACGGCCTGCGGCGCTTCAAGGTCACGACCGCTTCGCCCGATTCGGAATTGCTCGAACTGTTCTCGTTCCATGTCGCCCGCGAGCAGGTGTGCATCGAGTCCTTCGGCGCCGCCAGCGCAGCCCCGGCCGCCTCCGCCAAGGCTCCGGCGGCCGCCGCGCAGCACCCCGATCCCGAGGCGGCGCCGGCGCGGACGACCGAGGGCGACGGTTACGGGTTCTTCGTCGATCCGAAGACGCTGGCGGCGCAGACGGCCGCGCGGGCGGCCGCGGCCGACGCCGAGGCGGCGCATCGGTCCGAAACGCGTGGCAGGGCGGACAAGGCGGCGGGCGGAGCGCTCGAATCGACCACGCTGCGGGTGGACGTCGAGAAAGTCGATCAGCTGATCAACCTGGTCGGCGAGCTCGTGATCACGCAGGCGATGCTCAGCCAGCAGGCCAAGGATCTGGACGCGGTCCAGTTCAGCGCGCTGCTCGGCGGCATTACCGATCTGGAGCGCAATTCACGGCACCTGCAGGAGACCGTGATGTCGATCCGGATGATTCCGATGGCCTTCGTGTTCAACCGCTTCCCGCGGCTGATCCGCGACCTGGCATCCCGGCTGGACAAGCAGATCGAGCTCAGGCTGGTGGGCGAGGCCACCGAGATGGACAAGGGACTGATCGAGAAGATCGTCGACCCGCTGACGCACCTGGTGCGCAACAGCGCCGACCACGGCATCGAAACGCCGGCCAGGCGGCAGGCCGCCGGCAAGACCCCTCACGGCACCATCACGCTGTCGGCGGCGCATCAGGGCGGATCGATCCTGATCGAAGTGCGCGACGACGGGCAGGGCCTGCGGCGCGAGCGCATCCTGGACAAGGCGCGCGAGCGGGGACTGGCGGTGCGCGACGACATGAGCGATGCCGAGGTGTGGGCGCTGATCTGGGAGCCGGGCTTCTCGACCGCTGATCAGGTGAGCGACGTGTCCGGTCGCGGCGTGGGCATGGATGTGGTGCGCCGGAACATCACGGCGCTGAACGGCACGGTCGAGCTGGACTCGGCCGAGGGCTACGGCACGCGAGTGACGGTACGGCTGCCGCTGACGCTCGCCATCATGGACGGCATGTCGATCGGCGTGGGCGGTGAGACCTACATCCTGCCGCTGGCGTCGGTGGTCGAGTCGTTCCAGGTGATGCCGGGCATGGTCCAGAGCGTCGGCGCGACCGGCCGGGTGGTCAAAGTACGCGATGAATTCCTGCCGGTCGTCGCGCTGGACGATATTTTCAACGTGCCGCGCCAGGACGGCGAGCGCGGCCCCGAGATCATGATGATCGTGGAGGCCGAAGGCCGGCGCGTGGCGGCGCTGGTCGACGAGCTGCTCGGACAGCACCAGGTCGTTGTGAAGAACCTGGAGACGAATTACCGGCGCGTTCCGGACATCTCGGGCGCCACCATCCTGGGAGACGGCCGGGTGGCGCTGATCGTGGATACGGCCGGGCTGGTCAAACGCGCACGACATTGAACTCTTGGAGCTGTTGATGGGCATGATGGAGCGGATGGAAGTGAGGACCGGAGCTGCCACGGCGGCAGGGGTCAGCGAGTTTCTGACCTTCAAGCTGGGGGGCGAGGAATACGGGATCGACATCCTGAAGGTGCAGGAGATCCGCTGCTACGAGGCGGTCACGCGCATTGCCAATGCTCCGGCGTTCATCAAGGGGGTCGTGAACCTGCGAGGCGTGATCGTGCCGATCGTGGATCTGCGGGTGAAGTTCGCGCTGGGGGAGGCGCGCTACGACACCTTCACGGTGGTGATCATCTTGAACGTGGCCGGGCGCGTGGTGGGAGCGGTGGTCGATTCGGTCAGCGATGTGATGGAGCTGGGCGAAGGACACGTCAAGCCGGCGCCCGAGTTCAACTCGCTGCTGGATGCGGGCTACATCATGGGGCTGGGCACGGTGCAGTCGGGCGAGGGCGAGCGCCTGCTGATCCTGGTGGACATCGAGCGGCTGATGAGCAGTCCCGACATGGGACTGCTGGAACGCGCTGCGGCCTGAACGGCGCGCGCCGCTGCTCGAAGTCGGATTCACGCCGAGGGCCTTGCCACCGTGGGAGCGCGCGACCCGCTTTCGGCTGCCACCACGGTCAGCGGTCAGGATGCGCGCCCGTTCGAGTTGAACGCGCGCGACTTCAATCGGGTTCGCCGGCTCATCTTCGCTCTGGCCGGTATCGACCTCAACGCGAGCAAGCAGAACATGGTCAACAGCCGCCTGTCGCGGCGGCTGCGGTCGCACAGCATCGATTCGTTCGAGCTCTACCTGGACAGCCTGGAATCGGACCCGCAGTTCGCGCGGGCCGAGCGCCAGGAGTTCGTCAACGCGCTCACCACCAACCTGACGTCGTTTTTCCGTGAGCAGCATCACTTTCCCGTGCTGGCGGACCTGCTGCGGCGCGGGCTGGCCGGCCGCAGCGCGCGCATCTGGTGCGCGGCGGCCTCGACCGGCGAGGAGGCCTACTCGATCGCGATGACCGTCGTCGAGGCGCTCGGGCCGGCGAGCGCAGCGCGCGTGCTGGCCACCGACATCGACACGCAGGTGCTGGCCAGCGCCCGCCGCGGCGTCTACCCGGACCAGGCCATACAGACGTGCGGACGCGACCGGGCGCGGCGGTTCTTCCTGCGCGGAACCGGCCCCAACGCGGGCATGGTGCGGGTGCGTCCGGAGCTGGCGCGCCTGGTCGAATTCGAGCAGCTCAACCTGCTCGAGGCGGCATGGCCGATCCTGAGCCGGCTGGGCACGCCGCTGGACGCGGTGTTCTGCCGCAACGTGATGATCTATTTCAATCGGGCCACACAGCGCGCGGTGCTGGAGCGCATCGCCGCCGCGTTGAGGCCGGGCGGGCTGCTGTTCGCTGGCCATTCGGAAAACTTCACGGACTGCCGCCAGTGGTTCGCATTGCGCGGCAAGACCGTTTACGAAAGGCTGTGACGTGACAGCGGTTCGAGCCAGGCGGCATCCGCAGCCGCGTCTGTCGGGCTCGCTCGGCGAGGCCAGCACCGTCTATTTCGAGCGGACGTTCGATCGCAACGCCGTCAAGCTGCTGCCCGGAGAATACTTCGTGTCGGGCGACGACATCGTGCTGTCGACCGTGCTGGGCTCCTGCGTGTCGGCCTGCATGTGGGACCGCGTCAGCCAGGTCGGCGGCATGAACCACTTCATGCTGCCGGGTGAGGTCGGTCGCGCCGAAGCCGATCCGGTCGGGCTGGCGGGTCGATACGGCGTGTTCGCGATGGAGCAGTTGATCAACGAGTTGATCAAGCGCGGAGCTCGCAAGGCCAACCTGGAGGCCAAGCTTTTCG
>DASZFP010000192.1:0-2564 GCA_035939615.1 Burkholderiaceae bacterium | reverse complement strand
CGTCATTGTCGTGGCAATGCTGGATGAACATGCCCGCCCAGGCGGCCTGGGCGCTCGACGGTCCCCCGACCCGCAGCCGCTTGCTGACCGCCTTGATCGCGCGCGCGGTATGGTCGTAGAGCTCGAAATAGGTCGGCTGGTACGGCTTCCCGCCCCAGAACCCGATGTTCGGTTCGTTCCACACCTCGAAGTACCACTGGGCCACCTCGTCGATCCCGTAACGATCGATAAGGTGGCGCACGAACGCCTGCATCATCGCGTCCCAGCGTGCGTAGTCCGTGGGCGGTGAGATATTGGGCTTGTACCAGAAGCCGAACAGCAGCTGCGGATCGCGCGCCAGCTTCAGGGGCATGAAACTCAGCTCGACGAACGGGCGCACGCCGTCGGCCAGCAAACCGTCGTAGATCTGGTCGACGTACGAAAAGTTGTACTGGGCGTTGCCCGCCTTATCAACGTCGTAGAGCCCGACGTCGTCGTCGAAGATCCCATGGAAGCGCACATAGCGGAAATCCGCCACCGCCCTGACCAGCCGGACGTCCTTGCGATAGTTGTCGCGCAGCGCGAGCACCGCGCGCCCGGAACCGAACATTTGTTCCCAGAAGTGCGGAAACGGGGTGCCTTCGGCTTTCGCATCGACGGAGATCGTGATCGCGGCGGGGGATGCCGCCGCGATGTCCGCGGCCTGCAGCGCGAAAGTAGCCAGCGCGGCCGCAATCGACGCGCTCAGAACGGGGCGTTTCATACCAGGACCTCCTGCTCATTGGTCGGGCTACTGCGATGTTGCGCGGACGCGCTGTTCCGCTCACGGGCGCACAGAGCATGCCGTCTGGCAGATCGCGTGCGCAACGTATCCGGCGGCGGTCGCAAAGGCGCGACCGGCTGTGTCCATCTGCGCCGTGTCGGGATCGATCCCTTCGGACACGATGCCCGCATCCCAGGGACTTGCCAGCAGGATCTCCTGCGCGCGGTCGTGTGAGCGTTTGAGTAACAGCTCGTCGGCGATCACCCAGGAAGTCGTGAACTGAAGCCGGTAGCTGCCCGGCAACCCGTAACGGTGGCCAGCATAGGAATACTTGTAGTGCGGCGAGTGCAGCCACTCGAACGTCCGGACGAACAGCGGGTCATCTTCACCGATGAACCCGAGCGGCGGCAGCTTCAGCAGCGATCCGGGCGGGATGTCCGTCTCCACGAACTGCCTGCCATCGGTGGCCGAGGCGAAAATGGGGCCGGTGGCGCCGGGTGCGTCCCTGACCACCGCGTGCGCAAGAATCGCCGCATGGAGCGCCAATGCGCGCTGCCGCAGGTCCCGCGCCGTCCCGGAGTCCCGCAGACGATCGAACAGCATTGCAAGATCGCTGAGGGCCCGCCAGGTGAGCGCATTGTCGTAAGTCAGGAATGGCAGCTTCTGGTACTCGTCCTGCGAATCCTGCAGGGATGAATACAGACCGGTCGGCGCATCGAACCGCGACAGCAGGCGGTCGCGCAACAACAGCACAGCGTCGCGATGCCCGCTCAGGAACCGATCATCGCTGGTGCGCCGCAGGTAGGATGCGAGCGCCAACACGGGGGCCGCCGCTTCATCCAGCTGGAACCCGTCCTCGAGCACGATGCCGTCGATGAAACGGCTGTGCGTGCCCGTGTTGCGCAGCTGGATGCCGAGGGCATAGTTCAGCGCCTCGCGGGCGAACGGCGGATCGGCGTCGAGCAAACCCGGAAAGCTCCACAGCATCGCATCGCGATCCCAGTAGGCGGCGGCGACGTAATAGCGCGGGCTGCGCGACGTCACGCCCACCAGCTGCTCGGTATCGATGGTCCTGCCCCAGGCATACAGCCGCGTGAACAGCAGGTTGCGATTCATGAGCGCATCGAGGTCTGCGTGCCCGGTGCTGCGCGTGCGTGACCGGCACCAGGCGGCCGTCTCCTCGATCATGGCTTCTGATCCGTTACGGTCGAGCATCTCTTTCAGGGAGCGGGCATTGTGCGCCGCGCTGAATTCCTCGACCCCCACCGCCAGCACGTACACGGCCTCGGCCGTCTCCCCGGGCTGCAGCGTCACGGCTCTTGCCGCGTCGGCCTCCGGAGCAACGGTCACCGGCGGTGCGCCGAAAGTGGCCTTCGATTGCGGGTGCACGATCGCCCAGGCAAAGCGCGTGTCGCTCGTGATGTAGCTGTAGACCTCGCCGGGCTCCACCCAGGGCGTTTCCGTGACCGTGCGTTCGCCACGTACACTCACCGGCAGGTAGGTGACGCGGGCCAGGGACCCGAATGAGCTCTTCAGACCAAGCGTCGCGGCGAGCGCTTCGCTGCGCTGGTTCTTCACGGTCAGGCGCAGGAACGCGGCCCGATAACCCGGTGGAGCACAGTAGGTCAGAGTGAACGCAAGTCCATCCTTGTCCTGCGTGGCCTGCGGGATCCAGTATTCGAGCAGGCTCCAGTTCAAGGCATCCAGCGGCTGCTTTTTGCCGGCGACCTTAAGATAAGGCTCGAGGACGGGACGACCGGAGTCACCGCTCGCCTGCAGGAGGCCGCGCTCGCGCATCGACAGCGCATTGAAAGTAACCAGC
>DASZFP010000191.1:0-6971 GCA_035939615.1 Burkholderiaceae bacterium | reverse complement strand
CGCCGATCGCGGTCATGTGGCGCTTTTCGGCGTCGGCAATGCCGCGGCACAACTCGTGGGCGGCCTGGGTCTGGCCGCTGCCGGAGATGTCGTCCAGTTCGCCTTCGATCGTGAACAGCGCCACGTTGCGAATCGTCTCCGGCGCCACCCGCTCTCCGTGCACGTGCCAGGTCCCTTCGGGCAGCCGGTGCTCCTGGAACACGATCCGGATCGTGTCCAGGTAGTACTCGGCTGGGAGATCGAGCACCGCGTTGTACTCGTCGTAGAAGCGGCGGTGTGCATCGACGTCGTCCTGGTCGCCCTTGATCAGGTCCAGGTAGTAGTCCCAGTGGGAGCTCACATGCCGGTCGGGATTCATCGCCACGAATCCCGCATGCTGCAGAAAGCCCGGGTAGACCTCGCGCAGATAGCCGGGATACGTCGATGGCACCTTGAAGATGACCGTGTTGCGGAACCAGTCGAGCGACTTGCGCTTGGCCAGCGCATTGACCTGGGTCGGGTTGCGCCGGGTGTCGATCGGGCCGCCCATCATCGTCATCGATCTGGGCAGCGCGGGGTCGCCGCGGGCGGCCATCAGCGACACCGCGCCCAGCACCGGCACGGTGGGCTGGCACACCGAAATCACGTGCGAGCCTGGGCCGATCAGGTCGAGAAATTCGATGACATAGTCGACATAGTCGTCCAGGTGGAACGGTCCCTTGGACAGCGGCACCGTACGCGCGTCGGTCCAGTCCGTGACGTACAGGTCGTGGGCCGGCAGCAGGGCACGAACCGTGTCGCGCAGCAGCGTGGAGTGATGGCCCGACAACGGCGACACCACCAGGACCCTGGGGTCGGTGGGGCGCGATGCGGGCAGCCCGTTCAGGTCGCGCTCGAAGTGCAGCAGACGGCAGAAGGGTTTTTCCAGCGCGGCGACCTGGTGCACCGGCACCTCGACACCGCCGACCGTGGTCGACACGATGTTGAATTCGGGCTTTTCGTAGTGCTTGCCGAGGCGGTACAGCAGGTCGTAACTGGCGGCGAGGCGGCGCGAGTAGATCGTGTAGGACAGCGGGCTGTACGGGTTGGAAAAGAGCTGCGAGGTCGCTTGTGCCCAGGTCGAAAGCGGGGTCAGGAGCTTGCGCTGCCATTCGTGCAATTGGTACAACACGCAGGATGTCCCCCGGGGCCGCCCCCTGATCGCTGGAGGCGATTCTATTCCCCCACAGTATGGTCCGAATTGCCCGTTAAGGGCCGAACAACGGCCCCTCGGGGCCGAGCGGGAGGCCGGCTAGCGCTCCAGGTACTGCAGCTTGTCCTTGACGTCTTTCCACTCGTCGGCGTCGGCCGGGTGCGGCTTCATCCGGGTGATCGAGGGCCACTGCTTGGCGAGTTCCACGTTGATGGCGATGAAGCGTCGCTGCTCGGCCGGCACGTCCTCTTCCGCGTAGATGGCGTTGACCGGGCACTCCGGGATGCACACCGCGCAGTCGATGCACTCGTCCGGATCGATCGTCAGAAAGTTGGGGCCCTCGCGGAAGCAGTCCACCGGACACACGTCGACGCAGTCCGTGTACTTGCAGCGGATGCAGGATTCGGTTACTACGTGGGTCATTGTCGGTTCAGCGCCTGGGCGGCCATCCGGCCGCAGCACGAATCTTATCGTGATCATCGAATCCCTGCTGGATACGGACCTGTACAAGTTCACGATGATGCAGGTCGTGCTGCACCGGTTTCCAGGGGCTCAGGTCGAATACCGATTCAAGTGCCGCACCCCGGGCGTCGACCTGACGGCCGACGTCGAACAGATCCGAAGGGAGGTTCGCCACCTGTGCTCCCTGCGATTCGCCGAGGGCGAGCTGGACTACCTGCGGGGCCTGCGGTTCATCAGGAGCGACTTCGTCGACTTCCTCGGGCTGTTTCACCTGAACACGAAGTACATCCAGATCGAGCCGGCCGGCGGCCGGGCGGGTGAGATCGACGTGACGATCCGCGGACCGTGGTTGCACACGATCCTGTTCGAGATCCCGGTGCTGGCGATCATCAACGAGACCTACTATCGCCGCACCGCGCCGGCGGCCGACCTGGCCGAAGGTCGCCGCCGCCTGCGGGAAAAGATCGGGCTGATCCGCAGCGAGCCGGCGCTGTCCGCGGTCCGGATCGCCGACTACGGCACGCGCCGCCGGTTCTCCCGCGCCTGGCAGGACGAGGTGCTGTGCACGCTGAAGTCGGACCTGCGCGAGAACCTGGCCGGAACCAGCAACGTGCTGTACGCATGGACCCGGGGGCTGACGCCGGTGGGGACGATGGCGCACGAATACCTGCAGGCCTGCCAGGCGCTCGGTCCCCGCCTGCGGGACTCGCAGACCTTCGGCTTCGAAACCTGGGCCCGCGAATACCGCGGCGATCTGGGCATCGCGCTGTCGGATGTTTACGGGATGGACGCGTTCCTGCGCGATTTCGACCTGTACTTCTGCAAGCTGTTCGACGGCGCCCGCCACGATTCGGGCGACCCGGCGCAATGGGGCGAGCGGCTGATCGCCCATTATGAGTACAACCGGGTCGATCCGACGACCCGCACGCTGGTGTTCTCCGACGGGCTCACGTTTGCCCGGGTGGTCGAGCTGTACCGCCGATTCCACGGACGGGCCCGGGTCGCGTTCGGCGTGGGCACCCACCTGATGAACGACCTGGGGCATCCGGCGCTGCAGATCGTGATCAAAATGGTCCGCTGCAACGGCCAGCCGGTCGCCAAGCTGACCGACAGCCCGGAGAAGAACATGTGCGACGACGAGGCCTACGTCGCGTACTTGCGGCAGGTGTTCCAGATTCCGCCGGCTTAGCCGACGCTCGTCAGCGCGCGGGCGAGACCGAGCTCGCCTCTTTCACGGGCGTGGACGGGCGCCGCGGCGCGGCCGCCGGCTTTTTGGCTTTGGCCTGGGCGGCCAGTGCGCGCTTGCGGTCTTCCGGAAGCTCCTGGTACTTCTGGGTCAACGCCTGGCGCTGGTCGGGCGGCAGCGAATACGCGCGCCGGAAGTTCTCCCGCGTAGTCTCACGTTGCTCCGGCGTCAGCTTGGCCAGCTGCGGCATTCGCTCGTGGAACCGCTTCTTGCCTTCGGTGGACATGTTCGGGTACTTGGCGGCGATCTCGAGCCACTTTCTCTTACGGTCGGGATCGAACTTGTCCCAGTCGGTCGCAAGCGGCGCCAGGGCCTCGCGTTGCTCCGCGCTCAGTTCATGCCACGCCGGGCGCGCCTCCGCCTTTGCATGGCTGGCGGGCGCGGAGGCGCCGGCGGCCGGTGCTTGCGCCCATGCGACGCCGGCAGCTGTGGACGCCAGCAGCAGGCAAAGCAGCCGATACCGCATTCAGCGCTAGATCCCCTGCTCGTTGTGAATCATCACGCCAAAGCCCTTGTCGGCATAGGTATCGATCGGGGTGTCGTCCAGCAACACCGCCAGATCCATGTTGGCGTGCTCGGCGATCGTCTGCTCCTCGTGCCAGCGGTAGATCGCGACGAAACCGACCGTCAGCGCGAGCAGCGGGGCCAGCAACCCCAGGCGGCGCAGCCACATCCACGCCGGCGTGGCATCGTCCGGCCAGCCCGCATCGCCCCCGCTGCCGGCAAAACGCAAAGCCGGTACCCACAAGGGCCGCTGCACGCTGGCCCTCTGGTGCGCCAGAGCGGTGCGGCGCGCGCTGTCCAGGCGTACGACGACCCGGTACTGGAGCCGATCCGCACCCTCATTCAGGGCCTGACGGACCCGGTACCCGAATTCGACCTCATTCATAGCGTAATTCCTCGAGCTGTCAACGCCTGTGCCAGCGCGTGCGTGGCCCGAGAGCAGTGGGTTTTGACGCTGCCCTCCGAACAGCCCATCGTGGCCGCCGTTTCGGCAACGTCCAGGTCCTCCCAGTAACGCAGCAGGAAGGCCTGTCGTTGACGGGCCGGAAGACGCGCGATTTCCTGCTCGATGATGCCCACGATCTGCACCCGCTCGGCCCGATCGGCGGCGCTTTCCGCGCCCTCGGTGCCCTGGGCCGCCTCCAGCGTCTCGAGGGGATCTTCCTCGCTGTCCTGGTTGCCGCCCAGTGCCGACAGCAGTGTCACCCAGGTCGAGCGTACCTTCTGGCGGCGGAAAAAATCGTGGATCGTATTCTGAAGAATTCTTGTGAACAGCAGCGGCAGTTCCCGGGCCGGCCGATCACCGTAGTGCTCGGCCAGCTTCAGCATCGCGTCCTGGACGACGTCGAGGGCGCCGTCTTCGTCACGCAGGGCGAACAAAGCCTGCTTGTAGGCCCGACGTTCGGCGCTGGCTAGAAAGTCTCCGAGTTCTTCTCGTGTCGCCATCGGGCAGGCAGAACTTTGCCCCGGACAAGAGGGTGTAACCCCCAGCCGCTACCCCTTCGAAGCGGCGCCAGATCGTAACAGAGCGTTCACTTGAGGCTGCAGCCCGCCGCCGGGTGCAGCTCGTGTTTGCGAATCCCCATGCAGTGATCTAAGCTAAGTCCTTGAAATCACGGAAACTGACCGCTCCGGCCCGACCGTCAAAGGGCCGGATCCCGCGCCGGACCAGGATTTCGAAAATCGCCGCACCACCTGTCACGAGCAGGCATGGAACGGCGTCCGATCAATTTCCGGACGGACCTTGAGAGGATCGCACCATGAAATCCGCCAGCGCGGAAGTCCCCCGCGTCGAAGATCTGTCCAGCGAAGCGCCCATCACCGGCGCCGAGATCGTCGTGCGCTGCCTGCAGGCCGAGGGTGTCAAGCACGTGTTCGGCTACCCAGGCGGCGCAGTGCTGTACATCTACGACGAGATATTCAAGCAGGACGGGTTCCAGCATATTCTGGTACGGCACGAGCAGGCCGCGGTGCACGCGGCCGATGCGTATTCGCGCTCCAGCCACGAGGTCGGTGTGGCGCTGGTGACCAGCGGGCCCGGCGTCACCAATGCGGTCACCGGGATCGCGACCGCGTACATGGATTCGATCCCGCTGGTCATCCTGACCGGACAGGTGCCGACCCACGCGATCGGGCAGGACGCCTTCCAGGAGTGCGACACGGTCGGCATTACGCGCCCGTGCGTGAAGCACAACTTCCTGGTCAAGGACGTGCACGAGCTCGCATCGACCATCAGCAAGGCGTTTTACATCGCGCGCAGCGGCCGGCCAGGCCCGGTGCTGGTCGACATTCCGAAGGACGTGACCGTCGCCCGCTGCGCCTTCCAATATCTTCGCAATCCGACGCTGCGCTCGTACAACCCGGTGCTCAAGGGTCACGGCGGGCAGATCAAGAAGGCCGTGCAGCTGCTGCTGGCGGCCGAGCGGCCGATGCTGTACACGGGCGGCGGCGTGATCCTGGCCAATGCGGCCGATGCGCTCGGCCGGCTGGTGGACCGGCTCAACGCCCCGTGCACCAATACGCTGATGGGCCTGGGGGGCCTGCGCGCCTCGGACCGCCGCTTCCTCGGGATGCCCGGCATGCACGGCACCTACGAGGCGAACATGGCGATGCAGCACTGCGATGTGCTGCTGGCGGTCGGGACGCGTTTCGACGACCGCGTGATCGGCAATCCGAAGCACTTCGGGCAGAACCCGCGCAAGATCATCCACATCGACATCGATCCCTCCTCGATCTCCAAGCGCGTCAAGGTCGACGTGCCCATCGTCGGCGACGTGAAGGAAGTCCTGGGCGAGCTGCTGGCGCAACTGGAGGCGGCGCGATCCGGCCAGCCCTTGGCCGACATCGACGCCTGGTGGCGCCAGATCGAACAGTGGCGTTCGCGCGACTGCCTCAAATACGAGATGACCGACCGCGTGATCAAGCCCCAGTACGTGATCCAGACGCTGTGGCAGGTCACCAAGGGCGACGCATTCCTCACCTCCGACGTCGGCCAGCACCAGATGTGGGCGGCCCAGTACTACCCCTTCGAAAAGCCCCGACGCTGGATCAACTCGGGCGGGCTGGGCACGATGGGCGTAGGTCTGCCGTACGCGATGGGCGTGCAGATGGCCAATCCGGGGGCCCAGGTCGCCGTGGTCACCGGCGAAGGCTCGATCCAGATGTGCATCCAGGAGCTGTCGACCTGCAAGCAGTACCGGCTTACGCCCAAGATCGTCAACCTGAACAACCGCTACCTGGGCATGGTGCGGCAGTGGCAGCAGATCGACTACGGCAACCGCTACTCGGAGTCGTACATGGATGCGCTGCCCGATTTCGTCAAGCTGGCGGAAAGCTACGGGCACGTGGGCATGCGCATCGAGCGCCCGGCCGACGTGGAACCCGCGCTGAAGGAGGCCTTCACGGGGTTGAAGGACCGGCTGGTCTTCATGGACTTCATCACCGACCAGACCGAGAACGTGTGGCCGATGGTCAAGTCGGGCAAGGGTCTGACCGAAATGCTGCTGGGCTCGGAGGACCTGTAATGCGCCACATCGTTTCGGTATTGCTCGAGAACGAGGCCGGAGCGCTGTCGCGCGTGGTGGGGCTGTTTTCCGCGCGCGGCTACAACATCGAGACGCTGACGGTAGCGCCGACCGAGGATGCCTCGCTGTCGCGCATGACGATCGTCACCGCCGGGTCGGACGATGTGATCGAGCAGATCACCAAGCACCTGAACCGGCTGATCGAGGTGGTCAAGGTGGTCGACCTGACCGAGGGCGAATTCACCGAGCGCGAGCTGATGCTGATCAAGGTGCGCGCGACCGGACGGGAGCGCGACGAGATGAAGCGGATGGCCGACATCTTCCGCGGCCGCATCATCGATGTGACGGAACGGACCTACACGATCGAGCTCACCGGCAATACGTCCAAGCTCGACGCCTTCATTCGCGCGATCGACCGCGCCGCGATCCTGGAGACGGTGCGTACCGGCAGTTCGGGGATCGGCCGGGGCGAGCGGGTGTTGCGCGTTTGAAGCGACCATTTAGGAGCCAGACATGAGAATTTTCTACGATAAGGATGCGGATCTTTCGTTGGTGAAGGGCCGCC
>DASZFP010000190.1:0-20279 GCA_035939615.1 Burkholderiaceae bacterium | reverse complement strand
TGCTCGGGCACGCCGATCCCGGCCGGCTGGATCGTGGACATGCCGAGGAGATCCTGGTGCCGAGGCACTGCAGCCGATGAGCGGACCATCGGAGTCGCAACTGAAAGGAGTGCATCGATGGATGCGAGCAGGCTGGCCCGGACCCCGCAGCCCCCGTACTACGCGGTGATCTTCACCTCGATCCGGACCGAGGGCGACCGCGGCTATGGGGAGACCTCGGACCGGATGGTCGAGCTGGCCTCACGCCAGCCCGGCTTTCTCGGGTTCGAAAGCGTGCGCGATGCCGACGGGGTCGGCATCACCGTGAGCTACTGGGCTTCGACCGAAGCCATCGCAGCCTGGAAAGCGCAGACGGAACACCTGCTGGCCCAGCAGCGCGGGCGCCGCGAGTGGTACCAGCAGTACGAGATACGCATCGCGTGCGTCGAGCGCGCGTACGGGCGGTCCGCGAAGGGCGATTGAGGCCCGCGTTGCGAACCCGGGCAACGCCCCGGTACGCCGCCCGGCGCGCGCTCGCGATCGGGCGCTGCGTGGCCGTGGTGACCGCCGTAGCCGCGGCGTCCGCCGCGGCTACGGCGGCCGAGGCCGCCGCCGTACCTGAGCCGCAAGGTCGGCCGCGCGTGTGCCTGGTGCTGGCGGGGGGCGGTGCCCGGGGCGCGGCGCACATCGGCGTCATCAAGGCCCTCGAGCGGCTCAGGGTCCCGGTCGACTGCATCGCCGGCACCAGCATCGGCGCGCTGATCGGAGCCGCTTACGCAACCGGAATCGACGCTGAAGAGATGGAGAAAATCGTCTCCGGCTTGTCGACCGAGGCGCTGTTCGTCGATCGGCCGCCGCGCTCCGATCTGCCGATTCGAACCAAGATCGAGGAGCAGCGCAACAGCGTAGGGCCCGAGTTCGGATTCCGCGACGGCCAGCTGCTGGTGCCCAAGGGGCTGGTGGCGGGCGTTCAGCTCGAAACGATGATGAGGCGCCTGATCCGCTCGTCGGACGTGATCCGGTTCGACGAGCTGCCGATTCCGTTTCGCGCCGTGGCCACGGACCTCGCCAGCGGCGAACCGGTCGTGCTGTCCCAGGGGGAGCTGTCGCAGGTGCTGCGCGCCAGCCTGTCGGTGCCGGTTGCGCTGGCGCCGGTACGGCTGGACGGCAGGCTCCTGGTCGACGGGGGCCTGACCGACAACCTGCCGCTGGACGTGGCCCGCTCGATGGGGGCCGACGTGGCGATCGTGGTCGATCTGGGCTCGGCCAGCGTCAGCGAAGCCGAGCTGGGCACGTTGCTCGGCGTGAGCCGCCGCATCCTGGACATCCTGGTCGAGCAGAACGAGAAAAAATCGCTGGCGCTGCTCAAGCCGGACGACATCGTGATCAACCCCGATCTGGGCAACTATTCTTCGGCCGACTTCGACCATTGGTCCACGCTGATCCCGCTGGGCGAGGCGGCGGCACTGAAGCTGCAGCAGCGCCTGGGCCGGCTGTCGCTGTCCGCCGACGAGTATGCGCAGCTGCTGGCCCGCCGGCGCGGCAGCGTCACGGACGATGCGCGCCCGATTGCGGAGGTGCGGCTGCCACCTTTTGCGCGTGTGAACCCGGACGTGGTGCGGGCCCAGATGCAGACGCGGGCGGGGCAGCCTCTGCAGCAGGCGCAGCTGGAAGCCGATGTCAGGCGCCTGTACGCGGGCGGGGACTTCGAGAACATCAGCTACGCCCTGCTGAACGAGTCGGGCCAGCGCGTGGTGAGCATCGACGCGGCCGAGAAGTCGTGGGGCCCGAATTTCCTGCAGTTCGGACTGGAGGGCGCTTACGACCTTCGCGGGGAGTCGCGCTTCGAGGCGCTGGCGGCGTACCGGCGCACCTGGATCGACTCGCTCGGTGCCGAATGGCGCACGCTGCTGGAGCTGGGGCGGCAGGACCGGCTGGCGACCGAGCTGTACCAGCCGCTCGGCGTCGACCAGATTTTCTTCATCGTGCCGTACGCGGAGCTCGGCCGCGACGTCGACGACGTGTTCGCGGGCGGCCGGCGTGCGGCACGCTACGTGCTGCACGAGGGCCTGACCGGCGTGGACTTCGGAGCCCGCCTGGGGCGGGCCGCCGAGTTGCGCACCGGGGTCCAGATCGGCCGCATCCAGCAACGGCTGGACCAGGGACCCGAGTCGCTTTCGCCGGGACCCGACCGGGTCGGGGTGGGGGCCTGGCACGCGCGGCTGCGCGCCGACGAATACGATCGGCTGGTGGCGCCGCTTTCGGGCTTTGCGGCAACGGGGGGCCTTTTTGCGTCGCGCACGACGCTGGGCGGCGAGTCTTCGTACACGCGCTGGGACGTGAGCGCATCGGGCGCCGAATCGGTGGGCGCCAGCACGCTCGATCTGGGGGCCACATTCAAGGGCCGCTTCGGCGCCAACGACCTGCCGCGCTACGACGTATATCAATGGGGCGGCTTTCTGCAGCAGTCCGGCTACCGGATCGGTTCCCTGAACGGCCAGTCGCTGCAGTTCGCGCGTGCCATTTACCGCTACCAGCTGGCCCCGCTGCCGTTTCTTAACGGCCTGTACGCCGGTATGTCACTGGAGGCGGGGCGGCTGGGCCGTCCGATCGTCGTCGGCGGGCCGACCCGCACGATGAAGTCGGCCTCGCTCTTTTTCCTGCTGGACAGCCCGATCGGCCCGCTGTACCTCGCGTACGGCCGCGCCCGCGACGGCAGCTCGAGCCTGTACCTGTACATCGGGGAGCCGGCGACGACCGAACCGGATGTGGCCGGCCGCTGATCATCGCAGCGTCACAAAGTCGCAATAGCCTCACGGGTTCGCCGCTCGGAGGAGGACATCATGAAAATGCTTAAGACTGCGATCGCACTGGGCCTTGGCGTGGCGTTTGGCGCCGCGCCTGCGCTGGCCAGGGAACAAGCGGAAGGTCGGATTCCGCGCCTGGACCACGTGTTCCTGATCGTGATGGAGAATCACTATTTCGGCCAGATCTACGGCGACGTCAATGCGCCGTTCGTGACCTCTTATGCGAACAGTGCCAACCTGGCGACCAACTATTTCGGCGTCGGCCATCCGAGCCTGACGAACTACCTGGAAATCGTCGGCGGCTCCAATTTCGGCATCGTCAACGATAACTCGCCCGATTGGCATAACACCGCGTGCAAGTCCAACCTGGAAACCAACACGCCGTCCCTGGAAGGCGCGCCCAACACCTGCCCGATCGCCGGCGCCGGCATGGACGCAGCCACTCCGGCCATCGATACCACCAACGAAGGCTCGACCGCCTCTCCCATCTACAACGACCCGATCGCCCCGGCCATCACGGTGGGCAAGACCGTCGCCGACCAGTTGGTCGAGGCGGGCCTGACCTGGAAGAGTTATCAACAGAGCCTGCCGCCTTACGGCGCCGACAAGGTCAACAACAGCGACGGCGTGATCTCGGACCTCACGACGGCCGTGACCGGGATGCCGAAGTTGTATGCGGTCAAGCACAACCCGTTCGTGTACTTCGCCAACGTTCAAGCCGGTGCCGATCCGGACAGCAGCCTGAGCAACTCGGTCGGGTTCGAACGCCTGTACGCCGATCTGAAGTCGGGCGAAGCGCCGAACTACTCGTTCATCGTGCCCGACCAGTGCCACGATCAGCACGGCCGCGGCTCCAGCGAGGTCGGCCCCTACTGCTCGACCGACAGCCTGTCGATCCAGGCCGGCGACGTCACGGTGCAGAACCTCGTCGGAGCCATCCACGCGTCCGACGCGTGGAAGCACGGCCGCAACGCGATCGTCGTGGTGTGGGACGAGAACGACTACAGCAGCCTGCCCAACCAGGTGGTGACGATCGTGGAGACCAACTACGGTGTCAGCAAGACCACTTCGAACGTCAAGTACAACCACTTCTCGCTGCTGAAGACGATCGAGGCCGGTTTCGGTCTGAGCTACCTGAATCATGCCGCCGACGAAAACGTGCCGCTGATGTCGGACCTGTTTGCTCCGGTCGACCACTGACGCTGGACCCCGGTTCGGCCGCGACCCCGCCCTCGGGCGGGGTTTGTTATTCCGGGGCGCGACGAGCCGATCGCAGGCGTGTATAAGGTCGGTCATGCCGTTTGTGCACGCCCGTGGGCGCTGTACAAATGCACACTACCCGGGAGCGCGCATGAAACTCCTTCTGATCAATCCGCGGTTCCCCGAAAGCTTCTGGAGTCTGCGCTGGGCCATCGACCAGGTGCTGCCCTCGAAGCGTTCGGTCAACCCGCCCCTGGGACTGGCGACACTGGCCGCGCTGTGTCCGCCCCACTGGGAGGTGTCGATCGTCGACGAGAACGTCGAATCGGTACCGCTCGCTCCCGAGGCGGACCTGATCGGCGTGTGCGGCATGGGCGTGCAGTTCGAGCGCCAGCGGGAGCTGATCGAGCACTTCCGGCAGGCCGGCTACCCGGTGGTGGCCGGCGGAAGCTTCGCCTCGCTGTGCCCCGAACGCTACATCGACCTGGCCTCCACGGTCGTGGCGGGAGAATCCGAGTACATCTGGCCGCGTTTTTGCGCCGATTTCGAACTGGGCAGGCCGCAGGCGCTGTACCAGGAAACCGGCGTGGTGCGGCTGGAGGACTCGCCCACGCCCCGCTTCGACCTGCTGAAGCTCGATCGCTATGCGATGCCGACGATGCAGTTCTCGCGAGGCTGCCCGTTCCGATGCGAGTTCTGCGACATCATCGTGATGTTCGGACGCAAGCCGCGCCACAAGACGCTGGCGCAGATCGAGCGCGAGCTCGATACGCTGCGCCAGCTCGGTGTGCGCAGCGTGTTTTTTGTCGACGACAACCTGATCGGCAACAAGGCGGTGGCGCGTGAACTGGTCCGGATGCTGGTCGATTACCAGCGCCGGCATGGTTTTCCGTTCCGGTTCGGAACCGAAGCCACGATCAATCTGGCACAGGAGCCGGAGTTGCTGGAGCTGTTCCGGCAGGCGAAGTTCACCTGGGTCTTCATCGGGATCGAGTCGCCCGATCCCGAGACGCTGAAGCAGACCCTGAAGTCGCAGAACACGCGCGAGGACTTGCAGGTGTCGCTGCGGCGGATCTACCAGCACGGCATCGACGTATTGGCGGGCTTCATCGTGGGGTTCGATAACGACACGGTGGAGACGTTCGATCTCCAGTACCGCTTCATCGTGGATGCCGGCATCCAGGTCGCGATGGTCGGGCTGCTGACGGCGCTGCCCAAAACGCCGCTGTACGACCGGCTGCGGGCCGAGGGGCGGCTGCGCGACCTGGACAGCGCCGACAATACGAAGGCGGCCACCAACGTGGTCCCGAAGCGGATGAGCTATGGCGAGCTGGTCGACGGCTACCAGCGGATGGTGCGCCGGCTGGCGCGCGATTCGGCCATGGCTCAGCGGGTGGCCAACAAGCTGCGCTTCATGCCGCGGCCGGTGTACGACGGCGACTACTCGCCGGCGCAGAGCCTGGGGATCGTGTGGCGCCTGGTGGTGCGGGGCGTCCTGCGCGGCGGGCCAGTGCGGATCTGGCATTTCATGCGCACGGTGCCGTGGACCGCCCCACGCAAGCTGTCGCTGTTCATTTCGGAATGGATCATGGGGCTGGCGATGCAGGACTACACCAGCCGCCATTTCAGGCCCGAGCCGGTGGCGCTGGCGCATCACCGGATCGTGGCGCGGCGCTTCAGCAAGATCCAGAAGCTCGCCTCTCGTTCGTTGAGCGGGGTCGGCGTGGTGCTGTCGCAGGCGAGCGCGCTGCCGCACGTGTCCATCAGCCTGCCGGCCGGGTCCTGCCGGGCGTTCCTGGCCTTGGCCGGCCGCCACCTGGAGCGTTTGCTGCGTGCGACGCACTCGTCGCTGACGCTGCGGATCGACGCCCTGCTCGAAAGCGAGCGCGACGAGGTCCAGCGCCTGCTGGCTCGGCTGGCGCGCCACGGCGATCGCGTGATCGTCGTGCTGGGAGAAAACGCCCGCGGATTGCTGCAGGTCGACTCGTCCGTGTTCCGCCTGCGGCTGGAGCGGCCCGCGGCCTGATCGCGATCGACCTTCCGGGCATCCTGGTCGGCGCCGCAGGGCGCGGCCCATAGGCGGACGCATGGACATCGAATCCAGCCAGATTCTCCAGCAGGTCCGGCAGTGGCGCGATCTGGGGCGCGGTGTGGCTCTGGCCACCGTGGTGCGCACCTGGGGCTCGTCGCCGCGCCCGGCCGGCAGCCACCTGGCCGTCGACAGCACCGGCCAGTTCGTCGGCTCCGTATCGGGCGGCTGCATCGAGGCGGCCGTGATTCACGAGGCCCAGGCGGTGATGCGAGACGGCCAGCCGCGCCGCCTGCAATTCGGCGTCAGCGACGAGCAGGCCTGGCAGGTGGGGCTCGCCTGCGGAGGCCAGGTAGAGGTCTTCGTCGAGCGGGTCGAATGAGACGGGATATCCTGGACCGGCTGATGGCGGCCGGATCAGGGCGCGCGGCGATGGCCCTGGTGACCCGGCTGAGCGACGGAGCCCAGGCGTTGGTCGAGCACGAGGTCCTGTGCGGCGACCTGGACCTGGAACCCGAGCTCGTCGCTGCGGTCGGCCGCAGTGTTCGGCAGGAACGCAGCGGTCCGTTGCCGCAGCGCGAGGACCTGTTCGTGCGGGTCTATGCCGGCCCCCCGCGCCTGCTGGTGGTGGGCGCGGTGCACGTGACCGAAGCGCTGGCCCCGATGGCGGCGCTGGCCGGGTTCGAGGTGACCGTGATCGACCCGCGCAGCGGCTTCGCCCATGCCGGGCGGTTTCCGAGCGTCACGTTGATCAACGAATGGCCCGACGAGGCGATGGCGCGGCTGGCGCCGGATGCACGCACCGCGGTGGTCACGCTGACGCACGATCCGAAGATCGACGATCCGGCGCTGGCGGCCGCGCTCAGGAGCCCCGCCTTCTACATCGGATCGCTGGGCAGCGCGCGCACCCACGCGCAACGCGTGGAGCGGTTGACCCGGCTCGGGCTGGCCGATCAGGTCGGCCGGATTCACGCCCCGGTCGGGCTCGCGCTGGGAGGGCGCTCGCCGGCCGAGATCGCGCTGGCCACGCTGGCGCAGATCGTGCAAGAACGCTATCGCAGCGTTGCGCCGTGAGCGGCCGCGTCGCAGCCCTGGTGCTGGCGGCCGGCGCCTCGAGCCGGATGCAGGGGCGCAACAAGCTGCTGTGCGAGATCGGCGGCGTGACGATGATCGAGCGCGCGGTGCGCTGCGCCGTCGAGTCGGCCTGCAGCCAGGTGGTGGTGGTGACCGGCTGGCAGGCCGAGCGGGTCGAGGCTGCGCTGCAGGCGGTGCCGGCCCCCAAGCTCGTCACCGCGGTGCGCAATCCGCAATACGCCACGGGACTGTCGAGTTCGTTGCGGTGTGGGCTGGCGGCGCTGCCCGACACGCTCGATGCGGCGCTGGTGCAGCTGGCCGACATGCCGTGGATCGAGGCGGCCCACATCGACCGGCTGATCGATGCGTTTGATCCGCGCCGGCCGGCCATCGTCGCGCCGTGGCGCGACGGCCGGCGCGGCCAGCCCGTGCTGTGGCCGAAGGATTTCTTCCCGGCCCTGGGCGCGCTCAGCGGCGACACCGGAGCCCGCGGCCTGCTCGAGCGGTACGCCGGGTCCGTGCGTGCGGTGCCGTTCGATACCGAGGCCATCTTCCAGGACGTCGACACGCCGGACGAGCTGGCGCAGGCCCAGAAATGACCGGCGGGCTCGCGCCCGCTGAGGGATTACCCGGCGCGCTACAGTTGCGTAAGCTTGCTGCCGCGGGCTGTGCGCCAGGCGGTGCAATGGCCCTGGAGCGCCGGCCCTGAGAGGTCGGCGCTCCGCTCATCCTGTTCGATAACCCGCTCTGGAGTTCTCTGATGCTCTTGCTGCGCAAGGCGCTGCTGTGGTCGCTGGTGCTGTTTGCCCTGCCGGTTTTTGGGCAGCCCGTTCCGGACAGCCTGTTCAACGGCATGAAATGGAGGCTGATCGGACCATTCCGCGGCGGCCGCTCGGTCGCGGTGGCCAGCGTGCCTGGGGATCCGACCCAGTATTACTTCGGCGCCGCGGCGGGCGGCGTGTGGAAGTCGGGCGATGGCGGCGCCAACTGGACGCCGCTCACCGACAAGGAGTCGATCGCCTCGATCGGCGCGCTCGCCGTTGCCGAGTCCGATCCGAACGTGTTGTACGCGGGATCGGGAGAAGCCAGCATCCGCGGCAACGTGGCCAATGGCGACGGCATCTACAAGTCCTCGGACGGGGGCCGCACCTGGCGCAACATGGGGCTGCGCGATTGCCAGCACATCGGCGCCGTGATCATCCATCCGCGCGATCCGAACATCGCATTCGTTGCCGCGCTCGGGCACGCCTACGGGCCGAACCCGGAGCGCGGCATCTTCCGCACGCTCGATGGCGGCCGGACCTGGGAAAAGGTGCTCTACAAGAACGACCGCTCGGGCGGCATCGCCGTGGTGTTCGATCCGCACAGTCCGAGCATCCTGTACGCCGCGCTGTGGGAGGTGGTGCGCACGCCGTGGAGTCTGACGAGCGGCGGCGAGGGAAGCGGTCTGTACAAGTCGGTCGACGGCGGCAGCACCTGGACGCGGCTGGAAGGCAACGGCCTGCCCAAGGGGATCAAGGGCAAGATCGGCGTGTCCGTATCGGGCGCCGACGGCAGCCGCGTGTATGCATCGATCGAAGCGGAGGAGGGCGGTATTTTCCGCTCGGACGACAGCGGCCAGAACTGGACGCGCGTCAACGACGACGAGCGCTTCCGCCAGCGGGCCTGGTACTTCAGCCACATCTTCGCCGATCCGAAAAGCGCCGACACGGTGTACGTCCAGAACACGGGCCTGTTCCGCTCGACCGACGCCGGCAAGACCTTCACGCTGCTTCCCGCGCCCCACGGCGACCACCATGCGCTGTGGATCGATCCGGCCAATCCGCAGCGGATGATCGACGGCAATGACGGTGGCGTCACGATCACGCTCGATGGTGGCAAGAGCTGGACGCGCCAGGACAATCAGCCCACCGCCCAGTTCTATCACGTGGTCGCCGACAACGACTATCCCTATCGCCTGTACGGCTCGCAGCAGGACCTGGGTTCGGTCGCGATCGCCAGCCGCACCGATGAAGGAACGATCGGCGCCGGCGACTGGTACGACGTGGGCGGCGGCGAGAGCGGATCGATCGCGCCCGATCCGAGAGACGCCAACATCGTCTTTGCCGGCGACAACGGCGGCACGCTCACGCGCTGGGACAAACGCACCAAGCAGGTTCAGTACATCAACGTCTGGCCCCTGGATACCTCCGGGCTGGGTGCGGAGAGCCTGGAGCACCGGTTCCAGTGGACCGAGCCCGTGCTGCTGTCGCCGCACGATCCGAATGTTCTGTACACGTGCGCCGAGGTCGTCTTCAAGAGCGCCGACGCCGGCCGGCACTGGAGCGCGATCAGCCCCGACCTGACCCGCAACGACAAGTCCAAGCAGAAGCCGTCGGGCGGGCCGATCACGCTCGATATCACCAGCGTCGAGTACTACGACACGGTGTTCTCCCTGGCCGAATCGCCGGTGCAGAAGGACCTGCTGTGGGCCGGAACGGACGACGGCCTGGTCCACCTCACGCGCGACGGCGGCAAGACCTGGAACAGCGTCACGCCGGGGGCGATGCCTGAGTGGGGCACGGTCAGCCAGATCGACGCCTCGCCGCACGACGCGGCCAGCGCGTACATCGCGGTCGAGCGGCACAAGCTCGACGACACGCGTCCCTACATTTTCAAGACGAGCGACTTCGGCAGCAGCTGGTCGAAGGTGACCAGCGGCATTCCCGACGGTGCCTTCGTGCGGGCTGTGCGCGAGGACCCCAAAAGGAAGGGGCTGCTGTACGCGGCCACCGAGCTGGGCGTGTTCGTCTCGTTTGACGACGGCCAGCACTGGCAGCCGCTGCAGCTGAACCTTCCGGTCACGCCGGTCACCGACCTGGTCGTCAAGGACGACGATCTGGCCATCTCGACCAACGGCCGCTCGTTCTGGATCCTGGACGATCTGGCCCCGCTGCGCCAGGCGACGGCGCGGCTCGCCGCCAAGGACATGGTCCTTTACCAGCCGAGCGCGACGGTGCGCCTGCACTATCCGGAGCAGATCGACAAGCGCAGACCGGTGGGGTTGTCGCCCAATGGGGCATTCATCGACTACTGGTTCCGCGGCACGCCGGGCGAAGAGGTGACGCTTCAGATCCAGGACGCCCAGGGCAACGTGGTGCAGACGTTTTCGAGCCAGAAGAAGAAAAGCAAGTTCGAGCAGCCGCCGGAGTGGCCCGACCTGGAAAAGCCGGCCGACATGATCCCGGCCAAGGAGGGAATGAACCGCTTCGCGTGGAACCTGCGCTGGGCCTCGCCGCTGGAAACGCCGGGAGCGTTTTATGGGGGCAACGGGCCCGAAGGCCCGATCGTGCTGCCCGGTACTTACCGGCTGACGCTGAGCTGGAACGGCAAGAGCGAGACGGCGCAGCTCGAGGTGCTGCCCGACCCCCGCACCGCGCATTCGCTCGATGCCCTGCGCGAACAGTTCGACCTGTCGATGCGCGTGCGCGAACGCATCGGCCAGATGCATCGGGCGATCAACCAGATCCGGGGCGTGCGCAGCGACCTGGAATCGCTGCGGTCCCGGCTTGAAGCAGGCGATCGGGGCAAGAGCCTGCTCGCCACGATCGACAAGCTGGAAAAGACGATTGCGCCGATCGAGCAGGCGCTGATCCAGGTCAAGCTGAAGAGCACCGAGGGAACGCTGCGCTATCCCTCGATGCTGAACGAGCAGTTCGATTCGTTCAGCCACCTCATCGAGAATGCGGACACGGCCCCCACGCAGCCGATGCTGGACGTGTTCGCGCGCCTGGACCAGCGCCTCGGCGTCGAGCTGGGCCGGTGGCGCGCGGTCACCGAGACCGACATTCCGGCGCTGGCTGCGCAGGCGGCGAGCGAGAATGTGCCGCCGGTGGTGGTGCGGATGGAGTGACGCCGAACCGCAACACTAGAACGCAATACCGGGCCGCAAGATGACCTGAAAGACAACCAGAAGGAGAAGGAGCGCAACCAGGGGAGCGCGGATCGATGGCGCTTCCGGGCGCATCGCCAGGTCGAATTCGGTGTAACGCCAGGCACTTGCCTGAATCCAGACAACACCGATCACAGTCACGGCGACCGGTACGATTACGACCTGGTCGATCGATCCGGGTACGCGGAACAGCAGGATCAGCAGGATCGCCGACAGTGCCGGCAGCGTGGCGGTCCGGAAGATGAACTGAGTCCGCCGGGCACGCCCCTCCACACGCGCCGGGTCGTCGGCGACCTCAAGCAACGGCAACGCCAGCCAGCTGCCCGCGGCGGCGATCGCCGCCAGTGACGCGATCGCCGCCGCCAGCATTGCGATCGGCGGCAGGCGCAGATAGTCCATGGCCATGCCGACGTCGTTCTGTGGAAGGACCGCGCCCACGACGACCTGCGGCAGTGACTCGAAAAGGCCGCAAAAGGCGATCCAGATAACGAACAGACGAAGCGTTGTCGACCTGCCCGGCGAGCGTTTCAGCCACCCCATGGCGGCCAGTCCCACCAGCAGGATCACCAGTGCACCCGTGCCCTGGAACAGGCGCGCCAATGGGTTCTCACCGGTCCAGCCGTGGTTGTTGTGATAGAGCGTGGCGTGAAGACCGGGAGTCAGTGCTTTGGGCAGGACGAGGAATAGCTCCTGCAACAGGAAGATCAGGTTGAAGGCCAGCGTGTAGATGAGAGCGGATGAAATCGTCAGTCGCCCGTCCCAGGGGAGTTGACTCCTCGGGTCTGCAGCCCGTGTCGGGTCCTTTCGAAGCAGGCCCGCAAGCCCCAGGCCGACGGGCCCGCCAATCGCGACCAGCGCCGAAAGTATCAGTACAACGCCAGCCTCGGGGCGCACGCTCACCGGCTTTCTATCTCAGCGGCTCGTCATCAGGGACTGGCCCTGAGCATACAATTCATGGCAATGTCCAAAAGCGTCCAGCGCCTGACGAACCGAGGTATTCAGCCATGCGATACTCCTATTTCCCGCTGTCGATATTGCTGGGAACTGTCCTTTTTTACGGATCCCTCGCGGGTCCATTCGGCGCCTCAGGTGCCGAGCAACCGAAAGCGGCAACCGACACCACGATGAACACCAAGACCGACTCCGGCCTCGAATTCAAGGATCTCGTCGTCGGCACCGGGGCGCAAGCCAGTGCCGGACAGCACGTCAGCGTCCATTACACCGGATGGCTGCAGAATCCCGATGGCAGCGCCGGCAAGAAATTCGATTCCAGCGTCGATCGCGGCCAGCCGTTCGACTTCACGTTGGGCGCGGGCCGCGTCATTCGCGGTTGGGACGAGGGCGTTGCCGGGATGAAGGTCGGCGGCAAGCGCAGGCTCATCATCCCCGCGGCACTGGGCTATGGCGCGCGCGGGGCTGGAGGCGCCATTCCGCCCAATGCGACGCTGATTTTCGACGTCGAACTGCTCGGCGTGCGCTAGCGACGTTACGGGCTGGTCAGGCGCTGCAGCGGTCAGATTTCGATCTGCGCCCCCAGCTCCGCGACCCGGTTGGTGGGCAGCTTGAAATAATCGGCCGGGTCGGCCGAGTTGCGCACCATCGCCGCGAAGATGCGCTCGCGCCACCGCGACATGCGTCCCTGGCCGACGGCCGGCACCAGCCGCTGGCGGCTCAGGAAGTAGGAGGTTTCCATCGGGTTGCAGGTCAGCCCCTGCGATTTGCAAAGCTCCAGCGCCTTGGGCACATCGGGCTCGTTCATGAAGCCCCAGTAGACGTCGACCTGGCAGAACTCGTGCCCGAGCGGGCACACCTTGACCCGCTGCTCGGCCGGCACCCACGGCACCTCGGACACGTGCACCGTCAGAAAGACCACGTGCTCGTGCAGCACCTTGTTGTGCAGCAGGTTGTGCATGAACGCGCGCGGCGCGCCCTCCTGCTCGCCGCGCAGGAAAACGGCCGTGCCCGACACGCGCGGGGGCGGGGACGCGACCAGCGACCCGATGACGACCGACAGCGGCACCGCCTCTTTCTGCAGCCGCTGCCGCACCAACTGGCGGCCGTGGCTCCAGGTCACCATCACGAAGAAGACGACCGCGGCGATCGCGAGCGGAAACCAGCCGCCCTGCACGATCCGCAGCGTGTTGGCTGAAAAAAAGGCCACGTCGACCAGCAGGAACAGCCCCGTTGCGCTGACCACCAGCCACAGCGGGTACTTCCAGCCGTAGCGCAGCACCTGGAACGTGAGCAGCGTCGTGATCAGCATGGTGCCGGTCACGGCGATTCCGTAGGCGGCCGCCAGCGCGCTGGCGCTGCCGAAGGCGATGGTGACGCTCGCCACCAGCAGGTACTGCAGCCAGTTCACGTCGGGCAGGTAGACCTGGTGCAGCGAGTGCGCCGAGGTCTGCACGATCTGCATCCGGGGCAGGTATCCGAGCTGGATCGCCTGCTTGACGAACGAAAACGTTCCCGAGATCGTCGCCTGCGAGGCGATCACGGTGGCGGCCGTGGCCAGCACGACCATCGGCACCACGCCCCACGACGGCACCAGCCGGTAGAACGGATTGTCGGCGGCGCCTGTGTTGGTGAGCAGCAGCGCCCCCTGGCCCAGGTAGTTCAGCAGCAGCGACGGAAACACCAGCGAGAACCACGCGGTGCGGATGGCGCGTTTTCCGAAGTGGCCCAGATCGGCGTACAAGGCCTCGGCCCCGGTCACCGACAGCACGATCGCGCCCAGCGCGGCGAAACCGACCACGCCGTTGCGGCGCATGAAGTCGAACCCGCGCAACGGGTCCAGCGCCGCCAGGATCTGCGGGGCCCGGCAGATGCTGGCGAGGCCCGTGGCCCCGATCACCAGGAACCATACCGCCAGCACCGGTCCGAACAGGGAGCCGATGCGGCCGGTTCCGTTTTTCTGCACCATGTACAAGGCCGTCAGAATCGCGACGGAAATGGGCACGGCGTAGGGCTTGAAAGCGGGGGTGGCGACCTCCAACCCTTCGACCGCGCTGAGCACCGAGATCGATGGCGTGATCACGCCGTCGCCGCAGAACAGCGCCGCACCGAGCAGCCCCAGGCCCACCACCATCGAGAAGCGGCGCGACCCTCGTCCGACCGCCGAGGAGGCGAGCGCGGTCAGGGCCATGATGCCGCCTTCGCCGCGGTTGTCGGCGCGCAGGATCAGCACGACGTACTTCAGGGCCACGATCAGCACCAGCGTCCACACCATCACGGAGATCACGCCGATCACGTTGGCCGGCCCCGGCGCGATGCCGTGCACCGGATTGAAGGATTCCTGCACCGCGTACAGCGGGCTGGTGCCGATGTCGCCATAGACGACGCCGACGGCGCCGAGAGTCAGCGCCGGCAAGCCGGCCGTGCCGGTCCGGGTGCCCATTGATGGTTGTTGTCGTGAAGCGTGGGACCGGCGCGCATGGGCCCGCCGATCCGGGCGCCAATATACCTTGGCCCGGAATGTGGGGATGTTTCGATCGACGCGGCGGCCGGGCCGCCGCGATCGGGTCTACTCGATCAGCAGGTCCACCACGCTGGTGTGACGTTCGAAGTGACGTTGCAGCGTGCTGCGCAGGCGCGCTCGCGCGGCCGCGTCGAAGCCGGTCTGCGGATGGCAGGCGATCAGGTTTTCACAGTACGGCGCGAACCAGTTCGGCCGGTCGTCCAGCGCGAGCCAGGCTTCGTCCTGGAGACGATTCTGCCGCATCCAGTGCAGGCACTCGGCCTGGCGCCGGTACGGGACCAGTGCGGCGCTGGGCGAGCAGTCGCTGAAGTTCGGGGTCGCGCCGATGACGCGCTGGCGCAGCGGTGCAGGCAGCATGGCGACAAGCTGCTCGTATGGCCGGGTCTGCCGCCACGACGTGGACAGCACCAGCGTGACGCGCGGAAAACCGCGCAATGTGTGAGCCAGGCGCGGGGCGTTCTCGAACAGGCGTTTGGCGTCATAGCAAGGATCCGGGTGCAGCACACCGTCGAAGTCCAGAAACAGGATCACCGGGGTTCACTCTCGAAACGGCGGCCGCTTGACGGCCTATTGTTCAATGTTCGGCACAAATCGAGACTTTCTTAGGTGACCGTCGCCGCGAATTGCCCCGCGTATCCGGGGCAATTCGAGCCTTAGGATTTGAAGCCGGAATGCGGCGTTATCGCGCGACCCCGCCGGCGGCCGGCCCGCGAAAATCGGACAAACCCGCTCAGGGCGCTGCGCGCGCCTCCTTACCGGAAATCATTCGCTGCCATGGAGCCATCCGATACCACCGAGAACGATCCTTCCCGGCCGTCGGCCGAGCCGCCCGGTCGGCTGCGTGCGCTGGAGCGCACCATCGCCGAACGCGATACGGAGCTGGCATGGACCAGCGAGCGGCTGATCGCCGAGCTGCACGAGCGCGCCGCCGCGCAGGCGAGCGCGCTGGCCGCCGAGCGCTTCGATCCGGCCACGGGATTGCCGAACCGCAGACTGTTCGAGGAGCAACTCGCGCGCGCGACGCTCGAGCATCAGGGCGCTGCCGAGCCGGCGGCTGTGCTGCTGGTCGGCGTCGAGCAGCTCGTCGCGTTGCGCGGCTCGATGGGATTTCGCGCCGCCGACCATGCGGCCCGCCTGATCGGAGAGCGTCTGCGGCTGGCGGTGCGGGGCTGCGACCTGGTGGGACGGATCGGCGACGGCGAGTTCGGCGTGGTGCTCACACACCTGCGCGCCTCCGGCGATGCCACGCCGGTCGCGCGCAAGCTGATCGATCTGATCGACGCGCCGCTGCGCGTCGATGGGCAGGAAGTGCGCGTCAGCGCCACCATGGGCGTGGCGGTCTGTCCGGCCGACGGCACCGACGCCGGTTCGCTGATGCAGCGAGCCCTGAGCGCGCTGCAGTACGCGCGTGAAACCTCGACGCGCTTTTATCAGTTCTTCGATCCGATCGTGGCGCAGCGCGAATCGCGGCGCCTGCAGTTGCAGTCGGACCTGCGTCAGGCGCTGCGCTCGAACGAATTCCTGGTGCACTACCAGCCGCGCGTGAGCGTGCGGACCCGGCGCGTGGTCGGAGTCGAGGCCCTGGTGCGCTGGCTGCACCCGCGTTTCGGGCTGCTGCCCGCCGGCCAGTTCGTCGACCTGGCCGAGGAGAGCGGTCTGATCGTTCCGATCGGCGAGGCGGTGCTGGCCCAGTCGTGCGCCGCCGCGGCCGACTGGCCGCCCGAGATCGGCTTGTCGGTGAATCTGTCGGCGCGCGAATTTCGCGGCTCCGATGTGAACACGGTCGTCGCCAGAATCCTGCAGAAAACCGGGCTGTCGGCGCGTCGCCTCCAGATCGAGGTGACCGAATCGAGCCTGGGCCGCCAGCCGGCGGAGGTCGAGGTCGCAATCGAGCGGCTCGCGTTGCTGCGTGAAACCGGCGTCGGTGTGGCGCTCGATCAGTTCGGAACGGGGTCCTGCAGCCTGACCTTGCTGCGCGATTGCTTCGCCGACGCCCTGAACATCGAGGGCAGCTTCGTCCGCAGCCTGGCCGAGGACGCCGCCTCGATGGCGATCCTGCGGGCCATCACGACACTGGGCCGCCATTTCGGCGCGCGGGTCGTGGCCGAGGGCGTGGAGACCGAGGAGCAGTTCGAACTGGCGCGGCGCGCCGGATGCTCGCAGGCACAGGGCTACCTGTTCGGCCGCCCGATGCCGTTGCCGGAACTGAACGCGTTTCTGGCCGCTGGTGATCGCTAGCGAGCTGGCCTTGCGGTCGGCCGCTAGGGCGCGGCGGGGGCCACGGTCGTCTGCAAGGCGCGGATCCGCGATTCGACGAAGCTGCGCAGGTCGGCGCTGAGCGCCTCGCCCGTTGCGCCTCGGTAGGCGGCGAGCGACTCGGCGTTGCGCCCGAGCGCTTGCAGCGATACGCCCAGGCCCACCCACGTCACCGCGTCGGTGGGCGCAGCCCGCAGCGCAGCACCGTATTCGACGACCGCGAGCTGATGCTGGCCGGCGCGTTGAGCCACTGCCGCGGCCAGCGCGTGATAGGCCTGACCGCGAGCCTCGAGCGGAACCTTCTCCAGCGTGTGCAGCGCGGCGGCCGGGTCGTCCTCAGCTTGCAGCTGGGCCGCCGTGGGCGCAAAGCGCCGCGGGTCGGTCGCCACGCCGCCGAGCAGCGTCGCCAGCGCCAGGCGGCGGTCGCCGCTTTCGGCTTGCAAGGCGGCCAGCGTCGTGCGCGCCTCTTCCCAGTCCGGACGCCTGGCGAGCGCCTCGACGAGCAGCTGAGCCGCTTCGGTCGTGCGTCCCCGGCCGATCAGGTCGATCGCGTGCGTCAGCTCAGACTGTTTCGCGCTGTGCGTCACGGCCGGCGCCGCAGCGGCTGCGCCGGGGCCCGCTTCGGCGGCCGTTTCGGCGTTCTGAGGTGCAGGGGCGGGGCTGGCTTTTACCGGCGCAGGGCGGTGCGAGGGGCGGGGCATAGCGGGCCGCGCTGGGGACGGGGCGGCTTGCGGCACGGGCTCGGCGGCTGCGGCCTGCACCGCCGATTCGGCCGGCGCGGCTTGGACGACGCTGGCCGGTGGCGGCAGCGGTTGCGCGGCCGGGCTGGCCGGCGCTTCGGCAACCGGCAGCGGCAATGGCGCCGCGTGCCGGGCGGCTGGATTCGGTTTGGCGGGGCCGTGCAGGAAGCGCGGCCACAGCCAGAAGGTCAGCACCGCGGCCGCGGCGGCGGCGGCGAGCCACAGCGCGGCCCGCAGCGCCAGTGTGTGCCGGCGCGGCAGCGCGGCCGTGCCGCTGGTGGCCGCCGAGATCCAGTCCGGCGAGCGTGCGGGCAACGGCTGCGCCGGGCGCTCTCCGCGCCGCTCCAGGTCGCGCAGCATCGTATTCAACACACTCATCGGTTGCGCCTTCGCATGTCAGTAACCGATCCTGAGCCGCAGCCGGCGGGTCCAGGCCAGCAGCGCCAGCAGTCCCTGGCCGCGCGCCTGGGGCGTGTCCTTGGCGGCGGCGCGGGCCTGGCGCATCGACACGCGCGCGCACCCCTGCCCGTAGGCGAGCAGCAGCGACTTGTGGGCGATGATGTTGACCAGGCGCGGAACGCCCCGAGCGCAGGTATGAACCGCCTGCGCGACTTCGGCCGGGAACAGTGCGCTGCCGCGGTGCCCCGCCACGCGCAGCCGGTGCGCCAGATAGACCTCGGTTTCTGCGCTCGACAGCGCACTGAGCTCGTAGTGAAACGCGATTCGAGTGCGCAGCTGGCGCAGATCGTTGCGCGCAAGCTTCTGGTCGAGCTCGGGCTGGCCGAACAGCACCACCTGGACCAGCTTGTGCTTTTCGGTCTCCAGGTTCGACAGCAGCCGCAGCGCCTCGAGCGTCTCGACCGGCATCGCCTGCGCCTCGTCCAGGCAGACCACGACCCGCAAGCCGCGCGCGGCCAGCCGGAGCAGGGCACGGTTCAGCGCCTCCAGCACGTCGCTGTCGGAGTTGACGTTCACAACACGGATCTTCAGTTCCCGCGCGATCGCCAGCAGCAGCGTGCGCGGGCTCAGGCAGGGGTTGGGAATGTAGGCGGTGCGGTAGGCCGCCTGCGTGCTGCCCTCCTTCGCGCTGCGCGCTTCGGAGGGCTGGCCCACTGCGTGGGCCAGGAAGCGCCGGCACAACAGCGTCTTGCCGGTGCCGACCTCGCCGGTGATCTTGATGAAGCCTTCGCCGCCGTCCACCGCCAGCACCAGGGTGTCGAGCGCTTCGCGCTGGGCCCTCGATGAGAACGCGAACGCCGTGTCGGGCGTCAGCGCGAAGGGCGCTGCATTCAATCCGAAGTGGGTCAGATACATCGAAGCGCTCTACAGTTTGGAGGCGTCGACGGCCACGCCGATCCGCTGCAGCGCGTCCTCGCGCAGCACATCGAGCTGGGCCTGCGACTGAACCACGGTCGGTTTCATCAGGATCACCAGTTCCTGCTTGGTGAAGGAATGCTGGCTGGAGCTGAACAGCCGTCCCAGCCAGGGCAAGTCGGCGACGCCCGGCACGCCGCTGCGTGTGTCCGAACGGTTGGCGATCATCAGCCCCCCAATCGCGACGATGTTGCCGTCGCTCACCCGCACCAGCGTGTCGGTTTCCGACACCGTGCTCGAGGCCAGTGGCAGGGTGTAATTGCCGAGCGTTCCCAGGTTCACGTCCTGGCTGCGCGAGACCACGTTGGAGACGGACGGGTGCACATGCAGGATGATGTTGCCGTCGTCGTCGATCTGGGGCGTCACGTCCAGCGCCACGCCGGAGAAAAACGGCTGCACCGTGATCGTCGGCGTGATCACGGCCGAACCGTTGACGGTGGAGGACGAAGAGATATTGGTGGTGATGCCGGTGACGAAGAAATCGTCGGTGCCGACCTTCAACACCGCCTGCTGGTTGTTCAGCGCTGCGATGCGCGGGCTGGACAGCACCTGCACGTCGCCCTGCGTTTGCAGGAACTCCATCAACGCGGCGAAGCTCGCCGTCTGAAAGGCCAGGCCGAACAGCGGCCCGGCGCCGGGCGTGGGCTGGGAAATGCTGGTTCCGGGCGCTGCGCTGAGCAGCGCGTCCGTCAGCAGCCCGCTCGGCGTCAGCGTGGCGCCCGGGGTGATCATGCCGGCTGATCCGCGCGTGCCGGTGCCGGCGTGAAAGGCCGACCAGTTCACTCCCGCCTGCGTGCTGTCGGTCAGCGTGACCTGGATGATCTTGGACTCCAGCATCACCTCGCGCTCGACGTTGACCTGCATTGCCCGCAGGAAGTTCTCCACCTGGCGCAGCTCGCGCGGAAACGCCCGCACCACGACCACGCCCGATTGCGGCGAAACGATCAGTTGGCGGCCGTCCGCATGGGCCGCGTCGACGGCCAGCAGCAGCTTCAGCGAGGCCTCGATCTCGTTCCAGAGCTCGTTGTGGCTCTGGGTCGTGACGTGGCTCGACTCCTGGGTCGTCTGCGTCCCGTTTCCGGGAGTCGAGGGCGTCGGCGGCGAGCCGCCCGGCGTGCCCGGCGCGCCCGAGCTCTGCGTGATCGAACCAGAGGTCACCCGCAGGTCGCTGCGGCCGCTGCGCGTCGTCACCGGGTAGTTGACCTGAAACACCCGGGTCTGCAACCCCGGCTGCTGAACGAAGATGCGACTTCCCTGCACGTGGTACTCGAATCCGTACATCTCGCGCAGCGCCTCGAGCGCCTCGATCAGCGTCACATCCTTCAGGCCGACCGTCACCGAGGTCTTCAGGTCCGGATCGACCACGATCGAGTAGCGCGTATCGCGCGCCAGCGCTTCGAATACCTGCGAGACG
>DASZFP010000189.1:0-6982 GCA_035939615.1 Burkholderiaceae bacterium | reverse complement strand
GTGACGGCGCCGGTCTGCGCGTCCAGCACGAACAGGAAGGCGTCGCCCGTGGTGCTCGCGTGCCCATCGGCCTGCGTGCTGTCGTAGCCGCTGCTGACGATCACGGACCAGTGCCCGTTGTTGGTCTTGACGATCAGCGGCGCGCCGAAGGTGTAGCCGAGGTCGGCGTCGGTGGCGTCGCTGAATTCCCAGTTCACAATGGCCGCCGCGTTGCCTTCCGAAAAGCTGCTCGGGTCGGTCACATCGAGCGCGTACACCGCCTGCCCGCCGGCGCGCAGGCCGGACACCAGCAGCGTATGCCAGCTGCTCGCGTAAAACGCGTCGCCGACGGTGGGCGAGCCGTCCACGTAGAAGCGGTGCGCGTAGGTGGGGCCGGTGAGCTGGGTCAGGTTCGCGAAGACCGAGGCCGGAACGTAGGCAAGCGCCTCGTGTCCGTCGGACGCCGCAAACGCATGCAGCATGCCGTCGTTGCCGCCGACGTACAGCATCGGCGCGCGATTGGCGTAGGTCGAGACGAACGAGCTGTACGCGACCGACTCCATCGAGTCGGGGTAGCCGTAAGCAGGCGCGGCCACGTAGTACGGCGCCGAGTCGACCAGGTCGCCCAGCACCGAGGTGGGGCGGCTGCGGAAGGCCGGCGTGCAGCTCGGACAGTTGGCCTGCTCGTTGCTGCGCTGTCCGCGCAGGTACTGCAGGCGCAGAGCGCCATAGCCGTCGACCGATCCGGTCGGATTCGTGTTCAGGGCGCTGATCTGAGAAGGATCCAGCTCGGTGCCGGTCGGGCTGGACGGGTTGGCCGGCCAGCGCAACGCGATCCCGTGCGTGCCGGCCGCAGCCGACGGCTTGAAGGTCAGGATCTGCCGCCCGCTGGACCAGTCCTGACCGTTCAGGACCTGCCCCGAGTCCCACAGTTGCGAGCCCAGCGCCCCGTTCGAACCGATCGGGAACGCGAGCAGCTGACCGCTCCACCCCCCGCTGCTGAAGCGCGCCTGGTACAGGTCCACGCCGCTGGACCACGAACCGGTATTCAGGGCGACCGACGAATCCGATGCGATCTTGTTCACGATATCGGTGCTGATGGTCGCGAACGCCGCCGCCAGGCTGTTGCTGTCGGTTGCGAGATAGGCCGACCCGGTGCCTCCCAGTTGCGCAAACTGGTTGAGCACCGCCACCGACCCCGCGTTCTGAACGGTGTCGCCCAGCCCGACCACGTAGGTCTGGATGTCGTAGGTCTTGCTGTTGAAGGCCGTGCTGCGCAGGGCGGTGATCTGGCCGAACACGTCCTGAGCGGCCTGCGAGAAGGTCCAGGTCCCGCTCGCGGCGTTGTAGGTGTTGACCATCTGAGCGGTCGGATACATGCTGCCGTCGAGCTGCGCGGTCGGATTGCCGTCGGTGGCGAGCAGCACGAAGTTCTTCTGGCACGACAGCGTGATCGGACTGGTGTTGCCGCTGGTTCCGGAAAAATACTGGCCGGCCGTCTTGACGCTTCCCTCCAGCGGCGTGTAAACGGACGCGTTCTTGATCTCGCCGCTGTTGCCGGTGCCGGTCTCGGGTGCCAGCAGCGACATCATCCGGTTGTAGTGCGTGGTCGAATCGGTCTGCACCGTTTCCCAGATGCGGCCGGCACCGCTCGGGTTGTTCAGGTATCCCCAGGCGCGGGGAATCCAGAACTGGCGAGGATACGGCGGAGTCGACGGCAGGAAGCCGGCATCGGTCGGCGTGAAGCTCCAGGTGCCGCAGATGCCGCACCCGCTGGTGCTGAAGTCGCTGCTGGTCCAGCTGGTGGCGTTGGAGGTCGTGTTGCGGCCCGAGTAGACGTTGTAGCTGGTGGTGCCGTTGATGCCGATGCCCCACAGGCTCGTGAAGTTGCCGCTGTAGTAGAGCACGTCGTTGATGCTGGGATCGTCGCCGGAGGCCGCATAGGTGATGTACGAGTAGCCGTTGCCCGGCTGCGGGTTGGCGACGCAGCGTGCGCCCGCGTTGGACATCGAGACGCCGTTGACGCAGTCGTGGGTGAACACCATCGCGGTGGGGCTGGGCGGCGTGGACGAATCGCCGAAATAGTAGGCGAAGGTGTTGTACAGCGTGCCGGCCGGGGCGCTGGCGCCGTCGCCGTCGTGCTGGAAGCTGGCCAGGCCCCAGTTGAACGAGGTCCGGTAACTGGTGATCGTGCTGGTGATGACGCTGCGCGCGATGTTGCCGCGCGTGGTCGGATCGCTGCCGGCGATCAGTTTGCCCGCCATCGTCCCGTCCATCGATTCGGAGTTGTCGTACAGCACCAGCACATTGGGTGCGACGTTGCCGGAAAGAAAGAGCGGGTACTGCGCCAGGTTCAGATAGCCCGGCAGCCCCGCGCCCCGCGCCAGCAACGGGGCCAGTGCGGCGGCGCAGAGCGCGAGTGCGACGAGTCGTTGCTGCTTCATCGGTCAGTGCTTCAGGTAAATGGACTGGGCCACGACGTGGGTGTCGGGACGCCCGCCGGTCGCGTACACGGTGGTTCGGTAATAGGTTCCGGCGCCGGTGTTGGGCGCCAGGCCGATCCCCATCGCGTCGCCCGGGCCGGGCTGCTGGGTGCTCAGTTTTTCGATCACGTACAGCGGCGGGGCCGCCAGATCCGGCGACAGCGCGGCCGCTCCGGTGCGGGCGCCGTAGGACCGCGTTGCGCCGCCGCTCCAGTTGATCAGCTTCCACAGCGGGGTCGAACTCGGGGTGGGCCAGGTCGACGCCGGGGTGCACAGACCCAGGTTGCAGTTCGAAGTGAACGCCGCGTTGGGGCTCATGTTCTGCGCGATGTCGCTCTCGGCGTCGCGCAGTCCGGCTTCGGCGGCCTGGAACGCGAGACTCATGTCGCGTGTGTTGCCCGTGATCTTTTCCTGCATCACGGTGCCGCCGATGGCCGCCAGCCCGAGCATGGTGATCCCGACCAGCATCACCAGCGTGACGATCAGCGACAGCCCGCGCTGGGTCTGTGGCGCCCGCGGCATGGCCGCACGAAACTGGAGTTTCATGGTCACGGATTCCTGTTGCGAACCGAAATGGTGGAGTTCAATACGATCCGCATGCGCAGGTCGGTCGGCGTGGTGCTCACGCCGTTGAACGTGTATGGCTGCGCCGAGGTCGCCAGGTTGTTCTGCACGGTCTGCATCAGCAGCTGGGCCCGGACCGCGACCACGTTGCTCCACACGCCGATCGCATCGGCGGTCACGTAGCGGTTGGGCACGCCGTCGGCGTCGGTGTCCTCGCCGTACAGCAGCGCGATGTTCTGCACGCCCTCGACGATTTCCTGCGGATTGGCCGTGCCGGCGTGGTTCGGAACGCTGTACAGCCAGAGCGAATCGGTCCCGGGCTGCAGCACGCTCGGGGCGACGTAGTAGGTGTGCGTGACCAGCCGGTACAGTGATGCGTCGGTGCCGAAGTTGACGCCCAGGTCCGCGCTGGCGTTGCCCGGGGCCGGCCCGCCGGCCGCGTGCGCGACCGACCCGAGGCTCGGATCGGCCGTGATCTCGAAGGCTACCGAACTGGAACAGTTGGCGGCCATCACGATGTCGCCCAGCGCCAGGCCGCTGGCCGCGTCGACGGTAAGCGCCCCGGTCGAGGAGGCCATCGCCGCGGTCAGGCCGATCGGACCGCCGCTGACGGTGCGCACCGTCATCACGTCGGTTCCCGCAAGCGGCGCCGGCGTCAGGCCGCTGATGCTGGAGTCCAGCGCGGGTGTCCACGTCGCGCCGACCGCGTGAAACCCCAGCAGACCGCTCGAATACGTGTACTGGAAGCCGCCCGCGTTGAGCTTGCTCGAGGGCGGGCTGCCGCCACCGACGCACCCGTTAAAGCCCGCCATCCGCATGTCGCGCGACAGGCTGTCCAGGGCGAAGCGCGCGTTGTCCTGCAGCCGCGCGATCGACGCGTTGGCACGGAACACCGATTTGCTGTTGACGGCGATCATGGCGGCCGCGCCCGACAGCAGCAGCGCGAGCGTCATCGCGATCATCAATTCGACCAGCGTGGCGCCGCCTTGAACGCGCTTCGTCATGACGGCCGCACCGGCGTCGAGAACACGAAGACCTGGGGCGTGCTCTGCCCTTGCGCGGCCTTCTCGGACCAGAACACCTTGACCACCAGCACGCTGCCGTTGCCGTCGCACGCCGGGGCAGCGGGGGTGCCGTCGTCCGGGGTGCTGTCGATGCACACCACACCGGCCCCCTGCGGCAGCGAGCTGGCGACCTCGGCGCTCCACTCGACGTAGTCGGAGACCGCAAGCTGTGCCGGGGTGCAATTGACGCTGATGCAACCCGGATCGGTCAGGCCCGAGCCCGGGGTCATGCTGACGTAGGCGCCGGCATTGGATGCGATCAGATTGACGCGGATCCGGTCGGCCATCGCGTAGCCCAGTTCGGTGGCCTTGGACCTGAGCAGGCTGCTGTTGCCCTTGGCCACGGCCACCGCGTGCAGCAGGGCCAGTCCCAGCAGGCCGATGCTGATGATCACGATCGACACCAGCACCTCGACCAGGAAGAAACCGCGCAAGCCGCCCCGGCGGCCGGCGCTGCCGCTACGGACAGGCGACGGATTCCTGCACATCGATGACGCCTCCGGCAAGGATGGTGATCTGGTAGCCCGTTGCTCCTGCGGCGCTGGCGCTGCAGGCCTTGAACTGCCACGGGCCGCCGTTCAGGTAGCCCTGCTGATTGAAATAGACCTGCGTCACGGTGCCGTCTCCGAGCGAGACGCCGCTCGGGTAGGCGGCGTGCCGGCGAAGGATCGGCTCGCCCGTGTCGTAGCTCGAGTTCGCATTGCTGTCGACCCAGATGGTCCAGCCCGGGCCGAACCCGTTGCCGGCGACCGGCGCCGCGGCCGTCACCGCCACCGGCAGTCCGCGCCGCATCGCCTCGCTACGGGCAAAGCTCACCGCATTGACGAATTCGGCCTCGACGCTGAGCGCGCTGGTGCGGCCCAGGAAGGAGCTGAAGGACGGCACGGCCAGCGATGCGAGAATCGACAGCACCGCGATCGCGACCATCAACTCGACCAGCGAGAAGCCGCGCACGCGCCGCTGCGCACGGTGCCGTCGGCATCCACCCCGGGACCGCGGTCCGTGCACCGGCACGCCGGCGCTGCTGGTTTCCAACTGAATCCCTGCCATGCTGCGGACCTGCCACCACCACGCCGGCACTGCCGTGCTCACGGTTTCCGAGAGGACGCGCTACTCGCGTGTTCGCGCGTTACCAATGCATTAAATCGGACATCGGTCAGCGCGTTGATGGAATAAGGCGGACCAAAACGGGGATTGTTCAGTCGAGAAGTCGGCGAAAACTGACCCATGTTTGCGCTTCAACTCTTCGCTCGACGATGTGCAACGAAGGGACATGGACCACATGCAATGCAGGGACAGGCTGCCCCCGCATAGCAATGGGACGGGCGGGACGCGGGCGCCGCCTGGCGCACGCGGCGTTCAGACGCGGTGCGTGGCGCCGCTCTCGGCCAGGCGCGACTGCAGCCGCTCGGCAATCTGCGTGACGGGCAGGACCTCGTCGACCGCGCCGACCGCGATCGCCTCCTTCGGCATGCCGAACACGATGCAGCTCGCCTCGTCCTGGGCGACGTTGAAGGCGCCGACCTGTTTCATCTCGAGCATCGCGCCGGCGCCGTCCTTGCCCATCCCCGTCAGCATCACGCCCAGCGCATTCTGTCCCGCCACCGCCGCCACCGACCTGAACAGCACATCCACCGAAGGACGATGGCGGTTCACCGGGGGCCCGTCGTCCAGCGAGATCATGTAATTGGCGCCGCTGCGGACCAGCTTCATGTGGCGATCGCCCGGCGCGATGTACGCGTGTCCGGGCAGCGCCCGCTCGCCGTCCTGCGCCTCGCTGACGGCCAGCCGGCACAGTGCGTTCAAGCGCGCCGCAAAGCTGCGCGTGAAGCCGGGCGGCATGTGTTGCGTGATCAGCACGGCGGGCGAATCGGCGCTCAGTCGGCTGATCACTTCGCGGATCGCCTCGGTGCCGCCGGTCGAGGCTCCGATCGCGATCAGTTTCTCGGTCGAGATGCGCGAGTACTGCGCCAACACGGTCTTCAGCAACGGCTGACCGTCGGGCGCCGCCGGTGCCGGCGCCACGTGCCGTGCCAGCCGGGCGCGCGAGGCCACGCGGATCTTCTCGCAGATGTCGGCCGCGAGTTCCTGCAATCCGGCCGCGATGCCCAGGCGCGGCTTGGAGACGAAGTCGATGGCCCCGAGTTCCAGCGCCCGCAGCGTCGCGTCGGCGCCGCGCGCGGTCAGCGTGGACACCATCACGACCGGGGTCGGCCGCAATCGCATCAGGCGTTCCAGGAAGTCCAGCCCGTCCATCTTCGGCATCTCGATGTCGAGCGTCACCACGTCCGGGTTCAGCGAGCGGATCATCTCGCGCGCCACCAGCGGATCGGGAGCGGCGCCGATCGCTTCCAGGTCGGCCTCCCGGTTGACGATCTGCGTGAGCAGGCCGCGCACCAGGGCCGAATCGTCGATGATCAGAACCCGTATTTTTCGCACGCTCGCCGGTCCTTCAGAAAAGCTCGACGTCGCCGTCGACCTTGGCGGTGTTCAGTCGGGCGTTGTACTGCTGTTCGGCCGTGACGATGGCGGCGTCCGACTGCGTCAGCTTGCGGCACAGGGCGCGGCCGCTGTTAGGAAAGAACACCACGCGGCGCGGGAACACGTCCAGCAGGTCCTGCGATGCAACGCGGATGCCTTCCGTGCGCAGGAAAGCGAGCACGAACTCGGCGTTGCGCTCGCCGACGTTCAGAGACGTGAAGTTCCTCAGCACGGCGCCGCCGCCGAACAGCTTCGCCTCCAGGTTCGCTTTGCGGGCGCCGCGCTTGATCAGCTCGTTGATCAGCTGCTCCATCGCGAACACGCCGTAGCGTCCGGCCAATCCGAGCAGGTCGCTGCCGCCGGGGGTCTGGCCGGTGTCACCCGGCAGCATGAAGTGGTTCATGCCGCCGA
>DASZFP010000188.1:0-44496 GCA_035939615.1 Burkholderiaceae bacterium | reverse complement strand
AGGCTCTGTCGCAGCTTCTGGCCGGTATCCGGACCGTGGCTCAGGTGGCCCTGTTCGAAATCGAGCCGGATGTGCGCCTGACGGGCGAGGTGCAGACGCCCGCGTTCGACCGGGGCGCGGATCTTGCGCATCTGGGAGCCTCGATGACGGAGGCGCAGCGCGAGCTGGACAAGTCGATGTGCGCTGCGATCCGCTCGGCCCTGCTGTTTGCCGACCGGATGATTTCGCCCATGGGACCCGGCGAAGTGGGCGACTGGCTGCACGCGTGGCGCACTCACAAGAGGCTGCCGGACCTCGTTCAAACGGTACACGAGGTCGACGACTACACCACGATTCCGGGCGACCACCGCTTCACCCAGGGTGGGCTGCAGATCTAGTGTCGGTGCGTCCTTCGAGCGATCCACGCATACACGGGCGCACAGCATCCGAGAAAGACCGCTCCGATCAGTCCCGACCTCGGGTCTTCTGCCACGGCGGCAATCAAGAACGCGACGGAGCCGATCAGCACGATCGCCGTTGAAAACGGGTAGCCAAGTGCGCGATACGGCCGAGGCAGGTTGGGGAAGCGATATCGCAACACGAATACGGCCAGGAACGCCGCGCTGTAGTAGGTCAGAAAGAGAACCGCACTGAGCGCGATGATCTGTTCGAATGAGCCGGTCAGAATCACAACGACGACGAGCGCGCTCGTCACAGCAAGCGCCATCCGTGGAGTGCCACCCTTGCTCACGATCGCTGCCTTTTCGGTGAACAGGCCATCGCGGCCAAGTCCGAACAGAATGCGCGGCGCCGCCAGCAGCGAGTTGTTCAGCAGGCTCAGTACCGTCAGCAGCGAAATCACCGCCACAAGCTCTGCGCCACCTCGCGGCAGCACGATGTGCGCCGCGTCGGCCGCCGGAAGTTGCGATGCGGCCAGTTCCGGCACGGACAACACGTGCAGAAGCGCGAAATTGATCAGCAGGTACAGAGCAGCCACCATCAAGGTGCCGCCGACGATCGCCCGCGGCAGCGTACGAGCCGGATCGGTGCTTTCTTCCGCCATATAGATGGGTTGATACCATCCGTCGTACGCGGTGAGTACGGCGCGCAATGCCGGTACCACCGCAAAGAGCGTCGCCATCGACAGCAGGGGGAGTGACGCAGCGGTGCCGGCGAGCGGTGGCGCCGCCGACGCCGGGATCGGTGAGGCCAACAGGCACCCGATGACCAGCGTCATCAGCATCAGGCCAATCGCCGTGCTGATGACCGCCGTGAGGGAGCTTCCGATCCGCAGCCCGATCCAATGGATCCCGGTGAAGACAGCGAGAATCACAATGGCGCCGGCCCGCGGAAACGCCCTCGCAGGGTGCCAAAGGATCCCGAAAAACGCGATGGTGGTGACTGCCATGTACGCGAGCGCGGCTACACTGGTGAGCCAATCAACCCACCCGACTGCGAAGCCGACTCCTTCGCCGAAAGCGCGTCGCGCATAAACGCGAAATCCCCCCGTTTCCGGGATCATGGCGGCCAGCTCGGCAACCGCCACGGCACCCATCAGGGAGTACAGGCCGCCGAGCCCCCAAGCGACCAGGATGAGCGTGCGATCGCCGAGCGCCGCGGCCACCATGCTGGGCAGGCGCAGTATGCCGACGCCCACCATGGTGCCGAAAACGAGCGCCAGGCCAAATCCCATTCCGAGGATGCGGCGCAGTGGGCGCACAGGGGTTGTCATGGTCGAAGGGTACAAGAGCCATGAGCGCGGCGCTGTCGGACGAGCAGGTCAGGGGGCGGCAGCTGGAGCTTCGGTGCGCTCAGGCCTCGATGCGCGCTTCGTGTAGATTGCGCGGTTCCTGCGCAATCACCCGACCCACGTTTGACCCTGAGAGCCTTGCCGTGATTCAGCCTGCCCGCGCCAGCGCGCTGACGCTGGCCGATCTCGAAGCGATGGACCGCGATGATCCATTGCGGGCGCTGCGCGGTGCCTTCGTGCTGCCCGACGGCCTGGTGTACCTGGACGGCAACTCGCTCGGCGCGCTGCCGCGCGAGACGCCCGTTCGCCTGCAAGAGGTGACCGCCAGGCAATGGGGCCAGGACCTGATCCGCAGCTGGACTGAGCACGACTGGATCGGCGCGCCGCAGCGGGTGGGCGACAAGATCGCGCGCCTGATCGGCGCCGCGCCGGGCGAGGTGGTGGTATCGGATTCCACCTCGGTCAACCTGTTCAAGCTGCTGGTGGCAGCGTGTCGGCTGCGACCGGATCGCCCGGTGATCCTGTCCGAGCCGGGCAACTTCCCCAACGATCTGTACGTCGCGCAGGGCCTGCAGGGCCTGAGCAACGGTGGTGTCGAACTGCGCCTGGCGTCGGCCGATCGGATCGAAAGCGCCATCGACGAACGCGTGGCGGTGGTGCTGCTCACCCACGTGCACTACAAGTCGGCCGCGGTGCATGACATGGCGCGCATCACGGCGCGCGCGCACGCGCGAGGCGCGCTGACGCTGTGGGACCTGAGCCACAGCGCGGGGGCCGTGCCGGTGGACCTGAACGCGGCGCAGGCCGACTTCGCCGCCGGCTGCGGGTACAAATACCTGAACGGAGGTCCTGGAGCGCCGGCGTACCTGTTCGTGGCGCAGCGCCACCAGGCCACGACGGTTTCACCCATCACGGGCTGGCTGGGGCATGCACGCCCGTTCGACTTCGTCGACGAGTACGCCCCGGCCCCGGGCATCGGGCGCTTTCTGGCCGGTTCATATCCGATCCTGGGCATCGCAGCCCTCGAGGTCGGGGTCGACCTGATGCTGCGGGCCGATGCGCAATCGCGCCTCGACAAGTCGCGCGCGCTGTCGGAGCTGTTCGTGGCGCTGGTTGAATCTCGCTGCGCCGGTTTGGGGCTGGAGGTGGCATCGCCGCGCGATGCGCCAGTGCGTGGCAGCCATGTGGCGTTGCGGCACGCGCAGGCCTGGGCCGTGATGCAGGCACTGATCGCACGCCGCGTGGTCGGCGACTTCAGGGCACCCGACCTGATGCGCTTCGGCTTCGCCCCGCTGTACAACCGCTACGCGGACTGCTGGCACGCCGTCGAGATCCTGCGCGACGTGCTGCAGACGGCCGCCTGGGACCGCCCCGAGTTCAAGCAACGCCAGGCGGTCACGTGACCGTCGGCGCCGATCTTTCATTCCGCTGCTAAGCCTGCGCTGGCGACCGCGACAAACGCGTCGATGTCGGACGCGCACATATCGTAGGACGTGACGAGCCGAACGACGGCTGCGGACTGTCCTTGCGGCGAGGCCCAGTCGTAGAAGCGGAAGCCGTGGTCACGAAGTCGCGCGGTGACCGGCTCGGGCAGCGCCACGAACAGTTCGTTCGCTTCGACCGGCTGCACCAGGCGGGCGCCGGCAATTGCGCCGAGCCCGGCGGCGAGGCGATCGGCCATTGCGTTGGAGTGCCGCGCGTTGCGCAGCCACAGGCCATCCGTCAGATATGCGTTCAACTGGGCGCTCAAAAATCGCATCTTCGACCACAGGTGCCCGCTGCGCTTGCGGCGAAACGCCAGCTCGGCCGCCAGCGCGGAGTCGAACACGATGACGGCTTCGGCTGCGAGCGCCCCGTTCTTGGTCGCGCCGAACGACACGATGTCGACGCCGGCCCGCCAGGTCGCCTCGGCCGGCGTGCACCCGAGACGGGCGATCGCGTTGGCCAGGCGCGCCCCGTCCACGTGGAGCTTCAGTCCGAGACGGTGCGCCTGCGCAGCCAGTGCCGCCAGCGCTTCGGGCGGGTAGATCGTTCCCCACTCGGTCGCCTGCGAGACGGTCACGGCAGCGGGCTGCACGTGGTGGACGCCCAGCGAGCGCGCCAGTGCCACGGCCTCGGCGAGCTGCGCCGGCTGCAGGCGGCCGTCGCTGGCCGGCAGTCCGATCAGTTTGGCTCCGCCGGCGTAGAACTCGGGCGCCCCGCACTCGTCGGTCATCACATGGGCGAGGGCGTGGCAATAAATCGCTTCGAACGGGCGGGCCAGTACCGACAGGGCCAGCGCGTTCGCTGCGGTTCCGGTCGCCACCGGCAGGATCGCGACGGGCCGCTCGAACACGGATTCGGCGAGGCGTTCGAGGGCCGCGGTGTGAGGATCGCTGCCGTAGGACGTGACCTGGCCTTCATTGGCGCGCACCAGGGCGGCCAGGATCTCGGGCGAGGCGCCGGTGATGTTGTCGCTGGTGAACTCCAGCCGGGTCGGGGGACGCATTTCGGCTCTCCTCAGAAAACCGCGTCCACCGCTTCGCGCTCCCGGTCCGTCAGCCCGAATTCGAAGATCGCCAGATCCTCGCGCATGTGCGCTTCGGAACGGGTCCCCGTCAACGGCACAACGCCGACCTGCGTCAGATAGCGGAACAGGATTTGCGCGGGTGTGCGCCGGTAACTCGACGCCAGCGTCGTGAGGGTGTCGTGAGCAAGAACATGCGCGTTGGCGGTCAGCGTCCAGAAGCTCTGGTAGACAATCCCCCGCTTCCCGCAAAACGCGCGGATCTCGCGGTCGTACCCCGACTCGGCGTGGAAGCGGTTCTGGACGACCGATGGCTTGACGCGGGCGCAGGTGCAGAGCGAGTCGAGCTGGCTCAGGCTGTAGCAATTGCTGATGCCCAGCTGCTTGACGGCCCCGGTATCCGCCAGCGACTCCATCGCACGCCATGCTGTCATCGTCTGCTCCGCATTCGAAAGCGGCGAATGCAGCAACAGGCTGTCCAGGTAATCGGTCTGCAGATTCCGTAGGGAGGCAGCGAAGGACTGCGCGACCTGTTCGGACAGCGCAGCCTTCGGGTCATAAGGAATCTGCTTGGGATCCTGGCCAGACAGCGGCGTGAACTTGGTTTGAAGAAACAAATCGCCCCGGGTCAGTTCTGCATTCAGACGCTGGGCGACGCCAGCTCCCACGCCGGCTTCGTTGTAATGCTTAGGCTGGCAGGCCGCATCGATGCCGCGAAATCCCAGTCCAATCGCGGTTGCAACCAGGCGCTCCGTTTCGGCTTTCTTCCAGGCAGTGCCGTAGACAATCTTGGGACCGGATATTTCTGCGGCAGGCGTGCCAAGGCCGTCCATGATTCATTTTAGTTTGAGCGGATGGTACCGGGCAAAATGTCGAGGTCCAAAGGGGCGGGCTATTCTTTGCCGAGCGGCAGACACAGTTGCCGAGCCTGTACGTCACACAATCGGAATCCGTACCTGCGATAGAACGCCTCAGCCGGGCCATCCTTAGCCTCGACAACTACCGCGTAAACCCCAAGAGTATCCCGCGCCTGCAGAGCGCGCCGGACGGCGTTCTGCAACAGCAGTTCCCCGAGGCGCATTCCTCGAGCAGAAGTGGAACTTGCCAAGCGTCCAATCCGAACGGCCGGTATCGGGTATGTCGGCAGCCCTTTGCGATCAGAATCCGCCAGGCGCTCGAAGGCCAGCGTGGCGGCGCTGAGGCTGTAGTAGCCGAGAATTTTCGTCGGTTGATCTGAGTCGACAAGTACGAAACTGGTGGCGATGCCCTTGGCTCGATGCTGGACGGCAAGCGCCTTCAGATACCGATTCAGCGCCTCCACACCGCAGTCGAAGCCTGCGCGATCGTGCCGCTTGGGATCGAGTTCCTCGACCGTGAGTGCCACTTCAAATGCCGAGATCCCCGCCGCGTTTCAGTGCACGCCGCAGCGCCGCATTCGGTGCGAATGGCCGGCGCAGCGCCGCAAGAAATTTCCTCGACTCGGCCGCCGACAGGGTCACAACGGATTCCGCGGCGACCGTTCTGTCCGCCTCGCGCAGTACCGCGGTGCGCACGAATGCGGCCAACGGCAGCCCCGCCAAGGCTGCGGCGCGGTCAATGCGCTCTCGGTCCTTCTCGGACAGGCGCAGGTCAAGTCGGGCGCTGGCCTTCATGGGGTGTCTGGGCCGAATCGTGTACGGTATTGTACCGTACTTGGCCCTGGAGAGCCCTACCGCTGGTAGGAGTGTCCCCGACGCCCTCGCCGAACCAAGCTGACGAGCCTATGGCCCTGGGCTGAAGCTGCAAACGGCGCCCCCGCCAGCGCGCTGCCGCAATTGATTCAGATCCACCGTGCAGGTCATCTGCGTCAGACTCTCGAATACCGTGCCAGCCGCGCCTTCGGACGGGACCCCGACCTCGGCAAGCGTTGCGAACAACTCGTGCGCCTTGCGACCTCGCGCGGTTGGCTTGTTCGTGCCGAAGGTCAGCTCGCACGAGCGTGCCGTGATATCGACGTTGGAGGCGCGGCAGACGATCGAGTCGGCCTGAACCGTGATCACTTGCGTCGCCCCGAGGTGCCCCTGCAGATTGCCGTCAAAGACGCGCGCCAGCGTGTGCTGGTCGTGCGCACTGAGCAGCGGCGAGTATTCGCCGACCAGAGCGGCCAGCGCCAGCGCTGCCTGACCGGACACCGTCACGGGCGCCGCGCGTGCGGCTACGCTGGCGGTCAACAGGATCAGCAGAACGGCGAGCCGTGTCCTCATGCCAGGGGCGTCAGTTGTGCCCGATCGGCTCGGCGCGCGAGGACACCTGGAACCAGAGCAGCTTGTCGGCATTGTCGGCCGCCCATTGGAAGTACACCGGCTTCTCGGTCTGCAAAATGGCGTACATCGCATCGAAGTCGCCGACCGGGGCCAGGGCGACCACCCAGCGATTGGTGTTCGGCGTCTGGTAGCCGATGTTCGGGTCGTTGACCTCGAACGAGTTGGCGTAGAAGTACACGACCAGGTGCTGGACCGTTGAGGTCGGGGTCTCCGGTTCCATGTAGATGAACCGCTCGAACGGGTTGGCCGCATTGACCGCGCGGTCCGTTCCGACCTGGTAGGTCTTCAGCCTCATGGATCCGTTGGTCGCAGGCATCTTTCGCTCCCAGCGGGCGCGCCCCGCTTCTAGAGTCCAAGACGCGATCCACACGCCTTTCCAGACATCCGCCTGGGCGGCTCGATTGCCTTATTTGCGCCTCATGCCCTCCTTGCGGCGGTGCGATCGGCGGGCCGCGCCGCGTCCGTCAGCACCAGCGCAGCCCCTACCACCACACTGAGGCAGGGTCCCACCAGCCCCAACCAGTCGCGCCCGCTTGGAACGACGAGCCCAAGAGCGGTGATGGCGTTTCCCGCGGCGTGGAAAACGATGCACAGCAGGATGCTTTCGGTGCGGCTGTAGAGCCAGCCCAGCGTCAGCGCGGTGCCGACGACCCCGACTGCGAAGATCGGGAAATTGCCGCCATATTGGCTGACGCCGGGGACGAAAAAAAGCGGCAGGTGCCACAGCGCCCACATCAGCCCGACCCACAGGGCCGCCGTGGCGGCAGATGCGAGACGACTTATCTCCGGTTGAGCCACTCCGCGCCAGCCCAGCTCTTCCAGGCCGCCGCCAATGATCATCATGGCGAACAGGGGCACGAAGATGTACCACGGTTTGATTGAAACGGCGGCGGACAGATCCGGGCTGAGCAGAACGGCGATACCGGTCGAGACGGCGGCCAGGCCGATGGGTAGCCCGACCGCCACGAGGTACCACCCGGCGGGGACACGCCAGCGCAGCAGGCGCCGGTGATACTCGGCAAGCGGCGCTTGCGACCGAGTCGCCAGCACGGCCACGTACGCGCCGATGGTGGGACCGAAGCCGCCGAGCACGTACAGCAGCATGAAAGGCCCCTGGCCATACGCGAGGGCCCCGGACTGGGCCAGCCAGGCCAGGCTTGACCACGCACCCCAGGTTATGGCGAAGGTTGCTACCAGGTAGGTGACCAGGCGTCGACTCATCAGCGATTGCTCTCTTTATGTGCTGGCGGGTAACAGCGCGTACTCTTCAGGGCGGCAGTCTATGCCGGGGCTGCGCGATTAATATGCTCAGCATGGCTGCGAATCGTTCGGTCCTGATCTGTCGGGTGGGCCTGGTTGTCCTTTGTCTGGGCGGAAGCGGTGCACGCGCCTCCGACTGGGCCCTTGCGATCCATGGCGGCGCCGGCGGCATACCCAAGGATCTGCCGGCCACGGAACTGCAGGTGATCCGGGACACGCTGCAGCGCGCTCTGGACGCCGGCAGTGAAGTCCTGGCCTCCGGCGGCAGCAGCCTGGATGCGGTGCAGGGCGCCGTCCGGGTCATGGAGAACTCCGGCGTGCTGAACAGCGGCCGCGGCGCCGTGCTCAACCACGAGGGCTTCGCCGAGCTCGATGCGGCGCTGATGGACGGGGCCACTCACAAGGCCGGCGCCGTTGCGGCGCTGCGCCATGTGGCCAATCCGATCGACCTGGCGCGCCAGGTGATGGATCACAGCCGGCACGTGCTGCTGGTCGGGGAGGGCGCCGAGCGATTTGCGCAGGAGCAGGGCGTCGTGCTGATGCCCGAGAGCTATTTCGTCACCGAGCGGCGCCGCAAGGAGCTGCAGCGCGCCATCGAGTCCGCCCGGAAAGCCGCCGCCCAGTCCGACCTGCTCTGGGTTCCGAAGGGGACGGTCGGAGCGGTTGCGCTCGACACGCACGGCAATCTGGCCGCGGCCACTTCCACCGGGGGGCTGACCAACAAGCACTTCGGCAGGGTCGGGGACTCGCCCATCATCGGAGCGGGCACCTACGCCGAAAACGGCGTGTGCGCCGTGTCCGCCACGGGGGTGGGCGAGGTGTTCATTCGCTACACCGCGGCCGCCGACGTGTGCGCACGGGTGAAGTACCGCAGGGAGAGCCTGGAGGCCGCCGCCGCCGAGGTCATCGAAGAACTCAAGGCCGCGCGCGGCGAGGGCGGGATGATCGCGATGGACGCGACCGGCAAGGTCGCGATGCCGTACTCATCGGCCGCGATGTTGCGCGGGCAGGTAAGCTCAAAGCAGGCCGCCAACGTGGTGGTCGAGACCTCCAGTCGCCGCTGAGCACTGTAAGGTCCACGCGCGGAGAACCGAACATGCTGATCGTGTGCCCATCGTGTCTGTCGAAGAACCGCGTCGATCCGGGCCGCCTGGAGCAGCATCCGGTGTGCGGGCGGTGCCAGCACGAGCTGCTCGCGCCCGTCCCAGTGGAGCTGGGCGAGGAAGCGTTCGACGCGTACGTTTCTGCAACGGAGCTGCCGGTGGTGGTCGACTTCTGGGCCGAATGGTGCGGCCCGTGCAAAGTGATGGCGCCGGAGCTGGAGCGGGCGGCGCGCCAGCGCCCGCAGGTTCGCTTCATCAAGATCGACACCGATCAGGCGCAGCGTCTGGCCTCGGGCTTCGGCATCCGCAGCATCCCGACCCTGGTGGTGTTCGTCGGCGGGCGCGAAATCGCGCGCCAGTCCGGCGCGCTGTCCAGTGCGCAGGTGCTGGCGTTCGTCGACGAGGCCCAGGCTCGGGCCGCCACGGGTTGAGGCGCGGCCCGCCCGCGGCATTACAGATGAAATTGCGCCCCTGCGTGGCGACACCAAGGCGAAGCTCTCGCGGTCCACCCTGCGTCTGTATCCGGCGACACTGTGGAGTCCGTCATGACAACCAAAGTCCAATCGAGAAGTCGAGCCATGCGCCTTGGCATCGGCGCGCTGATGCTGGCATCCGCCGGCATCGTGTTGGTGGGCAACGTTCGAGCCGCCAATAACGCGGGCTGGTACACGCAACAGCAGGCCCAACGCGGTCAGCAGTCCTTCAACAATTACTGTGCCGAATGCCATCGGCCGGACTTGACCGGCGCAGCCGGGCCGGCTCTGGTCGGCGATGCGTTCTTGAAGAAGTGGGGCAACAAGGCGCTGAGCGACCTGTACACGTTCGAACACACGAACATGCCGGCCACCAATCCCGGATCGCTGCCGGACGATACGATGTGGTCCATCACGGCCTTCATCCTGGAGAAGAACGGGTTTGCGGCCGGATCGACTGCGCTCGGACAACCGTTGGCCAGCCGCACGCTGGTCAAGTGATGCGACGAGCGGCGTAAGCCCGATCAGCCGATCGCCGCGTCGTCGCCCGTCGGAAGCTGACCTGGCCCGGGTGCGTGCAGCTTGCAGCCGTCCGGATACATCTGCAGCTGCGGCACCTCGCCGCGCCGGTGCATCTGCTGCATCTGCTGCCAGTAGCGCACCGTCATCAGGTCGGCGTTGACCTTGCGGAAATGGCGGCGCGCGATCTCGTTTTTCAGCTGCAGGCCGTATTCGATCTCCTCGGGCAGGAACACCACCCCGTCCTCGAAGAACCAGCCAGGAATGTCCTCCTCGCCGGGCTCGCGCTCCAGGTTGGTGCGGATCTTCACGTCGGTGAGCTTCTCGACCGCGTCATAGTCGAACAGCAGCACGCGGCCGTAGCGGCCGACGCCGTAGTTGCGCGAGTCCAGGTCCTTGTTGAAGATGTTGGTGGCGGCGTTGTTGCGGATGCAGTTTCCGAGGTTGACGATCACGTTGTGAATCTCGCTCTGGTCGGCGCTTTCCAGGTACAGCGGCAGCGGCACGATCTTGAGCTGCACGATCAGCGAGCGGATGTACACGCTGTCGCCCTCCACTTGAACGCTGCGGCTGGCCTGGCGGCAGATGTCGGCCAGCAGGTCCGGGTCGAACAGGTCCCTGTCGAGCGTCAGGTTGAAGTACATCACGTTGTCCAGCATGCTGCCGGCGCGGTTGATCTCGTGCACCTCGCGGTACTTGTCCAGCACCGCCGCCACGCCGGGAAACTCGCCCCACTTGTAGGACGTCGTGGGACGGTCGCGGATCACCTTCAGGTGATAGGAGCAGTCCTCGAACGTGAAGCCCAGCGCGACCGTGCCGGCAAAGCCCGGCGAGCGCTGCAATCTGTGCCCGGACTGCCGCACCTGCTCGATCACCTCGTTCAGGATCGCGACCTTGCCGACGTGGTTGAAGCCGATCGTCGAGTAGTGATGCCCCAGCGGACGCTTGGGCATCAGGCTGAACAGGAACACGCACGTCTGGTAGTACAGGCGCGTGGTCACGTGGAAGTTGGCCAGCGTCGAGCTGAACAGGTTGTGTACGTCGGCGACCCGGTGCAGCACCGCATCCACGAAGATGCCGCGGTCGCTGTTCAGCAGCGCCACCACGAAGGCGACGAGGCTCGAGTCGCTCAACACCCAGCGGCCCACCACGAAGGCGTAGCGATCGCGGAAAAAACCCGCCTCGACCACGTCCAGCGCGACCGGCAAAGCGGCATCGGGGGCGTCGCTGTCGAGCAGAAAATTGATGCGCTCGATGATCCGCTCGCAGTCGCCCGCCAGGTCCCTGAACGGAACCGAAAAGCGCGGCGCCTGCAGCGCGCTCGCGATCAGCTCCGCGTCGATGCGGCCCTGCACCGGGATGCGGCGGTAGACCTGCGCCATCGACAGGGCGCGCCGCTTGCTCGGGGGCGGAAACGAATAGGCCACCGGGCGCCAGGCCTCGTGGCCGATGTTGCGGCGGATCGAGTGGGCGAAGCTGAAGGCGATGTCGGCCTCGTAGTGATCGACGATCATCGATCCAAACAGCCGATCCAGCTCATCCCAGATCTTCGGGTTGTCGGCCAGCGCGGCAAAGGCGGCGCGGATCCGGGGCCCGTGGCGCGCGATGTACTGGCTGTACAGCCCCAGGCGCTCCTTGCTGATTCGGATCGACGCCTGCGGATCCATCGCCTCGAAAGCGCGCATCGCCCGGTATGGGTACTCGCACAGCTTGCGATAGAAATTGTCGAACACGGCCAGGATCAGCCGCGCCGCCGCCTCGATGCGGCTCCAGTCGTCCGCGCATGCGCCCAGCTCGGCGTACGCCCGATCGACCTCGGGGCTGTCGGCCGGCGCTGCTTGGGCATCGGGCGCAGCGCCGGCGGGAAGTGTGAATCCGATGACGGGCGCAACACCGGTGGCTGAGTTCACAGCCACAGTTTGCGCCTTCCCGGAAGAAGGCCTGCACTACATCACGGTCAGCATCGCCGGGCTGCTGGTGACCATTCCGTACGGGTTACTGACCTGGACCGCGAGCGCGGTGCCGCTCATCGCCGTGGTGGTCATTCCCGTGGTGTAAGTCGACCTCGTCGCGCCGCTGATCGCGTTGCTGTTGCTCATCCACTGGTAGGACAGCGGCCCGGTTCCGGTGGCTGTCACCGAGAAGGTGGCCATGCTGCCGGCCGTCACGGTCTGGCTGGCCGGCTGCTTGGTGATCATCGGGGCGCTGGTCCCCATGCCCATGCCCGTGCCGTTGCCCATGCCGTTGCCGCCCCCGCCCCCGTAGCCGCCTCCACAGCCGGCCATCACTGCCAGGCAAATTCCAACGGCCAGGCGCAATGCGCGCCCGGGCCACTCGCCTTGGACGAAAGCCCGGAATCTACTCATTGCAGTACGGCGGTGCCGCCGCCTCAAGTGCAGTCGTACCGGTAGATTCCCGCAGGCCGCGGTTTGGTTCAAAAACCGAACGACAGGCGCGCCGTCCATACGCCGGCCGGGTGGTCTGCTCCGACCGGGTAGACATGCTTTGCCCCGTCGGCCGCGATGCGGCTCAGCTGCAGGGTGAACGGCCGCCAGCTGGCCTGCACGCCGCCCAGAAAGTCGGCGTGCGGGTGGGAGCCGCCGTTCTGGGTGGTTACGCCACCGTAAGCCTGCAGCAGCCCGGCGTGGCCGATCAGTCGGAAATGGTCGCTGAGGCCGTAGGACCCGTTGAGCTCCGCGTACACCGTGTGGATGCTCTGCCCGAAATAGTTGGGGGAAAAAAACACCCGCGCGGTCACGGCGCTGGCCGTGACGCCGGCGTGCAGTTCCGCGTAGTTGTAGCCCTCGCCGCCCGAAAAGCTCGTGTAAGCCGCGCCCCCATCCAGGCTCCAGCCATTGCGCAGGCGTTGCGCGTAACCGGTATAGCCGGTCAGCTCCAGCCCGTGCGGGGAGTGCCGATAGAACTGGACGCTGGATGCGAACCCGCCGGCGTACAGGCCGCTCGAGTGGTCGTACGCGACATCCAGTTGCGCGGCGGGGCGGCCGTCGGACAAGGACACGCCGCGTACGCGGTCATCGGACACCACCGCGACGCTGCCGGACACCTGGGCCATCGATGCGCTGGCGGCAAGGCCGGCCGCCAGCGCAAGAGCCCACCGCAGCACGGGACTGGCTCAGCGGGAAACGGTTTTGTCGGTCGTCGCCGCGCCGCATCGACAGGAGCAGGCCTGGGCGGCGCGAGCGATCACGGCGCAGGCGTCGATGCCGCGCGTTGGGTGGTCGGTGCCGGAGGCGATCAGCAGCAGCGCGCGCATCTGTTCGGGTCCGAGGGAAGGGGAGACCTGCTGCAGCAGCGCGACCAGTCCCGACACGTGCGCCGCGGCAAACGAAGAACCATCAACGAAGCCCCAGCGGGCTTCGGGCAGCGTGGTGGGCACTTCGCGGCCGGGCGCAGTGACGGCCGTGGACGGACTGTTGGAATCGTCGGCACTCTCCCACGATACCGCGATCACGCCCGGATGGGAGGCCGGAAAGCCCCCGCCGGGCGTCTGCGGGTCTACGGCGCCGACCACGGTGACACCCTGGAAAAGCGCCGCATCCAGCAACAGGTGCAGCAACTTGTCCTGGGGCCCGGTCAGGCTCAGGTTGATCACGGTGGCCCGGCGCGCCAGCGCGAACTGCAGCGCCTTGGCCAGCGTGAAGCTGTTGCAGGTTGCCGTGGCGTCGGCCTGCCAGCAGGCCCGCAGCGCCATCAGCCGCGCCTCGGGCGCCACCCCGGCAATCCCGATCCCGTTGTCGGCGCGGGCGGCAATGATGCCGGCCACCGCGGTGCCGTGCGATTCGCCCTTGTAGGGGCTCTGATCGACGAAGTTCTCGGCCACCGCAATCTGCCCGGCCAGGTCAGGATGATTCAACTCGACCCCGCTGTCCACCTCCGCCACCGAGACATTGCGCCCGGTGGAGACGGCGTGCACCTCGGCCAGGTGCCAGGCGGCCGCGGCCGGCTGCAGCGGAAAGAGCGGATCGTTGTGGGCCAGCGAGTGGAACGTGTTCAGCGGCTGGGCCCAGGCGGTCCTCGCATCGCGCCCCAGCGCCTCCAGCGCATCCGGCAGCGACTGCTCGCCCTTGACCCGCATCAGGAAACAGTCGACGCCGAGCGAAGCCATCGGCCAGTCCGATTCGATCTCCAGTCCGTGCGCCGAGGCCAGCTCGGAAGCGATCCGGTGCCGCGCCGCCTGCCCGGCCTGCTGGTCGTAGCCTCCGCCGTAGCCGGCCTCGGGCCGGAAATGCGGCGGCGCAATCCGCAGCATCACCAGGATGCTCCGCTCCTCGCCGGGTCCGGTCGAACCGGCCGGCGGCTGCGCCTGCGCGCAGCCGATCGCCGCTGCGATCAGCAGCGCCGCGGCGCGCGCCAGGTTCATGGGCTCGCTTCCGCCTCGAGCGGAGCGGCTAGCACCACCAGGGGCTCGGCGCGCAGGCTGGTCAACACGGGCTGCAGATGGCCCTTGGGCACGGCCAGCACCAGGCCGTTGGACGCCGTGGGGCCGTCGACCACGCGGGCGCCGGCGCCGCGCAGTATCCGCGTCACTTCGCGCTGGGGCGCGGCCGGATCGAACACCACCACCAGGTCACCGGCCGCGTGAGCCGGCGAGCCGGCCGCGGCAAGCAGGTGATATTGCGAGCCCGCCCGGTCGGGCTGCACCACTGCCCAGCCGAGCGCGAAGATCACCCCGAACTGCGCGGCCAGCGCGATCTTGATCCAGACCGGAAACAGGCCCGACCACGGCGCGCCGGCCGGAAACAGGCCGAACCACGGCGCTCTGGGCGCGCTGGCGCGCCGTCGATCATCCGGCACCACCGGATCCAGGCGCGGAAGCAGGCGCCCCAGGGCCGCTCCGGCCTCGGGCGCCAGATCGCTTTCGACGTAGGCCGACTGCAGCTCGCGCAGGCATTGCAGCTCCGAACGGCAGGCGGCGCAGCTGCGCATGTGCTGTTCGACCTGTGCGCTCTCGTCCGCATCGAGCGTTCCGTTCAAGAACCACGGCAGCAGTTCCTGTGCGCTCTGATGGGGCGATTTGGCAAAACTCAGGATGCGCCCGGTCATTGGAATTCCTCCCTGCGATCTGCCAGGGCCAATCGCAAACGCCTGCGCGCGTGGAACATGCGCGTCTTCACCGTGTCGACCGGGCACGCCATGATGTCGGCAATTTCCTTGTAGGCGCAGCCGTGGTAATAGGTCAATTCGATCACCGTGCGATGCTCGAACGACATCCGCGCGATCTCCTCCAGCAGCTGATCGCACAGCTGGCGCTGCATCAGCTGGCCCTCCGGGCCCGGCAGCGTCGATTCGAAGGCTTCGTCGTCCGACTCGACTGGCTCATCGAACCGTTTGAGCGCCTTCAGTGCCTTGCGGTAAGCGATCGAGAAAATCCAGGTGGAGACCTTCGAGCGCCCGTTGAAGCTGGCCGCCTTGCGCCAGACCACCAGCATCGCGTCGTTCAGCACCTCTTCGACCGAGTGCGGGCGCCGTATCACGCGCTCCAGAAACCGGGTCAGGCGCGGGTAATAGCCCCGATACAGGGCTTCGAAGGCGCTTCGGTCGCCGGCCGCAATGCGCTGCAGCAGCACGGCCTCGTCGGCCGATCGCTCCTTGCTGCGGCGCGGGTCCGCAGCCGGTCCGGTGAATTGCCCTTGTTGCATTGTGGTCCTTTGCAAGCATCGGGCGTTGGTTCCCGGCCGCCGGCAAAAGGTTCAATCAGCCAGCCGGGACTTTCTCGCCGGGCGAACCCGGTGCGGTTCGCCCGCCGGTGCGTACGGGTCAGGTACCGCGTTTTTTCTCGCGCTTTTCCTGCCGTTTTTCCTTGGGCGACTTCTGGGCCGGTTTTTTCTTGTCTTTTTTCGTGTCGTGTGACTTGGACATGTCGATGCCCTCCACCTTGTGGACGGATTGGGGGTACGGAAAGGATCTTATCGCCGATTTCCGGCAACATACCAGCCAAAGCTGACTGAACAGGAGGATCCATGAGGTTCGCGCCGCTCGCTGCGCTGGTTGCCATCAGCGGACTGGCAACCTGCGCGCTCGACGTTGCCGCAGCCGCCGAGCCGGTGCCGGAGAGCCTGGCGCCGCCGGCGGGTCTGAAGCGCGTGCTGGAAGCCAGCGCAGTGGGTGTTCAGATCTATCGCTGCAAGAGTCCCGAGAATGCGAAAGACGCGTCCGCGGGTGCCTGGATCCTCGAAGGGCCGCGCGCGACGCTGACCGATCAGCGCGGCGAGGCGGTCGCGCGCCACTACGCAGGCCCGACCTGGGAGGCCCCTGACGGCAGCAAGATCACGGGCAAAGTCTCCGCTCGCGCCGATGCGCCCGAGAAAGGGGCGGTCGCGTGGCTGCTGCTGACCGCCCAATCGGCCGGGACGCCGGGGCGCTTCGATCAGGTCCGCGCGGTGCAGCGGCTGTACACCTCGGGCGGTGCCGCGCCGGCCGCAGCCTGCCCGCACATCGGCGAGTCGCTCGAGGTCCCGTACCGCGCGATGTACGTATTCTGGGCGACGCAGTAACGAGCCTGCGCTGAGCGCTGCGGCCCATCGGCCCGCCCGACGGGCGCGCCTCAGCGCCCGTGGGCCATCGGACCGGATACGCCGGCGGCAGCGTGCCCTCCGCGCCCGCCGCCGCCGTGCGGCGCACTGGCGACCGGCCGCGCCGCGGCGAAGGGAGGTCTCGCGCCGAAATGAGGCGCGCCCGGGGAGCGGCGGAAATCGTGATCGTGGTGGCGGAAGCCGTCACGGTCGCGGTCGCGGCGAAAGCCGTACGGCCACCAGGGCGCAATACCCACCGACCAGTACGCCGGTCCGTCCCACACACTGCAGTCGTAGTACTCCGGATCGCAAGCCGCGCCGTACGACGGCCCCGCGGAATACGACGGCCCGTAGCCGCTGGAATACGGCCCGGGCGGGGCGTAGGAGGGCGCTGCCGCCACTTGCCGCTGAAGTTGTATCTCACTTTCCAGCTGGCGCACCCGGTCGTTGAGCGCATCCATCTGCCGGCGATGCGCCGCCTCGGCCGCTGCCTGCGCCTGGGGCGAGGCGGGCGGGTCTTCCTTGATGACATCGAACACCCGCGCGTTCTTCGGCGGCGGCAGATTGCTGTAGGTCACGTCGCCGGACGGATCGACCCAGCCGTAGATCTCGGCACTTGCCACCGCAGGCGCCAGCGCGCCGATCGCACCGATGATCACCAACGGCGCGCCCAGTTTCATTGCAGCCGGCCAATCGAAGCGATTCATTGCGGGCCCCACTTGAGCTCTGGAATTCAGTATATCGCTCAACGCGTCTGACGGCACGGGGTTGACGATGAGGGGGCGGCGCGGGTTCCTGGATGCGCGAATGCTTCATAACCACGCCAGAGCCGCGGACGCGGAAGCATCGCAACCAGACAGTGGCGTAACGTTTGGTTACGCTTCGGCTACGAACACGAGGAGGGGAGCCATGGCGATCGATCGCGCATTTCTGTCAACGTGGACGCCGCGCGTGCAGGGGCTGCTGCGGCTGGTTGTTTCCTACCTTTTTCTTCAGCATGCGACGGCAAAACTGTTCGGGTTTCCGCATATCGCCTACTTCGACAACCTTCAGCTTTGGTCGCTGATCGGGATCGCCGGCCTGATCGAGCTGATCGCCGGCTCGTTGTTGCTGATCGGTCTGTTTGCGCGGGGGGCCGCGTTCGTGCTGTCCGGCGAGATGGCCTTCGCCTATTTCATCGGCCACGCCTCGCACGGGAACGTTCTGATGCCGATGCTGAATCAGGGTGAGGCGGCAGTGCTGTACTGCTTCATCTTCCTGTTCCTGGCCGCGGGCGGGCCGGGCGCCTGGAGCGTGGACGTCGCGCGCGGCGCCGCGCGGGCCTGAACGCTAGCGCATGTTGCCCGTGTGCCCCAGCGAGTATCGCCCGGGCTGGGGCCACACGGTCAACCCGTGCGGCTCCTGGCCGACCGGGATCTGCTGGACGGCGCCGGTGGCGGTGTCGAACACATACACCACATCGTCGTAGCGGCCCGACAGCCACAGCCGCCGTCCATCGGCGCTGACGTTGCCCATGTCGGGGCTGCCGCCGCCCGGAATGGGCCAGGTCGCAACGACGCTGAGCGAGGCGAAGTCGATCACGGACACGCTGCCGGGCCCGTGCCGGCGGCCGTGAATCCGGTTCGAGCCGCGGTTGGCCACATACAGATGCGTTCCGTCGCGGCTCGGGTACAAGCCGTGCGTGCCCACGCCGGTGGCGATGAAGCCGACCTCCTTGAAACGCTCCCCGTCCACCACGAAGGTGCCGTCGGCCATCATGTCGGCCACCAGGAAGCGCTTGCCGTCCGGCGTGACCCGGATGTCCTGGGGCATGCCGCCCTTGGACAGCTTCAGCAGGCCGAGCACGCGGCGCTGCACCAGGTCGATCTTGGCGAGCGACCCGGAGAACTCGCAGGTGAAGATCGCGTAGCGGCCGTCGATCGAGAAGTCGGCGTGATTGATGCCCTTGCAGCCGCCGACCTTCAGCGACGAGTTCAGCTTCATCGTGTGCGGATCGCGGAAATCGAGCCGCTCGCGCGCCTCGGCCACCACGATCGCTTCGCGCCCGTCCGGCGTGAAGTACATGTTGTACGGGTCGTCCACGTCGATCGGGTTGCCGGGCTTGGCGGTTTTCGGGTCGATCGGCGTCAGGCTGCCATGTGTGGAGCCTTCCGCATTGTTGGTGACCCACAACGTCTGCAGATCCCAGGCCGGCACGATGTGCTGCGGATTGGTGCCGACCTTGAAGCGATCGACCACCTGCAGCGTGGCCGGATCGATCACGCTGACGTCGTTGGAGCGCAGGTTCGGCACGTACACGCGCTCCAGCGCTGCGGCCACCGTGGCGCTCAGGTTGCCGGCGCGGGCTTCGGAGTACAGGTTGCCCGCGTCGATCACGGGCGGCATGCCGACCGCCACGTCCACGCTTGCCGCCGAAGCCTCGGCGAAGGCGGCCGAGCCAGTGGGCGCCTGCGACAGGGCCGCCTGCGCGAGGCACAGCGCCAGGGCCGGGAGAAGGAGGGTATCGGCTTTCATGTTTTACGGTGAGGGCCGCGCCACGCGCGCGCGGATCGCGGCCACGGTCTTGGAAACGATCAGATCCACGCCGAGCTGGCCCAGCTGTGCGCTGGCGCGCCGTGGATCGCCCCCGTACACGCCCTGCGCCGGCCCCAGGGCGGTGCCCGCCTTCAGAACGTCGGACCGCACGGCGCCGGGGTCGATGGCCAGCGTCAGAGAGGTGTCGGCCAGCGCGGCGTGCGTTCCGATCTCGTCGTCGCGAAAGCCGTGCTCGCGCAGCAGCGCTGCGAAGCCTTCGTCGCTCGCCCGGTAGTAGTCGGCAACGGCGTAGACGCGCGCGTTCGAGGCGGCCCACTCGCGGTTCAGCTTGTCGGCCACCGGCGGCAGGTCGCGCTGGTAGCCGCCGTGGTCGCCCAGCAGCACGATGCTCCGGAAGCCGTGCACGCGCAGGCTGCGCGCGGCGTACTCCAGCGTGCGTTCGAACAGGTCGTCGGGGATCGACAGGGTTCCGGCAAAGCGCATGTGCGCCGAGGGCGGGTCGATGTGCCCCTCGGGAACGTAGGCGATGACCGGCGCGACGATCGCGTTGCCCAGCGCCTGGGCGATTTTCCCGGCCAGGAAGCGGACCCGCACGTTGTGCTTGCCCAGCGCCATCGCCGGCCCGCTCTGCTCGGTGCCGCCGATCGGGACAATGGCCGTGGTGGCGCCCGCATCGATCGCGGCGCGCAGCTCGGTCCAGGTCAGATCCTCCAAGAACACCGAGGAGGGCTTCTGAGCCTGCACCGACGGCGCCAGCAGGACCGTGCACACTATGAGCAACCGGATGGGGTGAAACATCGTCGCGTCGGGCCGACTTGCGGATTGCGGCAACCTTCGTACGATACGCGAATGCGCAACCACGACCCCGAGCGGTTCGGCGCGACCTATCGCGTGCGCGCCGATCAACGCGACATCCAGGCGCGCGCCCAGGCGCTCGCGCTGGAGCAGAGCATCGAGATGCCGCTGGATGCGGTCACGCAGGACTTCGTTCGCGATCGCATCGTGGCGCGCGTGGCCTCAATCGAGCCGGCCGGTGCGGGCGCCTTCGACGTGACGCTGTCGTTCGCCACGAGCACCACCGGGCTGGAGGCCGGCCAGCTGATGAACATGCTGTTCGGCAACTGCTCGCTGCAGCCCGATGTGGAGCTGCGCGCCTTCGAGCCGGACGGCGAGCTGCTGCGGGCGCTGCCGGGCCCGCGCTTCGGAGTGCAGGGATGGCGTCGCGCGCTGGGAATCGACGGCGCGCCGCCCCGGCCGCTCACCTGCACTGCGCTCAAGCCCCAGGGCCAGTCGCCGCAGCAGCTGGCCGAGCTGGCAGCGACCTTCGCGCTGGCCGGTATCGACGTGATCAAGGACGACCACGGCATTGCCGACCAGGACAGCGCGCGCTTCGCCCCGCGTGTGGCGGCGGTACAAAAGGCGATCCGACAGGCTGCCTGCGAGCGCGGCGGCGACACGCGGGTGCTGTACGCGCCCACGCTGTCGGGCGGTCCGCGGCGGCTGCGCGAGCAACTGCGGGTGGCGCGCGATGAGGGGGTGGGCGCCGTGCTGGTGTGCCCGATGCTGTGCGGCGTGCCCACGCTGGTGGAACTGGTGCGCGAGGAAGCGGGCGTGCCGATCCTGGCGCACCCCGCATTCGCGGGAAACGTGCGCATCGCACCGGACCTGCTGCTGGGACGCCTGTTCCGGATGTTCGGCGCCGATGCGACCATCTTCCCCAACTTCGGGGGCCGCTTCTCCTATGATCGGGCCACCTGCCGGGCGATCGCGGATCGCGCGCGCGAACCGTTGGAACACGTGGCGCCGATCCTGCCGGTGCCGGCCGGGGGGATGGGGACCGAGCGGGTGGGCGAAATGATTCGGGAATTCGGCAGCGACGTGATGCTGTTGATCGGAGGACAGCTGCTGGCCGGGGCGGTCACGCCCGGCGATTCCGTGCTGGCGCGCGCGACGGCGTTCGTCGAGCGCGTTTGTCACGACAGCGCCTCGATGCACTCAACCGGAGCGGAGCGGCACCATGAGTGAGGCGATTTTGCGCAAGGCCGTCGAAGCCGGACGGTGGGAACGCGTACAGATCCTGAACTACAAGCAGGAAGGAGAGGCGCCCTTTCAGGGCGTCACGCGCCAGGTACTGTTCGAGGACGCGGGCGGCGCGCAGTGGCGCTATTTCGAAGTTGCGCCAAAGGGTCACACGACGCTGGAGCGCCACCAGCACACGCACGCGGTGATGGTCCTGCATGGCAGTGGACACTGCCTGGTGGGCGATCGGGTCTACGAGGTGGGCCAGGGTGACCTGGTGTGCGTGCCGCCGCTGACGTGGCACCAGTTCCGCGCGGGCGATGAGGCGGTGCTGGGCTTCCTTTGCCTGGTGAGCCGGGAACGGGATCGCCCGCAACTGCCGACCCCGAAGCAGATGCTGCAACTGCGCGCCGATCCGGTGCTCGCCGCGTTCATCCGTACGTGAATTTCATACAGAAAAACGGGTGACATCGGAACGGCCGGGTGCGGGTGACTACCACCGGCAGGGCAACTAGACTCTAAGGACGACTTGAGGAACCAAGTTGGCCTCGATAGAGTCGAATCGGCCATGCGCGCGCGGCTGAGGCGCGCGCGGCCAACGAGGCAGGAGGGAAGACGACGATGAACCGGCGCACACTGCTCCATTCTCCCAACGGACCGTTGCAGATGCCAGGCTCACAGCGGGATTACGCGTGCGTAGGTCCGGCCGAGCCCGCCTCGCTCGTGATGACCGACTTCAGGACCGGCCCGATGATCACGACGGCGGCGTCGGCCTCGATCGAGCTGGCGCTGCAGCAGATGAAGCTGTCGGGCGCGCGCTTCGCCTTCGTGGTCGACGGGCACGGCGCGCTGGTCGGATCGGTGACCTCGTACGACATCCAGGGAGAAAAGCCCATCCGCTACATGCAGTCGATCGACGGCTCCCACACGACCACCGCCTGGCGCGACGTGACGGTCGAGAACATCATGGAGCCGCTGCCGCACTGGCAGGTGCTGCACCACGCCGACGTGGCGCGCCTGACGATCGGCGACGTGGCCGAGCTGATGTCCGATGTCGGACTGCGCTACCTGGTGGTGGTCGAGCGCCCGAAAGACAACGACAACTTCCAGGTACGCGGCCTGTTCTCGGGCGCTCGGATCCAGGTACTGCTGGGCACCGCCGCCACGGGGCTGGCCGCGGCGCAGACCTTCGCGGAGCTGGAGCGGGCGATCGTTTAGCCGATCCCGGGCTTTCGAGTCTGCTGCGCGTGAACCGTGTCGTCCGGTTCAGTGCACGGCGCTGAGATCGTATTGAGTGTCGGGTACGGGCGAACCACGGTCCGCGGGCGAAGCGACCATCTCCGTCTCTACCAGCGCGAAGGGGATCGTCCCTGCGTCGTTCATTCGGGCGAAAAAGTCGCCCAGACTGAACTTCTTGCCGGCCATTTGCTGTTCGTGGGCGTAATCGCTGATGAGCCTTTCGAACTGAAATTTCCCGGTGATGTAGCTTGTGCCGTATCCCGGCTGACGCAGGTAGAGCAGCTGCTCGAACGCTACCAGGCCGCTGGAAGGGTCGGACCATCCACGCGGCGTCCATTGCGCATGAAAGCGCCCGGCTTGCTCCAGACTCATCTGATTTGCCTGGACGTAGAGCGAGGCCAAACCCCGCGCGGCCCGATTGGCCAGCATGATCCAAACGATTTCCCGCCCCCTTGGCCTGTCGTCGTAGAGTCCGGACTGCATCAGCGTCTCCTCCATCGCAGTCGCCAAGCCTTCAGAGCGGCTGTCGAACATGTTGTAGAGCGCGGGAAGGCGGCGAATCACGCTGTGGTTTGGCTCCTCCTTGATACGCGCCAGTTCGATCCAGTGATAGTCATGGGAGAACAGGCCCAACGGCTCGCGAGCGACAGTTTGCTGAAAAAAGTCTCGACTGTCCGGCGGAGCGAAGTTTGCGACCTGTTGCGCCATCGCGTCGCGATAGTAGTCACGATCCGGAACGATGCCGGACTGAATGAGAAAATCGGTGAGCCGCTTCATGCGAGCCTCAACCAATGCGCGCCAGGATTCGGCAGTGTTGGCCGGCTCGAGCGGAGGCAGATTGCGGTTCCGGAACTCCTCAAGCGCCAATGACGTCCGGGCTCGCTCCAACTCCCGGCGCAACAGGGTCACCTGTTGATCCCAGTCGTACGGCACCAGGTGCACCTTTTTCATGTACCAGTTGTAATTGTCGACGCCGACTCCCGAAGGCCCCGTCTTCTTGGGCGCCTCCGACTCGAGCCAGGAGATGAATGCGTCGGTCGCTTTTCGGGCCCGATCCGCCGCAGCCAGAAGCGCCGGATCGGCCCCGATGAGGCTTGCATGCATCGATCCCTCCAGGGTGCGCATATTGAGCGTTCCGGCTTGCAACTTACCCAGAACCTCGCTCTGCTCGCGCAACGTCCTCGTTCCATAGACCCATAAGTCGCGGGCGTTGCTCGCACTCAAATTCGATTTCGCCTGATCCAGCAGCGCAGGTATCGCCCCGAGCAGGCACGTCAAGGCGGATTGATCTGGCGGCGACAATGGAAACCGAAACGAGAACAAGTCGATCGCCGGCGCCGCAGTCGGACCTTCGTGCTGCGGCACGTCGCTGCGTTCGCCAAACACGGTGGCATAGAACGAGGGATCGCGTGCCCACGGTTGCCGAACGCGCAAATCGAATTCAAGGCCGTTCATCTCCGCTTCAACCAACCGATGGTCAACTATCTGCGCGGCGGACCATGCGTTCGTATTCAGGCCGTAGAGCCGCGAGCGGTACGCGGGCAATGCCGCGATCTTGGCCGCCATTGCGGCAGCGCCGTAATCTGGAAGGCAATCGCGCATCTCTGGCTGCTCGAAACGCCGCCAGTCCTCAGCCAATTTCAGCAGCGAGGTGTAGTCGTCGGAGGCACTCGATGGACTCGCGCAAGAAGCCAATGCGCACACCAGCAATGCCCGCCATGACCGCATGAATAATCTCCCAGGTTGGCTGTTTGCATCGGAATCGGACTCCCTCATGACTGACCTCCCGCGGCATCGCTCACCTGGAGCTCAGCTCGAGCGCCATGTACATCACGCCGGGCATTGGATTCTTGTAGTACGCCGCAATCGGCCTGAATCCCAGCGTCGCGTACAGAACGCGCGCTGCGGCCATGCTGGCGAGCGTGTCGAGCACCATGCGCTGGTATCCGATTTCCTGCGCCGCGTCGATGGCTGCCTGGGCCAGGCGGCGGCCCAGTCCGCCACCGCGGACCGTGGTTCGGACATACAGGCGTTTCATCTCGCACACTTCGGTGGACAGCCGGCGCACCCCGATGCAGCCGACGTACTCGCCCGCCTGCTGGGCCAGGATCAGGCATCCGCCCGGCGGCCCGTACATCTGGGCGAGCGTGTCCAGTTCGGCGGCGAAGCCCTGGAAACACAGGTCGACGCCGAGCTGGTCGGCGTATTCGACGAACAGGGCGCGCGCGATGGTGAACTCGGCGTCGGATGCGGCTTGTACCAGCGCGGCAGATGTCATGACGAGGCGACGGTCCGGACCATCGGATGGCATCTCGGTCCAAAAGTGCCATATTAGAGGCGGCGGCGCGCCTGGCGCCAGCAGCGTTTCGATGAGGAACACGGCGATGAAAGAGCTGTATCTGGAAGACTTCGAAGTGGCGCAGACATTCGGCGGAGCCGGCCGCATCCGGGTCGACCAGGAGCGCATCGTGAGCTTCGCGGCCGAATTCGATCCACAGCCGTTCCATCTGGACGAACAAGCCGCGGGCAGTTCGATCTTTCAAGGGCTGGTTGCGAGCGGCTGGTACACCGCGGCAGCCACGATGCGGCTGCTGGTCGACAGCGACTTCCGGCCGGCCGGCGGCTTCATCGGCGCCGGCTTCGACGAGTTGCGCTGGCCCCGCCCGGTGCGGCCGGGCGACGAGCTGCGGGTCCAGAGCGAGGTGCTCGAAGTGCGGGCTTCCAAGTCCAGGCCGGGTCAAGGGGTGATCAAGGTCAGGACCACCACCTTGAACCAGAACGGCGAGCCCGTTCAGATCTCGGTCGGCAATCTGATCGTGCAGAGCCGCCCGAAGGCCTAGTCGGCCTGCCGCGCGCAGTGCTCGAGCCACTGCGCGGTGAGCTTTTCCTGCAGCGCGTTCTGCTTCAGGCGCTCGTTGAGCGACCCGAAGTCGACCGCGTCGAGCGGCTGGTCCTGGTTGAAGCAGGAAAACACGACCGAGCTTTTTCCCGTGCGCGCGTCGCGGTGCACCTGCAGGCACTGGGCGCAGATCTCCTTCATCATGCATTGCATCGGCGAGTTGATCGATCCGATCGCGCAGTGGTTCGGCTTCAGATGCCGTTTGAGCGCATCGTGGCGCGCCTTGGCCACGCCCGCCATCATCCGGTCCGAGCCGATCGCGATGATGCGGTCGGCCTCTTCGGTGCGGATCGCGACCTCCCCCAGGCGCCCGGTCGCGTAGGCCTCCATCGCCTGCACGATGTTGCCCACGAAGGCGCGGTCCTGCGGGCGGCGCGGCGCAAAACCCGGCGCCTCGTCGCAGCACCATACGACCAGGTCCGCCGCCGCTTCGATCTCGTCGATCTTGTAGCGGTCGATCACCTTCTTGTAGCCGGCGAAGTACAGCACGCGCGAGCCGTGCGCCCGGAACGCCTCGCCGATCGAAAACAGCACCGCGTTACCCAGCCCGCCGCCGGCCAGGATCACCGTCTCGCCGGTGCCGATGTGCGTGGGCGTGCCGGTCGGCCCCATCAGGATCACCGGTTCGCCGGGCGCCAGTGTCGCCACCAGGTTCGATGAGCCCCCCATTTCCAGCACGATGCACGACACCAGTCCCTGGGCCGCATCGACCCAGGCGCCGGTGAGCGCCAGCCCCTCGGTGTGCAGACGGGTGTGGTCGGCCCGCTTCGATAACGACTCGAAGTTCTGCAGCCGGTAGAACTGGCCCGGTTGGAATTTGCGCGCCGCCGCCGCGGCCTTGACCACGACCTCGACGATGTCGGGCGTCAGGCGCTGCACCGAGTGGACCGTGGCGAGCAGCTCGCGCGACAGCTGCGCGAAGAACTCGGTCGCGCTTTTCGACGAAGCCGGCGTGCGCTCATCGAGCAGGCGGGAGATTCTGGGGTAGCCCTGGCGGGCCGAGGCCATCGCCTTGACCACGTTGCCGAAGTACGAGGGGTGCAGGTCCCCGAAAAAGCTGATGAAGCGCCCGTCGGGCAGGCGCGACAGCAGCACGTCGGCGCTGGCCGGCTTGGCCAGGGCGTAGGCGGGCTTGACCGGCTGACCCTGCTCGTCGCAGGCGGTGAAGTACTTGCCGTCGAGCTGGAAGTGGGTCGCATCTTCGCGTGCCAGCACGGTGTTGGGCGAGGTGCCCGCGGCCACCAGCACGGTGTGGGCCGACACCCACTGCGCGCCGTCCGGGCGCAGCTGGCCGTCCTCGCCGGGCTGAAGGCGGTTGAAGCGGATCCCCTTGACGGCCCCGAAGTTGTCGACCTCGATGTCGGCCGGTGCCAGGCACTCGACGAAGGAGACGCCTTCTTCCAGCGCCTTTTCCACCTCCTCGTGGTTCAGCGTGTAAGAGGGGCTGTCGATCAGGCGGCGCCGGTACACGATGCTGGCGCCGCCCCACTCGCGCAGCAGCTCGACGATGCGCGCAGGGCGGCTTTCCCGGCGCGCCAGCGCGCGCTCCTCGCGCACGGCCCGCGCGTGGGCCAGGAACTCCTCGGCGATTTCGCGATCCAGGTCGTCCCAGCGGTTCCTGATCGCGTCTTCCCCGATGTCGGCGGCGAGCTCGTCGAAGCGATGCAGGAACTTTTCGATCTGCACCACGTAGTAGGCGAGCGACTCGGTGGCGGCGTCGATCGCGGTCAGCCCCCCGCCGATCACCACCACCGGCAGGCGCAGCTGCAGATTGGCGATCGAGTCGCGCTTGGCCGCGCCCGTGAGCTGCAGCGCCATCAGGAAATCGGAGGCCGAGCGCACCCCGCGCGCCAGCCCGTTGGGCACGTCCAGCGTGGTCGGCTTGCCGGCGCCCATGCACAGGGCGATGTGGTCGAAGCCCAGGGCCAGCGCGTCGTCCACCTCCAGCGTGCCGCCGAAGCGCACCCCGCCGTACATCGCGAACTGCTCGCGCCGCGCCAGCAGCAGCCGGATCAGCTTCAGGTTGTTCTTGTCCCAGCGCACCGTGATGCCGTACTCGGCCACCCCGCCGAAGCCGGCGAGCACTCGCTCATCGAGCGGCTCGTAGATCGACTGCACGTCGCGCAGCGCCTCGAAACCGGTGCGGCTGCCATCGGCACGCACGCCCGCGAGCGTCTCGGGCAGCGGCTCGATCTTCAGCCCGTCGATGCCGACCACCGTGTGGCCGTCGTTGAGCAGGTGATGCGCCAGCGTGTAGCCGGCCGGTCCCAGGCCCACCACCAGCGTCTTGCGGCCGGTGGCCGGGCGCGGCAGCGGGCGCGCGAGGTTCAGCGGATTCCAGCGCGTCAGCAGGCTGTAGATCTCGAAACCGAACGGCAGCTCCAGCACGTCCTTGAGCGTGCGCGTCTCCACCTGCGGAATGTTCACCGCCTCCTGCTTCTGGAAGATGCAGGCCTTCATGCAGTCGTTGCAGATCCGGTGTCCGGTGCCGGCCACCATCGGGTTGTCCACCACGATCACCGCCAGCGCCCCGATCGGCACGCCCTGCGTCTTGAGCATGTGGAATTCCGAGATACGCTCCTCCAGTGGGCAGCCGGACAGGGACACGCCGAAGGCGCTTTTCTTGTAGATCACGGCGGCCGGCGCGTCCTTGGGGGCCCGCTCCTTCAGTCCGTCCGAGCAGGAGTCCTTTTTCTGCGGGTGGCACTGGATGCAGTAGTGGGCCTGGTCCAGCGCGCCGGCCAGGTCGAAGCCGGCATCGGTCAGCGCAAAGCCGTCGCGGCGGCGGATGTGATCGGCCCGGATTCGCACCTCCGAGATGCCATCGTCCTGCAGCCGCTGCGCCGGGCGCACCAGGTTCATCGGATCCACGGGCGCCGGTATCTTGAACAGCAGCCCGTCGCGATGGCGGTGCTGGCCGGCGCTCGTGTGCGCGGCCCAGGCCGCATACTGCTGCGCCAGCGTCAGCGCCTCGGCGTTGGCCGCCTCGTCCAGCAGCCACTGCTGCACGGCGCGGGCGAACGCCAGCTCGTCAAAGTCGCCTCCGAGCAGCGGCTGCAGCCGGGCACGCAGCCCATCGCCGTCGAGCTGGGCCGCCTCGGGCGGTTTGATCTTCTTGGCGGCCTGGCGCTGGACGAATTCGCGCTTGATCCGGAACAGCGGCTCGAGCTCGCCGTGGCGCGCTTTCAGCGCGTCCAGCTCGGCCTCGATGCCGAAGAGCTCGCCGATGAACGCCTCCAGCTCCGGGGCGATCCGGATCGCCAGGTCGGATGCGGCGCTGCGGGACACCGCCTCGGGAAGGCTGCGGGCCTGCAGCAGCTCCTGCTGCAGCGCCGGATCGGCCGCGGCCAGATGCTCAAGGAAGATGCCGTCCAGCCGCGCCAGGCCGCCGCGGCGATACAGGTCCGCGATGGTGAAGCCGTGCGCGAAAGGCGGTATTTCTGTCCGATTCATGCCGGAGCGGTCTGAGGGGCGTGCTGGACGCGGCGCTCGCAGCGCCACATCCCGTGCCGGGCGACTTGCGATCAGCGGGAAAGGAGGGATGATACTGGCAACTGTGCGGCAACTGGGCCGCAAGCGCAGCGCCGCCGACTGGCGGCTCCATATTCGGCGAGGATATTTGACTATGAGCAAAGGTTCGAGCGGTTTCGAATGGAGCGATCCGCTGCTGCTGGACGATGAGCTCTCGCAGGACGAGCGGATGGTGCGCGACGCGGCGCGGGCCTACTGCCACGACAAACTGGCCCCGCGCGTGATCCGGGCCAACCGCGAGGAGCGCTTCGACCGCAGCATCATGAACGAGATGGGCGAGTTGGGACTTCTGGGCTCGACCATCCACGGCTATGGCTGCGCCGGCGTCAATCACGTGTGCTACGGGCTGGCCGCGCGCGAGGTCGAGCGGATCGACTCGGCGTACCGGTCGGCGATGAGCGTGCAATCCTCGCTCGTGATGCATCCGATCGATGCGTACGGCACCCAGCCCCAGCGCGACCGCTACCTGCCTCGTCTTGCCACCGGGGAATGGGTCGGCTGCTTCGGTTTGACCGAGCCGGATCACGGCTCCGACCCGGGCGGCATGAAAACGCGCGCAGTCAAAGTCGCTGGTGGCTATCGCCTCACGGGCACCAAGACGTGGATCACGAACTCTCCCATCGCCGACGTGTTCGTGGTGTGGGCCAAGACCGACGATGGCGTCATCCGCGGCTTTCTGCTGGACAAGGGCTTAAAGGGCCTGTCGGCGCCGCGCATCGAGGGCAAGATGTCGCTGCGCGCATCGACCACCGGCCAGATCGTGATGGACGACGTGCTGGTGGCGGAGGAGCAGCTGCTGCCGGGCGCGACCGGGCTGGCGGGCCCGTTCGGCTGCCTGAACAAGGCCCGCTACGGCATCGCCTGGGGCGCGCTGGGTGCGGCCGAGGACTGCTGGCACCGGGCCCGGCAGTACACGCTGGAGCGCAGCCAGTTCGGCCGGCCGCTGGCGGCCAATCAGCTGATACAGCTCAAGCTCGCCAACATGATGACGGAGATCACGCTGGGGCTGCAGGGCTGCCTGCGCGTGGGGCGGCTGATGGACGAGGGCCGCGCCGCCCCCGAGATGGTGTCGCTGATCAAGCGCAATTCGTGCGGCAAAGCGCTCGACATCGCGCGGACCGCGCGCGACATGCACGGCGGCAACGGCATCGCCGACGAGTTCCACGTGATCCGGCACATGATCAACCTGGAAACGGTGAACACCTACGAGGGAACGCACGACATCCACGCGCTGATCCTGGGGCGTGCGCAGACCGGGATTCAGGCGTTTTCCAGTTGATTACGGGCTGGTCGAGAGCTGCAATCCACGCCGGTTCCGTAGGCCGCGCCTTGGCGCTAGTCGGGCGCCGCTCGTTGCGAGGCACCACACAAGCTGAAGAGGTCCAGGCCTCGCAGGCTCTTTAAGCGCGGCAAGAATGAAGACGATCGCCTCGGAGTGTGGACTTGACATGCAGGTAATTACCTGCATATAGTTCGCCCCGCGGCGATCTTCGAATGAACGACACGGATGCGGTTTTCAAGGCGCTGGCGGACCCGAGCCGCAGAAAGCTGCTGGACGCTTTGAACGAGCGCAACGGCCAGACCCTGAGCGAGCTGTGCGAGCACCTGGACATGACGCGACAAGCGGTCACGCAGCACCTGGGCCTTCTGGAGAGCGCCAACCTGGTGGCCACGACGTGGCGCGGCCGCGAAAAGCTCCACTTCCTCAATCCGGTGCCCTTGCAGGAGATCTACGACCGCTGGATCAGGAAGTTCGAGCGCTCCCGCATCCGGGCCATCAACGAGCTCAAACGACGCCTTGAAGGAACCAACGATGGCTGAGTCGACCTTCGTCTATGTGATCTACATCGCCTCGCAGCCGCAGGCTGTGTGGAACGCATTGCTGGATGGCAAATTCACACGCCAGTACTGGGACCACGAGAACGTGTCCGACTGGCAACCCGGCTCGGCGTGGGAGCACCGGCGCCTCGATGCCGCCGGCACGGTCGACATCCTGGGCGAAGTGATCGAGGCCAGGTCCCCGCATCGCCTCGTGATGAGCTGGGCCCAGCCGCAGGACAAGGCCCGCAAGGAGCGCTACAGCCGCGTCACGTTCGATATCGAGCAGGTCGCCGACATGGTGCGGCTGACGATCACGCACGACGAGCTCGAGACCGGCTCCGAAATGCTGCGCAAGATCAGCGAGGGCTGGCCGCGCGTGCTGTCCAGCCTGAAGTCGATGCTGGAAACCGGACGGCCGCTGCAGACCTGGGCCGGGCGCTGAGGTCGCAGGCGGTCGATTCGATAGGCAATCCTTCACTACCTGAAGAAAGGGACCCGACGATGCCCGACATCCTTCACCGAGTGGGCGTCGATGCGCCCGCGCAACGCGTCTATCAGGCACTGACGACGATCGATGGCTTGCGCGCCTGGTGGGTCGAGGAAACGAGCGGCGAGCCCCGCGTGGCCGGAACGATCAATTTCGGTTTCTGCGACATGCAGGTGATCGAGTCCGTGCCCGACCGGCTGGTTCACTGGCGGTGCGTAAGGGGACCCCAGGAGTGGCTGTCGACCGAGGAGACCGTCGAGCTGACCCAGTCGGATGGATCTCTCGCAGCAGGGGCGCGGGACGTTCGGTACGGGAAAACCAAGGACGGGCAGACCTTTGTGGTGTTCAAGCACAGCGGCTGGAAGGAGCCGGTGGAGTTCATGCACCACTGCAGCACCAAGTGGGCGACGTTCCTGCTGAGCCTGCGAGACCTGCTGGAGGGCTCGGGCGGGCATCCGTACCCGCACGACGTCAAGATCCACGTCGGCGATTGACGCCCGACCTTGACCCGTATAGCCGCTGCCGAAAAGCAGCCGGTCTCAGCGCTCTTCGAGCGCCAGCCGGATGCCTAAGGCACAGTAGATGGTGCCAACCACCTTGCCCTGCCATTTCAGCACGAACGGATTCCGGCGGAGAAAGTTACCGAGATTGCCTGCGCTGACCGCGTAAATGCCCGTGCTGACAAGCCCGAGCAGAACAAAAATAACGCCGAGAACCGTGAGCTGAAATACGACCGATCCATTCTGGGGCCGCACGAATTGCGGCAGGAAGGCCAAGAAGAACAGGGCGGTCTTCGGATTGAGCAGCTCTGCCAGGATGGCCTGGCGGAACGCCTGGCCGGCCGAGATTGGAATAGCGCGGCTGACGAAAGGCTCTGACGCTTTCTCAAGAATCGCGCGAATGCCGAGGTAAACAAGGTACGCTGCGCCAGCGTACTTGATGATACTGAACAACACCGCCGAAGCGGCAATGATCGCCGAGATGCCGACAATTGCCGTGAACGTGTGAACGACGTCGCCAGCCGCAACCCCGGCCCCGGTCGCGAGGCCCACCTTCGTCCCCGAGCTCGCGGCCCGCGTTACGGTAAGGAGCGTGGCGGGCCCGGGAATGAACACAAAGGCGAGCACGATTGCGACATAAGTGACCAGGGTAGCCGAGTCGACCATTCGTTGGCTCTTCCGCGCCTTAGATCTCGCGCCAAGTAATCCGCGTGGGACGAGCGCCTGTTTCAACGAACTCTTTGGCGGCGTCGATCGCTGCCTCCAATGGGATAACGCTCCATCTCGGAAACTCGGTATGGTGGTGAAGGTCTAGGTAAGTTGTAAGTACAGGATCGTCCCCGCTCGCTGGGCCCGAACTGTCGAAATACGGTGGCTCGCCATCGGCGCGGCCAAACGAGAGCGCGGATTCGGTGCCTCCAAGGACTATACCCATCACGAAGCCGCTTGGGCTCTTCAGATCAAACAAACCAAGGCGGCCCTTCTCCTGGCACTCGAGCGCCAAGCGCGAGAGTTCCGCCTCCAAGTCGTCAGCCGTCTTGAAGAAGCGATCAGACCGCGTTCCCCTGAGGATTAGACCGCTCACTCCCTACCCGCTCCGGCCAGCAGCGCCACCATGGCTCGGATCTCACCGTTCTCGAAAACCGGGCCACCGCGCTGCCCCGTTCCGCTTAAGGCGGCAGCCACCATGGCTAAGGCCAAGTCGTCGGCCCGAATCACCTGGTTGGGGAACAGCACCCGAAATGCGGGGTAGATCGTTCGCAACAGGCGGTAACCGAAGTTCGGTTCCTTCCGCGGCTCCACAGGGTAGATGTAAGCGGGCCGGAAGAGGTAAACGTGAGGGAATCCCACCGCGAGTAACGCGTTCTCGGCCTCTCCCTTGTAGCGTGCGAAAGGTATCCGACTTCGTCCCGTCGGGTCCGCGCCGCTCCCGCTCAAGAATGAGAACGCCGCGCCGGGGCTACTGCCGCGGAGAACTCGTGCGAACTCGATTGTGTAGTCCAAGGTTATCTTGCGGAGCTCCGCGTCCGACACCGCTCCGGTATACGCGCCCAGACAAAAGACCGCTGCGTCCTGACCCGAGAGCGTCTCCGCGAGTGAAGAGCAGTCCGCGAAGTCTCCGTGGAAAACCTCTCTTAGCTTCGTGTGCGAGATGTCGACCTTCCTGCGCCCGATCGACGTCACACTTCCGACAGCGGAGTTCTCGAGCGCGTCACGAAGGGCGTATCCGCCGACCATTCCTGTAGCGCCAACGATTACGAGGCGCTTTTGGCCTGCCGCCGGAGCGTTCATGCACGGCCCCGAAGCGCTGCTACAGCGCTAATTGAAGCCGCCAGGTTAGTCGTTGTCATGACAGTGCCCGCTCCTCAATCCAGTCGACGTAGAGCCGGCGCTCAGCAAACAGCCAAACGCCGTCGATCTTCACGAACTGATCCGAGTACCGGAGAGCGGCAATCATCAGCGATCGCTTTCCACCGTCGATCGTGAGGTGGTGGGCCAAGGTGTAGGCCTCTCCCGTGGCTCGGTTGCCGGTCAGCGTGAGAATTGTGCTCTGTCCGACAAAGTGCATGGTGGCGGCGTACTTGTTCAGGTCCGCGAAGACAGGAGCGAGCGCCTCGCGCGAATGCAGATCCTGCGTGGGCGTTGGATCTTTGGCATTCATGTGCACTACGAAGTGGGTGTCCGCGGTAAAGAGTGCCATCTGACCTTTCGCATCGCGACGATCGGCGCAGTGCGCATAGGCTTCGACGAGTTCACGGATAGCGAGGCGATCCGCAGCTTCCTCGGGTGAGATAGTGACGTGCTTGCTCATGAACTGGTCTCCTAGGACTCAAGGACGGCTCGGGTTTCTGAAGATCGGATGTGGCGACGCCAGACCGCGCCTTATCTCTTCTATCGCAATAGTTCCAACTCCTTGGGGCGTGCGAGGGCGATAATCGCCACCCAGATTATCAACAAAAAATAATTGATGGCGACGCACCACAACAGAACATCCTTGATCGCATTCACTGTCATGGAAAATCCTTGCTGAAAAGGCAGGCGGAACCGCGCTGGCAAGCCAGAGCAAAGCTTGGATTGCGCTGGATATCGTCGCAACGCGTGGATCTGCGGACGTCGACCCACCAACTCGCCAGCGAACTCATTTCTTCGCGCGGACCCGAAGCGGACTTCCAGGTGGCCCGAAAGTAAAAAGCGGACTGCGCGATATGTCGGTCGAACCCCCGGGAAGCCCAGACGGACTTTTACTTGCCGCGCCTAACGCCGGCTTCGTATTCGTCTTCGCTGACCTTGCGGACTTCGGACTGCTGGATGATGACCTTTGCACCGGTCGCATCGTCCTTGAATTTCACCGACCCGGAGTCGCCCGTACGATCGACGTCCCTCGTGTAGTAAGTGCTGCCGCTGGCAGGGTCGCGCACCATGTAGTGGCTGGCACACCCCGCCAGGGTCAGCAATACGGCGGGCAGAAATAAGCTCATCTTTCGCATCATGGCAAACGCCTCCACCGGGATTCAGAAGTACAGAAGATAGAGGCATCGAGGTCGAAGTACCGTACGCCAGCGCACGCAAATGAGCGTTTTGGCTTTATTGCGGTGAGCCGATCTCGGCCAGCCTATTGATGGCCAGGCGCCGATGACCGCATTGGGGCAGATCCGTAAACGGCTGGAATTGGCCGGACTTTCAGGAACGATGAGAGACTTCCGCATTCCGGTCATCCGCGCTGGTTGCCCAAGTAGCTCGCCGCGGATACTTTGCGCGGACTCGGAGGAAACGCAGGTCGAGCGTTCTATACGCTCATAGTCCGGATGGTAAGGTGGTATGGGACAGCCAAGAAAAATGGCTTGAGAGGACACCTCCCAAGCCATTAATTTGCAGTGAATCGTAGAGCTCGAACGGTCCCCAACAAAACTGTCCAGCGCCGCCGGCCCCCGAGTTCGTGTTAGCCCCCGTGGTGATGATGTGGCGGTGGTGGGAGCGGTACTACCAGCACCGCCCCGAGCGGGATCGTCACGTTATTGGTATCTAATGTAACCGCGCCATGTTGAGCCAGCGCCCTGCCATCCAGCTTTGCGCCGGTGGCAAGCGAGATGGAAGTAAGCGCTAATATGGTGCCCTTGAAATCAGCCGTCGTTCCGAGCGTGGCTGAACTGCCTACTTGCCAAAAGACGTTGTCCGAAGTCGCGCCACCACTCAGGACAACTGTGCCGCCAGTTCCTACCGTCAGTCCGGACGCAATCTGGAAGATGTAGACCCCGCTGCCATCTAGAGTGAGAGTCCCCGACAACGATAGAGTGGAGGTGGACTTATATAAGCCAGGGGTTAGGGTCTGTCCGCTGAGGTCCCCTGCCAAGCCGACAATGTTTACCGACGTCCGTGCAGCGGCGTCGTTATAGGCGACGTTCAAAGAGGCTTGAGCATGCTGTGCAATAACATCGCCTGCGTCTTCCGTTCCGTTCACGACTCCGGGCCCAAACCCGGTGACCGCAGTTCCTGGCCAAACCCCGAGATTCCCGTTAACAATGGTAGGCCCGGTGTTGGTAACCGTGGTGCCGGCCAGAACTCCGAAGCTTCCGGCCGATCCGAGGAATACGGTGCTCTGTTGCTGGGCCGTGGCCATGGGGCAATAAATGAATGCCGCAACAACAGGAAGAAGTAAGCTGAGTTTCTTCATGGATTACCTCGCATTCTCTGTACGTGATGAAGCCATAAATGGATGAATCCTTCTCATCCGCCTCCCCTTTGCGGCATCGCTGGCCACCTGACCACCAATGGTCCACACGTTCAACATTGTCGAAACGATTGGTCGAAACTCCCGCCTGCGCGGTGAATCGAGGCTCCAGAGGATGGTTTCGAATAGCTGCCCGTTGAACCTGTGCCTGTCGGGGACCGCCAGTCTGGACGCAGTACAACGAGCAATCCGTGCGCCAGCGCACATAGCGATTTGGGCGAAATAGCTGCCCACTGAACCTGTGCCCGTCGGGCACTGCCAGTCTGGGCGCAGTACAACGAGCAATCCGTGCGCAAGCGCACATAGCGATTTAAGGCGATCCACCCTCCGTCGGTCGTCTATGAGCGGCTGCCGATTCCATATCCATCGGCGATAAATGTCGTCACGCGGGTACAGAACTGCCCATTTTCTTGCCGCTCGTTCGGGCCGGCGGAAATTGAACATCCCCGATGGCCGGCTTGCGGACATTCTGGGCGGCCAATATCACCGGAAATGCGCAGTCGCAGAACGGCGCGGGATGGCGCGTCGGGCGGCGACGTGTCACCTGCCCCTCGAACTGTGCGTGATCGATCCAGAAACAGCGCGCCGGCGCGCTTCCGCCGGCAATCGCCCGCGGACCGCCAAAGCTACGTCACACATCGCAGTACACGCCGGCCGAGGTCCGAGCCGCCGTCGAGTCCTGGCTGTCAGGCGAGACCTGAAACGGTCAAGCCGCGCCTACCTCGACGGAGGGGAAGGCCAAGGTTCTCGCCCGGCCTGGCGCGGCTCCCCCTCTTTTAAGGGTGGGCGTCGCAGGCGCTGCTGACTTCGCCTCAGTTGGTCGATCGGTTCGCGACCGTTGGCCTGGACTCGGCGTCCCAAATCGCCTCGGTCAGCACTCTCTCTCGATATGCCGGATCGCAGTCGATCAGGCGTGTCACCCGGGACCACGAGACTTCCCTATAGCGTCGTCGATCCGGGCGATGGGTCACCACGCGCCAACCTCTATCGAGCAGCCAGACCCACAACTCATCGCTTAGGCCCGCCTGAACGGTCAGCCGCACGCCGCTTTCAACCTGGACGATGCGGGCTCCGATTGGCGGCTTAGCGCTTCGACGCGGCCATCGGCGCGGGCACTGCTCGCGCGCCAGCGAGCGAACCCGATCGAAGATCGATTGCAAAGCATTCATGCAAAGATTCTGGCATTGCCGCCGTGGTTCCGCAGCCGCGCACTTGTGGGTCACCCGTATGTGCGCTAGAGCACCGACAGGTGCAGCGCGCGGTGGGGGGTGTCTCCCTCTGTGCGCTACCGCACAGAGTGCGCGGATCGGTGCGCCTAGTATGAAGGGTTAAAGAGGGGAAGCCCAACGGGATTCACGGGCTAAGAGTGAGGAATGGGTACGTTTTGTCACACCGGAACACAGGTAGGTGGCGTACCGGCTATCGAGTACAGCGGCCTACAGGATGGCGGTACCCATGCCCTGCAGGCGCCTGGCGCCAACCATCAACGCAAGAGGTGACCCATGGCGCTCAACAATGAACGCACCATCGCCAAGCAATTTCCACTGACCGACCATGATCGCGTGATGCTGGACGTCGTGTTGACCAAGCTGCGGCAACCGGTGAAAAAGGCCATCGACGCCACAACGCACAGCGTGGACGCCGAGACCTCGCACGACAGTGCGTCGCGAGAGGCGATCATCAAGCTGCTCAACGACTCCCTGGCCACCGAGCTGGTGTGCGTGCTGCGCTACAAGCGCCACCAATTTATCGCGGATGGCTTGGCGATGCCGAAGATCGCCAAGGAATTTCTGGGATATGCGAACGAGGAGTTGCTTCATGCGGACCAACTGGCCCAGCGCATCGTGCAACTTGGCGGTCAGCCCGATTTTTCGCCGTTCTCGCTGATCCAGCACAGCCACGCCGCGTATGACGATTCGGTGGACCTGAAAGAGATGATCAGCGCTAACCTAGTTGCCGAGAACGCGGTGATTGATAACTACTGCAAGATCCTCACTCTGATCGGTGACAGCGACTTGATCACGCGGCGCCTGGTCGAAGGCATCCTGATCGACGAAATGGAACACGCCGAAGAGCTTCGGGACTGGAACACCGACTGAGGTCCCGAGCGATTCCGTGCCACGGGATAGTTAGTTAACAGTCCTTCAGCCTTGGCGCAAGCTTCCGCGCCTGGCGAGTCCTGGCACACCTCGCTCGCCCAGCTTCCGGGCTGATCGGATGCGCGCCCGCCGCGCCGGGCCAGATCGCATCAGTGGCGCCTCTTGCCTTGGCCTACCACCACGCGATAGCATTAACTACGAGTTCGAAAGGGATTCTGCGGAAGACCGCTGCCGCGGTCGTTCTGGGTGCGCCTCGGAGTTTGCAGATGGCCTTGACCGCCGACCCCAGAAAGAACCATCTGCTCGCCGCGCTGCCCGAGGCCGAGTGGCTGCGCTGGCTGTCGCAGCTCGAGCCCGTCGACTTGCCGCTCGGCAAGGTGCTGTACGAGTCCGGTGGCAAGTTGAGCCATGTGTACTTTCCGACTACGTCGATCATCTCGCTGCTGTACGTGATGGAAGACGGGGCCTCGGCCGAGATCGCGGTCGTCGGGCACGAAGGGATCGTCGGCATTTCGCTGTTCATGGGGGGCGAATCCACGCCCAGCCGCGCGGTGGTGCAAAGCGCCGGACAGGCGTTTCGGCTTAAGGCGAGCCTGATGATGCAGGAGTTCAACCGGTCCGGTCCGGTGCTGCACCTGCTGCTGCGCTATACACAGGCCCTGATCACCCAGATGGCGCAGACCGCGGTGTGCAATCGCCACCACTCGCTGGATCAGCAGCTGTGCCGCTGGCTGTTGTTGAGCCTGGACCGTCTGTCTTCGGGCGAGCTCGCGATGACACAGGAGCTGATCGCCAACATGCTGGGCGTGCGCCGCGAAGGCGTCACCGAGGCGGCCGGTCATCTACAGCAGGCCGGGCTGATCCAATACCGGCGCGGCCATATCACGGTGCTGGACCGCAAAAGGCTAGAAAAGCGCTCCTGCGAGTGCTACGCCGTAGTCAAAAAGGAGTACGACCGGCTGCTTCCCGAGAAGTTCGCGACGTAGTTTGCGACTCGACAAGATTCTCTCGGACGGCACCGAATAATGAGCCCACAGGCGCGATGATCGCCATCGTCAGCGCACCCCCACCCCCAGTAGATGCCAAGCCGCGCGTCAATCAGAGGGCTGGCACTGCCGACCTCGGCCGTGCATCGGTCTTCCTAAGTGTCCCCTTCCGCTCTCGAGGTGCGCGGAACGCGGCGCGCACCAATTTCAACGCCTCTGAGCCATTTGTGAGTTGTGCACGCCAGCGCACAGAGAACAGAGAACGGACTGGGTCTGGGGGAGGATGGTGGCAATGGCCAGTTGCGTCTCACGAAAAAGCCCCGCCGACGTTGGACAGGTTGAAGGTCACGACAATCAGAAGAACTCGCATTACGCATCATGGGGTGGCGACTGGTTCGAATCGCTTGGGAGTGAGTGTTCGCTCGCGTACGCAGCGCGATTGCGACCCTGAAACTGTGGTGGCTTGTGTGCGCGAGCGCACAGACGCAAGACCTAGGTCACCGGTACCGTTTGTCGGCGCCTCGCCCATCGCTAGGCGGGCGGAGCTGGGTTTTGCCATCACTGCTAGGCCAATGTACGAATGACGACGGCAACTTCGAACAGCCGTGAGCATGCCGCCGTGGGAGTAGGCCCTGGTGCGCAACGCCTGCTAGACACGGCCCGCGAAGCTGCCAACGGCGCCTCGCACCCGGCCCGGCAGCGACCAGCGCTGGCGTCTTCGGACGCCGCAGCGCTCTGCAACGCCCTTGCGACCAGCGAGCAAAAGCTGGCAGCTGCCCTTCTCCTGGTCGATGAGCTGCGGACACAGGAGTTGCTTCTTAAGCAAAACGTTGCCCTGCTTACCGAAGCAGTGGGGCAGGCGCACCAGTTCGCGTATCACGACGAGCTGACCGGCCTTCCGAACCCCCGTTTGCTGTTGGACCGCTTCAACCAGGCGATAGCTCGAGCAGCACGCCAGCACAAGCCCGTGGCGTTGCTGTTCCTTGATTTGGATGGATTCAAGACCATCAACGACACGCTTGGACATGTCGCAGGAGACTCGCTGCTCAAACAAGTCGCTGCGCGCCTGTCGGCCTGCATCCGGACGTCGGACACCGCCTGTCGATTTGGTGGAGACGAATTCGTCATCTTGCTGCCGGAGCTCGACGGCCAGGACAGTGCAGCAGTGGCAACTGGGAAAATCCGTGCTCGTCTTGCTGCACCCTATTTTGTCGGCGGCACCGAGATCAGGGTTGTGACAAGCATCGGCATGGCTCTGTACCCGGTTGACGGAAGGGCGTTTGAAGATTTGCTACGACGGTCGGACGTTGCCATGTACTGGGACAAGGCTCGCGGCCCCGTTAAGCCGAGCCTCAGGCGCGTTGCGGTTGCGCGTATGGCGCCACGATCTGGATAAGAGGATCGTTTGAAGGAGAAAGTCATGGGAATTCGGGAAGACTATCAGGCGTTTATGGAAAAGCAGTTGAACGAGTGGAAGGCGCAAACCGAGCGGTTCAAAGCTGGGGCCGAGCAGATGGGGGTGCAGGCCAAGGCCCAGTATGAAAAAAATCTCGAGTCGCTGCATGCCAAGCAAGAGGAAGCGTGGCAGAACTTCTACAAGCTGAAAGCTGCTAATGAGAGCGCTTGGGAGCAGTTAAAGGCCCACATGGACAAAGCCGGGGGAGAACTAAAGGACGCCGTCGAACGTATGACTACGATATTCAAGAAATAGCCTGGGAATGCAAGTGGGCACCGTGGCGATCGGCCGCATCGGCTTGCGCGTGCTTCGGCCGCTCAAACCCTTCGACGTGAAGCTGTACTACATGGATCGCCATCGCCTACCCGAGCGGTCGAGAAGGAACTCAACCTGACCCAGCACATCGGCCTGGAAAGCCTGACGAAGGTGTGCGACGTGGTCACGCTGAACTGCCCGCTGCACCGCGAAACCGAGCACATGATCAACGCGAGGACGCTAGCCAACTTCAAACGCCGCGCCTACCTGATCAACACAGCGCGGCAAGCTGTACGATCGCGAGGCGGTGGCCGCAGCGCTAAAGAGCGGCCAGTTCGCGGGCTACGCGGGCGATGTGTGGTCCCCCCAGCCGGCACCGGCCGACCACCCGTGGCGGTTTATCCAACAGAACCCGGAACACCGGCGATATGACGCAGGCTGAGGCTCGCCTGCGCACGATCAACATAGTTTGGAGACATAGGCCATGAGTACACTGATGAGTGCACTACCGAAGGAAATCGCCGGACTTTCACGGGCTGCCGGCGGGTTCATTGCCAAGCCCAGACAGCTTTTCATCGACGGCAAGTGGGTGGCGGCGGCATCGGGAAAGACGTTCGAGGTCATCAATCCGGCGACCGGTGAGGTCGTGGCCCACGTGGCCGAGGGTGACAAGGAGGACGTCAATCGCGCGGTGATGGCTGCGCGGCGCGCGTTCGAGACCGGCCCGTGGCCGGCGATGACGCCGTCCGAGCGTGGCAAGCTGCTCTGGCGCATCGGCGATCTCATCATAAAATATGCCGACGAGCTTGCCGAGCTCGAATCGCTTGACAACGGCAAGCCGGTCACGATCGCGCGCGCCGCGGATGTCGCGCTATCGGCCGACATCTTCCAATACATGGCCGGTTGGTGCACCAAGCTCCACGGCAAGACCATCCCGCTGTCCGTGCTCTACACGCCGGGGGTGGAATACCACGCGTATACGCGCCCCGAGCCGGTGGGCGTTGTCGGCCAGATCATCCCTTGGAACTTCCCGCTCCTCATGGCCGCCTGGAAGCTCTCACCGGCGCTTGCGACCGGCTGCACGGTGGTGCTGAAGGTCGCCGAGGAAACGCCTCTGTCGGCTTTGAGATTGGCCGAGATCCTGGACGAGGCGCGACTTCCGCCGGGGGTAGTCAACATCATTACCGGCTTCGGCGAGACCGCCGGCGCAGCGCTCGCGGGGCATCCGGGCGTCGACAAGGTCGCCTTCACCGGCTCGACCGAGGTCGGTCGGCTGATCGTCCGAGCCGCAGCGAACGATCTCAAGAAAGTGTCCCTGGAGCTCGGAGGTAAGTCGCCCAACATCATCCTCGCCGACGCCGATCTCGACATCGCCATCCCCGGCGCGGCCAATGCGATTTTCTTCAACCACGGGCAGTGCTGCTGCGCGGGCTCGCGGCTTTACGCCGAGGCCAAGGTCTTCGATCGGGTGGCAGAAGGCGTGGCCGACTTTGCTCGCAAGATCAAGCTCGGCCCGGGCCTCGATCCGACCACACAGATGGGACCGATGGTCTCGGAAACGCAGCACAAGCGCGTAGCGAGCTATCTCGACGCCGGCAAGCAGGAAGGCGCCAGGGCGCTCGCTGGAGGCAAGAGCCGTGCTGGTAGCGGCTATTTCATCGAACCGACCGTATTCGTCGACACCAAGCCGACCATGAAGATCGTGCAGGAGGAAATCTTCGGTCCGGTAGTCACCGCCGCGCCGTTCCAGGGACTCGACGAGGCCGTGCGCCTGGGCAACGACACCATCTACGGTCTGGCGGCAGGGATATGGACGAAGGACATTTCGAAGGCGCACAGCCTCGCCGCCAAGCTGAAGGCGGGAACCATCTGGGTCAATTGCTACAACATCTTCGATGCGGCTTTGCCGTTCGGTGGGTACAAACAATCCGGCTGGGGCCGCGAGATGGGCGAGGCGGTGCTCGAGCATTACACGGAGACCAAGGCGGTCACGGTTCGCCTGTAACCGTCAGGCTCTCCTTTCGCGGTGCGCGGGCCGCATTCGTGCGGCTCCGCTGCCGCGAGCTTGCCAAGCAACCGCTCGATCTCTTCTGGGATCCTCTTGATCGACATCAATCTGTTTTTTCAGTCAAATGACACGTTTCGCGCTGAAGAATCGGAGGCCGCCCTTGAAGGCCTTCACATCGAATAAGGAGTGCGATTGTGGAGAGACTCTCTCAGGTTGCATGGACGCCAGCGGGTGCACTTGGCGTGCTGTTAGTTGGACTGTTGACTGCAAGCACCGCGAGCGCCGTGCCGTCCTTTGCGCGCCAGACAGGCTTGGCCTGCCAGGCCTGTCACACCGTTTTCCCCGAGCTCACTCCATTCGGCAGAACGTTCAAGCTGAACGCGTACACGCTCGCCAATCTGCCGCAGGTCCAGGGGATCACACCTAGCAAGGACTACGAGCTCCTGCTGAATCAGGTGCCGGCCCTGTCGCTAATGTTTCAGACCTCGTATACGCGCACCAGCAGCGCGTTGCCGGATACCACGGTGTCAGGCGCCAAGTCGCAGGATGGGCAAGTCCTGTTCCCGCAGCAGGCTAGCCTGTTCTACGCAGGCCGGATCGCACCCAATCTGGGTTCCTTTATCCAGATGACCTACGACAGCGCCAGCGGGAAGTTTCACTGGGACAATACGGAACTGCGCTTCGCGAAGCAGATCGCTTCGAGCATTGGCCGCCTGACCCTGGGCGCGACGCTCAACGGCAACCCGACCGTGCAGGACCCCTGGAACAGCACCCCTGCCTGGCAAACGCCGTTCGATCAGAGAAGCAGCGCCGCGCTCATGCCCGGCGCCAGCACGCAAATCGACGGTCCGCTCGCGGGACGAGGAGCTGCCGGCATCACCGGTTACCTGTGGTGGAATGACTCGGTCTATGCGGAAGTCGGTGTCTACCGCTCCGCTCCACAGGGATTCAGCAACAACGGCTTCGCGGGTCCCCTCGACAGCTCCGCGGGGGGCGTCCTCTCCAGCGGTGCGCCGTACTGGCGGATCGCCTACGAGCGCCAGTGGAGCCGGAATTCGTGGTCGGTCGGCGCCTACGGTGTGGTGGCAAGAATTACTCCTCCGCTCCTTGCCGTGGGTTCGGCCAGCGACAAGTTCAGCGACGTGGCGCTCGACAGCCAGTATCAGTTCATCGGCGACGAGCACATCTTCTCGGTCCAGACCACGTACATCAAGGAGACCCAATCCCGCGACGCGACTTTTGCGCACGGCGGTTCTTCGAACCCCAGCGATGACCTGAAGACGTTCAGGCTCGGCGGCAGCTATTACTACCAGCGCTTCCTCGGCGGCGCACTCGGTTACTTTTCGACGATGGGCAGCACCGATCCCGCGCTGTATGCGCCCGTTGTATCGTCGTTTGTGCCGCCTCTAGCGACTTCGGTGGTCGGCTTCGCCAACGGCAGCCCCAACAGCAGCGGCTGGATCGGCGAGCTCGACTACCTTCCCTGGCAGAACGTGAAGATCGCCCTGCAATACACCGCGTACCACAAGTTCAACGGGGCGAGCTCGAACTACGACGGCAACGGCAGGGACGCGAGCGCCAACAACACCCTGTACCTGCTGGGCTGGTTCGCGTTCTAACGGGTTCCGAGATCACCGACACATGACAGAGCAGACGATCATGAGAATTCACCCGATAGTCTTGGTTTTGGCGGGGCTGACTGCGATTTCGACCACGCCCTCGCCGGTGCGCGCGCAGGACGCGGAAGCCGAGAAGCTCGCAACTCAGACCTGCGCTTCGTGTCATGGACCTGGGGGCAGCAGCATCTCCCCTGCCTTCCCGAAGATTGCCGGACAGCGCGCCGAATACCTGGAAAGCCAGCTGAAGGCATTTCGCGATCACACCCGCGCCGATCCGATGGCGCAGGCCTTCATGTGGGGGATGACCTCGCAACTGAGCGACTCCACGATCAAGAATCTGGCCGCTTTCTACGCGAAGCAGAAGCCCGCCCCAGGCAAGGCCGGGGAT
>DASZFP010000187.1:0-9081 GCA_035939615.1 Burkholderiaceae bacterium | reverse complement strand
GGGCCGCAGCACTTACGTGGCGCTGCTGGACGAATACCCGCAGGCGCTGGCTCGAGTGGTGCGGCTGCTGGCGGCCGGCAAATGGGCCGCCGAATACCTGGCGCGGCACCCGATCGTGCTCGATGAGCTGCTGGACGATCGACTGGCGGCCGATCCCCCGGGGTCGGATTTCGTGCCGCGCTGGAGCGCGCAGGTGCAAGCGCTGCTGCAAGCGGAGCAGGAACCCGAGCGGCTGATGAACCTGCTGCGCGACGCGCATCATGCGCAGGTGTTCCGGCTCCTGATGGCCGACGTCAGCGGGTTGCTGGGCGTGGAGGCGCTGGCCGACCAGCTCTCGGCGCTGGCCGACGCCGTGCTGGATCTGAGCCTTTCGACCGTGTGGCGGCTGCAGCGCGGCGAGACGGCAGCCGGCCCCCGCATCGCGATCGTCGCCTACGGCAAGCTGGGCGGCAAGGAGCTCGGGTACGCCTCGGACCTGGACCTGATCTTCGTGTTCGACGATCCCGATCCGGAGGCGCCGGCCGCCTACGCGCAGCTGGTGCGCCGGCTGGTGACCTGGCTGTCGTCGGCGACCTCCAGCGGCGTGCTGTTCGACGTCGATCTGCGGCTTCGTCCCAACGGCAACGCCGGACTGCTGGTGACCTCGCTGGAGGGCTTCGAGCGCTACCAGCGCAACGCCGACGGCCGCGGCGCCTGGGCCTGGGAGCACCAGGCGCTCACGCGCGCGCGCGCCTGCGCGGGCGACGCGGCGCTGGGCCGCCGCATCGAGCAGCTTCGGCGCGAGGTGCTGGCGCAGCCGCGCGATGCGGCGCAGCTCGTCGCCGAGGTCGTGGCGATGCGGGCAAAAATGCTGCAGGGCCACCCGAACCGCTCGGACCTGTTCGATCTGAAGCACGACCGCGGCGGCATGGTCGACATCGAGTTCGCGGTGCAGTACCTGGTGCTGGCCGAGTCGGCGCGGCACCCGCAGCTGCTCGACAACCTGGGCAACATCGCACTGCTGAACATCGCCGCCGGCCTTGCGCTGATCGACCCGCAGCTCGCCGGCGCGGCCGCCAGCGCGTACCGCCACTATCGGCGCATCCAGCACGGCATGCGGCTGGACGGGGCAGCCTTCGCGCGCGTGGCGCGCGCGCAGGTCGCCGCCCAGATCGAGGTGGTCGAACGGCTGTGGCGGGCGGTGTTCGGAACCGATGCTCCGCTCACATCAGCGCGCGAAGCAGCGTGAACGCAAGCATGCCGGCGCTCATCGCGCCCAGCATGCTGCGGCTCCACAGCATCACGGCGAGCGCGATCAGCCCGGCGTCCAGGCGCGGATTCAGAATCGAAAGATCCAGCCGCCCATCGGACAGCACGAGCTGCTGAGCAATCAACGCCGCCAGCGCGCAGGCCGGTGCGTAGCGCAGCCCGTGGCGGATGCGCTCCGGCAGCGTGACCTGATCGCCCAGCAGCAGGAACAGCGACCGGGTCAGAACCGTGACCAGCGTCAACCCGGCGATCACCGCCGCCAGGGCCAGGGCGCTCATGGGCCGGCTCCGCGGCGCTCGCGCGCGAGCTCGAGCGCGATGGCGGCCGCAACGCCGGCCAGCACCGCCGCCAGCACCGAGAGCTTCAGCGGCAGCGCGTTGGCCGCAACCGCCACGACGCTGGCAACCAGCACGCCCACGATCATGGGCGCATCGGTCAGCGATGGCGCCACCAGCGTGATCAGCGCCAGCACACCGACGAAATCCATGCCCCAGCTGGGCGGAATCCGGTGCGCCAGCAGGATGCCGGCGACCGACATCGACTGCCAGACGATCCAGTTCGCCGCCGACAGTCCGACATGGAACCACACCTGCTCGGTGCGCTCGGCCGCGTTGCGGGCGACGGCGGCGAATCGGCGGATCACCAGCAGGTAGCTCACGTCGCCCGTCAGGTAGCCCAGCAGCGCTCGCCGCGGCAGGCTCAGATGCCGGAAGTACGGCTGCAGACCCGCCGAAAAGATCACGAAGCGCAGGTTCACGATGGTGGCGGTCAGAAGAATCACCCACACCGGCGCGCCGGCTGCGATCAGCGGCAGCGAGGCGAGCTGCGCGCTGCCGGCGAAGACGGTCGCGCTCATCGCCAGCGCCGGCGCCAGGTGCAGCCCCATCCGCACCATCGCCACGCCGGTCACCAGTGCCCAGGCGCCGGTGGCGATCGCGGCCGGCGTGAACGCGCGCACGCCGTCGACGAACGCGGCGCGGCGGGCCTGGGCGAGCGCGGGCGATCGCCCGAACAGCGCGCTGAACTTTTCGGTTTGCATGCGGGGATGGTCGAATTCTAAGCGGGCCGCCAGCGGGATAGAATCGGCGCACCGAAGCAGGAGATGCGCCGATGTCGATGTCCGACCGGGACGGCTGGATCTGGTACGACGGCAAGATGGTGCCGTGGCGCGACGCCACGACCCATGTGCTGACCCACTCGCTTCACTACGGATTGGCGGTGTTCGAAGGGGTTCGCGCCTACAAGACGGCTGCGGGTACCGCCATTTTCCGGCTGCGCGAGCACACCGAGCGGCTGTTCAACTCGGCCCGCATCTTCATGATGCAGGTGCCCTACACGCCCGAGCAGCTGATGGAAGCTCAGCGCCAGGTGGTGCGCACCAACAAGCTCGAGCAGTGCTATCTGCGCCCGCTCGCCTTCTATGGTTCCGAGAAGATGGGCGTGAGTCCGACCGGGGCCCGCGTGCACGTGGCGATCGCTGCCTGGCCGTGGGGCGCCTATCTGGGGGAGGACGGGCTGCAGAAAGGCATCCGCGTCAAAACGTCCTCGTTCGCCCGCCACCACATCAACGTGTCGATGGTGCGGTCCAAGACGGCCGGGCACTACGTCAATTCGATCCTGGCCAACCTGGAGGCCACGCGCGACGGCTATGACGAGGCGCTGCTGCTCGATACGGCCGGTTTCGTGGCCGAGGGCGCCGGCGAGAACCTGTTCATCGTGCGCGGCGGGGCTCTGGCCGAACCGGAGCTGGTCTCGGGGCTGTGCGGCATCACGCGCCAGACGGTGATCGAGCTGGCGCGCGACATGGGGCTGTCGGTTCAATCCCGGCCGATGACGCGCGACGACGTTTACCTGGCCGATGAAGCGTTCTTCACCGGCACCGCCGCCGAGGTGACACCGATCCGCGAGCTGGACGGCCGCCCGATCGGAGCCGGCGTGCGCGGCCCGCTGACGGAAAAGATACAGGCCGCCTTCTTCGACGCGGTCAATGGCCGCACGCCCCGGTATCGCGAATGGCTGACGCCGGTATGAGCAAGGTCCAGACCCCGATCGTCGAACTGTCGCCCGACAGCCTGCCGGCTTTTTGTCCCAACCCCTCGATGCCGGTATGGAACCATCACCCCCGTGTGTTCCTCGAACTCGGACCGCAGGGAGAGGCGATGTGCCCGTACTGCGGCACTCGTTACCGATTGAAATCAGGCCAGGCGGCCAAGGGTTCACATTAGATGTATTCGATCATGCAGCGATTGACCAAGCCCCTGCTGTTCGCGTCCCCCGAGGAGTGCGAGCAGGCTTTCTACGAGGCGCTCGAATCGGCCGACATCGAGGCGGTGGCCGAGACCTGGCTCGATGACGACGACGTCGTCTGCGTGCACCCGGGCGGGGCGCGCCTGGTCGGCTACTCGGCGGTGCGCTCGTCGCTGGCCGCGCTGCTGGCCAACGGCCCGGTGCAGATCCGCACCGTGTCGCGCAAGTGCTTCGAGTCACCCACCGTCGCCGTCACCAACGTGATCGAGGAGGTGGTCGTGGTGCAGTCCGGCAGCCGGCAGCTGGTGCACGTGATCGCCACCAACGCGTTCGCCAAGACGCCTTCGGGCTGGAAAATGGTGCTGCACCACGCAGCGCCCGCCCCCCAGGGGCGCGCGGCCGACATCGAAACGCCGCACGGGCCGGTTCACTGACCAGGAAGGCGGCGATTCAGTCGGAAAGACTGCGCCACTGCAGCTTCTTGCTCTTGCTGTCTTCGTCGTCCGGGGCGGGCGTCTTCTTTCCGGTTTGCTGCTCCCGGATCCGGCCTTTGAGTTCGCGCAGGCGCGCATCGACCTCGGACATCGTGTAAAAGTCGGCGTCGGCCGCGCTGCGCGCCAGCCTGAGCTGCTCGACCGCCAGGGGCATGGCGCCCTGCAGCACGTACATTTCGGCCGTGGCCTGGTGCTCCAGGGTCTTTTGCTGCAGGGCCGCGTGGCTGAGCGCCAGCGTCCGGAAATAACGCGGATCGGAATGCGTCAGCGCCAGCTGGTCGTGCAGGTAGTCGATCGCCTGGCGGTGCTGGCCGATGCGTTGCAGCAGGTCGGCGTACTCGATCGCGGTCAGCCGCGACAGCGGAAAACGCACGGTTGCCTCGCGCGCCAGCTTCAGCGCGGCGCCGCGCTCGTCCTCGTCGCGGGCGGCCTGGAAGCTCGCCTCGGCCACCAGCTTGTCCAGAATCGCCGACGGGGCCCGGGTCCCGCGGCGGGCGGTCAGCGCCGACTCGAGCCCGTCGCGGGGCTGTTTGAGCTTCAACTGCGCCATGGACAGTCCGTAATAGGCGCCCACCTCACTGGCGGCCGTGTGGTGCTGGATCTGGTCGGAAAAATACGTTTGTGCATCGATGGCGCCCTGCGGCGTATCGTCCTGCAGCACCCGCAGCCGGGCCCGCACCAGCTCGAAGTCCAGGCTGTCGGCGTGCTGGTGGGTGCGCATGCCCTGCAGGCGATTTTGAATGTCGGAGATGCGCTCGACGGTCAGCGGGTGGGTCAGCAGGTAGGCGGGCGCAATGCCTTCGTAGATGCGGGTGCCCTGCTGCATCCGGGTGAAGAAGGAGGCCATCGCGCGCGGATCGAAGCCGGCGTTCACCAGGATGTCAAAGCCGACCCGGTCGGCCTCGCGCTCGTTGTCGCGCGAGAAAGAAAGCTGCCGCGAGATCGCCGCGCCCTGGCCGACCGCCAGGGCTGCCTGGGCGGCGTCGCCGCCCGCGCGCGAGGCGAGCAGCGCGAGCAGCAGCGAGCCGATCGCGATCATCGTCGATTCGCGCTGCTTGGCGATCATCCGTGCGATATGGCGCTGCTGCACGTGTCCGATTTCGTGCCCCATCACCGAGGCGAGCTCGGATTCGCCCTGCGCCGTCAGGACGGTGCCGGTGTGTACGCCGATGAAGCCGCCCGGCAGCGCAAAGGCGTTGATCATCGGGTCGCGGATCAGAAAGAACTCGAAGTCGATGTGGCGCGCCTGGCTGGCCGCGACCAGGTCGTAGCCGAGCCGGTTAAGGTACTCGGCGCCGTCCGGGTCGGGCAGGTAGCTCGGGTCGGCCCGCACCTCCACCATGATCTGCTCGCCCAGCTGCCGCTCCTGGGCCGCCGTCAGGTCCTCGGAGCCGACCTCGCCCAGCGTGGGCAGCTCCTGCGCCACGGCCGGCGGGCGCAGGCCCAGCGCCAGAGCCAGCATCAGGACCAGAGCGCGTGCGAAGCGGCCAGATGTCCCGGAGAGCCGGCAGGTTGAGGAACTTTTCACGGGCGTGCGCGTTGCGGAGGCGGCCGCTTTGTATGATATCCGTGTGGCCGGATGGTTCCGGACGAATCGGCGCCAGACCAGGTGCGACTTGAAACTGTTTGCAACATAGGATTGACGCTGTCAGGCGGGGCGCGATGAGCCGGCTCACTCACCTGGACACCCAGGGCCAGGCCCACATGGTGGACGTCGGCGACAAGGCCGAGACCCACCGGGTGGCGCGGGCCGAGGGCCGCATCCGGATGTCCAAGGCGGCGCTGGACGCCATCGAGTCGGGCGACGCGAAAAAGGGCGACGCGCTCGGGGTGGCGCGGGTGGCGGCGATCCAGGCGGCCAAGCGCACCTCGGAGCTCATTCCGCTGTGCCATCCGCTGCCGATCACGCGGGTCAGCGTCGATCTGCAGGTCGACCGGGCCGGCTCCTCGGTGGTGTGCACGGCCCAGGTGGAGACCGTCGGTCGCACCGGGGTCGAGATGGAGGCGCTGGTTGCGGTGCAGATCGGGCTGCTGACGGTGTACGACATGGTCAAGGGCATGGACCGCTCGATGCGGATCGATGCGGTCCGCCTGCTCGAAAAAAGCGGCGGAGCCAGCGGGCCGTGGAGCGCGCCGCCGGCGGACGGATCAGGCTGAAGGCGGGGCCGTCTCTACAAAGCTCGGCCGGGCGGACCCGGCACCGCTTGATTGTCAGGCTGAAGGCGGAGCCGTCTCCACGAAGCTTTGCCGGGCGGACAGCTTTTCGTAGTGGCGCAACAGGTTCGGATACGCGCCGCGCCAGTCCAGCTGAGGAAAGCGGAAGTCGAGCCATCCGAGCGCGCAGCCGATTGCGATGTCGGCCAGCGTGTAGGACTGCCCGTTGCACCAGGCGCGCTCGCCCAGCCCGGTCGCAGCCGAATGCAGCGCGGCCCGGACCTTGGACATCTGCCGCTCGATCCAGTACGAGGACTGCTGCTGCGGCGGGCGCAGTGTGTTCTCCAGCCGTACCAGGATGGCCGCATCCAGCAGGCCGTCGGCCAGCGCCTCCCAGGTGCGCACCTCGACCCGCTCGCGCCCGTTGCCCGGAATCAGGTGGCTCACGGGCGTCAACGTGTCCAGGTACTCGACGATCGTGCGCGAATCGAACACAGCCCCGCCTTCCTCGGTGATCAGGCAGGGCACCTGGCACAGCGGGTTCAGATCCTGGATGCGCGTGTCCGGCGCCCACACATCGATCATCTCGAGCTGGCACTCGATGCGCTTTTCGGCCATCACGATGCGCACCTTGCGCGCGTAAGGGCTGGTGGGCGAGGCGATCAGTCTGAAATTCTTGAACACGTCGGCAGGTCCCGCCGCGACGCGGGAGGTGGATGCGCGATCCGGAGCGTCGACTCCGATGGGTTGATCGTCGGCATAAAGCCCTGGTGCAGTATATCGTGCAAAGCAGCATTTCGGGGCCGATGCTAAACTTCACGCGCCCGTGCCGCCCGAAACGAACCTTCCGCTTTCGGAAACGACCGCCATTTCACCGCTGGATGGTCGATACGCGCGCACCACGAGCGAATTGCGCGCGATCTTTTCAGAGTACGCATACATGCGGGCCCGCGTGCGGGTCGAGATCGAGTGGCTGCTGGCGCTCACCCGCCTGGGCCTGCCCGAGCTGCAGCCGCTGCCGGCCGCCGCCGTGGCCAGCGCCCGCAGGCTGGCGCAGGGCTTCAGCGTCCCCGATTGCGAGCGCATCAAGGCGATCGAATCGAGAATCAATCACGACGTCAAAGCCGTCGAGTACTGGATCAAGGAACGCGCGGCCGAAGAGCCCGAGCTGCTCAAGGCGGCCGAGTTCATCCACTTCGCCTGCACCTCGGAGGACATCAACAACTGCGCGCACGCGCTGATGCTGCAGGACGGCCGGGCCGCGCTGGTGCGGCGCCTGCGGGCGCTGCACGCCCGGCTGCGCGAGCTGGCGCACCGGCACGCGGCCCAGCCGATGCTGGCGCGCACGCACGGGCAGGCCGCCACGCCGACCACGGTCGGCAAGGAGTTCGCCAATTTCGCGGTGCGGCTGGCCGGCGCCATTGACGCCATCGAGTCGGTTCGGCCCCGGGCCAAGCTGAACGGCGCGGTCGGCAATTTCAACGCGCACCGCGTGGCATGCCCCCAGGTCGACTGGGAGGCAGTCGCCTCCGGCGTGGTCGGGTCGCTGGGGCTGGCCTGGAATTCGCACACCACGCAGATCGAGCCGCACGACTGGATGGCGGAGCTGTTCGATGCGCTGGCGCGCGCCAACTCGGTGCTGCTCGCGCTGGACCGGGATCTGTGGGGGTACGTGTCGCTGGGCTACTTTCGCCAGATCCCGGTCGCGGGCGAGGTCGGGTCCTCGACCATGCCGCACAAGGTCAACCCGATCGACTTCGAGAACTCCGAGGGCAACCTGGGGCTGGCCAACGCCCTGCTGCGGCATCTGGCCGAGAAACTGCCGGTGTCGCGCTGGCAGCGCGATTTGAGCGATTCGACCGTGCTGCGCAACCTGGGCGTCGCGTTCGGCCATTGCGTGCTGGGCTACGAATCGTGCCTGCGGGGTCTTTCACGCATCGAGGTCGACCCGCAGGCGCTGGCAGCCGACCTGGAGACGAGCTGGGAGGTGCTGGCCGAGGCGGCGCAGACGGTGATGCGTCTGCACGGGGTTGAGCTGCCGTACGAGAAGCTCAAGGAGCTCACGCGCGGGCGCGAGGTCACGCGTCAGGCGCTGCACGAGTTCATCGCGACGCTGCCGATCCCCGAGCCGGCCCGCAAGGATCTGCTGGCGCTGACGCCGGCGACTTACCTGGGACTGGCCGAGGATCTGGCGCTCAGAAGCTGACGGGCCGCGCGCTCAGCGCACGACCTGCGACTCGTCCTTCTTGACCGGCTTGACCAGGTCTTCGCGGCGCACGCCCAGGTAGCGCGCGATGGCGGCGGCCACGAACACCGACGAGTACACGCCGAAGCAGATCCCCAGGGTCAGGGCCAGCGCAAAGTAGTGCAGCGCCGGGCCCCCGAACAGCAGCATCGTGACGGTCATCATCAGCGTGCAGCCGTGCGTGATGATCGTGCGCGAGATGGTCGCGGTGATGGCCGAATCGATCACCTCGGTCGCGGTGGCCTTGCGCATGGTGCGGAAGTGCTCGCGCACCCGGTCGAAGATGATCACCGACTCGTTGACCGAGTAACCCAGCACGGCCAGCACCGCCGCCAGCACGGGCAGGGAGAACTCCCAGCGGAAAATCGCGAACATGCCGATCACCAGCACCACGTCGTGCAGGTTGGCGATGATCGCCGCCACCGAGAACTTCCACTCGAAGCGCAGCGCCAGGTACGCCATGATGCCCAGGCACACCATCAGCAGCGCCAGGGCCCCGTCGTAGGCGAGCTCGGATCCCACCTGCGGACCGACGAACTCCACCCGGCGCAGCTCGGTGCAGCGCCCCGCCAGATCGCGCTGCCGCGCCAGCAGCGCCGAGGATGCATCGGTGGTGCGCTCGGCCGCCGGATGCTTGACGAACTCGGCGTAGGCCGCGTGCAGGCCTGCGCACTCGGAGGCCTCGCCGGGTGA
>DASZFP010000186.1:0-7001 GCA_035939615.1 Burkholderiaceae bacterium | reverse complement strand
TTCGGCGCTCCGCTGGTGAAGGGCGGTTACTCGTACTACAACTACAACACGGGGCACGACCGCCAGGCGGCGCTCTTCGGAGAAGCCAACTACAACGCCACCGAGCAGCTCAAGTTCACCGCCGGCATTCGCATCGCCAAGACGGCGTTCGATTTCAACCACTATTCCGACGGCGCACAGAACGGCGGTCCGAAGGTCAATACCGGCAACAAGGAGGAGACGCCGTTCACGCCGAAGCTCGGAGTTTCATTCCAGGCCGATCCGGACGACCTGTACTACTTCACGTTCGCCAAAGGGTTCCGCACCGGCGGCGACAACCCGCCGATCCCATCGCTGCTGTGCCCGTCGACGTTCACCACGCTCGGCCTGCCGGTCAGCGCCAACAGCAATTCGCCGGCCACCTACAACTCGGACCGCGTCAAAAGCTACGAGATCGGCGCCAAGAACAAGCCGTTCGGCAACCTGAAACTGGCTTCGAGCGCCTACTACATCGTCTGGAACAACATCCAGCAGAACGTCTATCTGCCCGGCTGCGGATTCCAGTTCACCACCAATGTCGGCAATGCCCACTCCAAGGGTTTCGACGTGCAGGCCGATTGGGCCGCCACCGACTCGCTGTCGTTCGAGTCGGCGCTCGGGTTCACGCGGGCGACCTACAGCAACGACGCGAGTCTGGTCCCCGGCGGCGCGCCGATTGCACGCGCCGGCGATGCGGTCGTGGGCGACGCGGGCACCGCGGCTCCCCCGTGGACGATCGCGATCGGCACGCTGTACGACTTCACCGCGTTGAACCTGCCGTCGTATATCCGGCTGGACTTTCAGTTCGAAAGCAGGAGTAATTTGAAGACCGCGGCCCAGGACCCGAGGGTGAGTCGGACCGTGTTCGACCCGTTCGCCTATACGCCGCAGTCCACCAAGTTCTTCACGCTGCGCGCCGGCGCCACTTATCGGGGCTGGAACGTGTCGGCCTTCGTCGACAACCTGTTCGACTCGCACCCGCTGCTGCCGCCGGGTGGTCCCAACTCGCACACCGACGCCGATCCCACGGCGCCCGCCGGTCAGGGCGTGCTGATCCGCAATTTCACGTTCCGGCCGCGTACGATGGGGATCACCGCGATCTACCGGATGTAGGGCGGCCCTCACCCCCTCGCGCGCGCGGGAGAGGGGCGATCCGACGTCCCGGGATCAGTGTGTTCGCGGTGCTAGGATCGGCCGCGATGCAGCCCAGATACTCGCCGCCGTATTCGTTCGACAACACCTTCCTGGGCGCAGCGCGCGACGGATCAGCCGGCGCTTCAGAACACAGCGCGCGCTTCGCGGTGGCGGGCGTTCCATTCGACGGCGCGGTCACCAACCGGCCCGGGGCGCGGTTCGGTCCGGGCGCGATCCGCGCGGCGAGCCGGATGCTGTGCGACGCGATCCACCCGCTGTACGACTGCTCGCCGCGCGACACGCTGGTGGACATCGGCGATCTGGCGCTGCCGTCGACCTCGCTGCGCGAGCACCGGGACTCGTTGCGCACCGCCGCCGCAGAGTTGCTGTCGGCGCACCACGTGTGCTGGCTCGGAGGCGACCACTCGATCACGCTGCCGATACTGCGCGCGCATCGTGCTCAGGCCGGGCGGCCGCTGGCCATCGTGCACCTGGACGCGCATTGCGACGCCTGGAGCGACCACTTCGGCGAACCGTCGGGGCACGGGACCTGGATGCGCGAAGCGATCCAGGAGGGACTCGTGATCCCCGAGGCCACGGTGCAGATCGGGATCCGATCGCCGGCCGACCTTCAGACGCGCCAGTTCGTGCAGCGGGCTGGCGGCTGCGTGATCGGGGCGCGCGAGCTGCGCGGGCGTGAGAGCGCGCGACAGCTGGCCGACGTCATCGGCGAGGTGCACGGCCGCATCGCCCGCCCGGATCGCCCGCCGGTCTATCTGACACTGGACATCGACTGCCTGGACCCGGCCTTCGCGCCAGGCACAGGGACGCCCGAGGCGGGCGGGCTGACGAGCGCCCAGGTGCTCACGCTGCTGGAATCCCTTGACGGGGCCAACTGGGTCGGGATGGATTGCGTGGAGGTCGCGCCCGCGTACGACCACGCGCAAATCACGAGCCTGGCCGCCGCTACGTTCGTCTGGACCTATCTTTGCAGCAGGCTCGCTTCCCGGACCGCAGCCTGAGGGCCCGTGGCCGCGTGCACCGCCTGGCCCAGCAGCCGGCCATGGGTGGCCAGCTTGTCCGGCGGCGCGTATCCGAATCCGACCACCAGCCCGCGCGCGGTGGCCGGTTGGATGAAGTACTGCGACAGCGCCCGAACCGTGGTGCCCCGCTGCTCCGCCTGGGCCGTCAGTTGCTGGTCGTCGCACGCCGGCGGCAGCCGTATCACCAGGTGCAGCCCGGCCGGCTGCGAGGTGATCTGCGCAGCCGCCCCGAGGTAGCGGCCGAGCACGCCGGCCAGCAACTCGCGCCGCTCGCCGTAGGCCTGGCGCAGACGGCGGATGTGCGTGGCGAAATAGCCGCGCTCGATGAAGTCGGCCAGCGCCGCCTGCACCGTCAACTGCCCCGGCCGCTGCAGATCGTACAGAGCGCTGTGGAAGGATTCGGCCAGCGCGGTCGGAACGACCATGTAGCCGATCTTGATCCCGGGATAAAGGACCTTTGAAAAGGTGCCCAGGTAGACCACCCGCTGGCCGGCGTCCAATCCCTGCAGGCTGGCCAGGGGCCGGCCGCTGTAGCGCAGCTCGCTGTCGTAGTCGTCCTCGATGATCCAGGCCCGCTCGCGCGCAGCGATCTGCAGCAGCGAGCGGCGCCGCGCCAGGCTCATCGCGACTCCCATCGGGTATTGATTGGACGGCGTCAGGTAAATCAGGCGCGGGCGGCTGCCGCGCGGGGCCAGATCGGGATTCATTCCTTCCGCATCGACGCCGACCGGCTCGATTTTCAGGTCGCAGGACTCGAAGATGCAGCGGGCGCCCCAGTAGCCGGGCTCCTCCATCCAGACCGTGTCGCCCACATCGGCCAGCAGCTGCGCGCACAGATCCAGCGAGTGCTGGGTGCCGGCGGTCAGCACGACCTGCTCGACCTCGACCCGCACCGCGCGCGATGTGCGCAAATACTCGGCGATCGCACGGCGCAGCGGAACGAAACCGCCCTTGGTCGCGTAGTCCAGCAGTTCCAGATGGCCCTGGCGCAGCTGGCGACTCTGCAGACGCTGCCACTGCTTCAGCGGAAACAGCGTGAAATCGGCTTCGGCGCCGCACATCGGCAGGATTTCCAGCCGGCGCCCGCCTTGAAAGCGCGCCAGGCGCAGCCCCCTGCGCGACAAGGCCTCCGGCCCGGGCGGCGCCGACCCGGAAGCCGAGCGCGCCAGCTCAGCGGCTTTGCGACCGCGCTCTTTGGGCGGGGCGGCCGCATGCGCGACGAAGGTGCCGCTTCCGGTGCGCGCCACGATGTAGCCCTCGGCCAGCAGCGCCTCGAAGGTCGACAGCACCGTGTTGCGCGACAGTCCCAGATCGCGCGCCAGCTCCCGCGTGGACGGCAGCCGCGCTCCGGGGATCAGCTGCTGAGAAAGGATCGCGCGCCGGACCGCCTCGTACAGGATCCGGTACCTGGGCAGATCGGCCATCGCCTGCGCGTCGCCGAAAGCGGCCCGTATCAATTCGTCGGTCGGCGCAGCGTGGCGCATGCGAATCGCCCTCCCGCAGCTGTCTTAAGTGGCCCCATCGAAGCGCCAATAGTGGACCTCCATATAATACCAATCGCGGTTAGAATCCGACTCAATTGCCGGATATAAAAGAACCCGGAAACCGGCTGCGGCCACGGCCGTGCCGACCGGGAACCGCCATCATGCCGACCCTCCAACGGGCCAAGCGCTCGCGCCGCACCTGCGGCCTCAAACCCCAGGGACGCGGCGTGCGCCGAAGGCGGCGCGGTCCCTGAGAGCCCGACGGTCGGCACCCGCCTGAATTCGGCAGCCGGATCCGTGCGGGTCCGGCACCCCCATGCCTGCCGCCCGGTTCCGCCGCTTCCCAGGCACCGACGGTGTGGCCGCCCAGCGCGGCGCGAGCAACCGAGGTAAATGCATCATGAGCGCAATGGTCAAACGCAGCAGCTTCACCGACAAAGACATGGATCGCTGGTTCGACGAGAACCGGATCACCGAGATCGAGTGCCTGGTCCCCGACCTGGCCGGCGTCGCCCGCGGCAAGATCCTGCCGCGAGAAAAGTTCACCGAGGACCGCGGCATGCGGGTGCCGGAGGACGTGCTGGCGATGACCGTCAACGGCGACAAGCCGGGCGACGATGCCACCTACCGGGCCGTGATCGCGTCCACCGACCACGACCTGCTGCTTCGTCCCGATCCGAGCACCGTGTGCCTGGTGCCGTGGGCCGCCGATTCGACCGCGCAGATCATCCACGACGCTTTTCGCACCAACGGCGAGCCGGCCGACTTCGTTCCGCGTACCGTGCTGCGGCGCGTGCTCGGACTGTATCGCGACAAGGGCTGGGAGCCGGTGGTGGCGCCCGAGCTGGAGTTCTACCTGGTCGCGAAGAACGCGGACCCGAACATGCCGCTGGCGCCGCCGATCGGCCGCAGCGGCCGGGCCGAAACGGTGCGGCGCGCCTACAGCATCGACGCGGTCAACGAATTCGATCCGCTGTTCGAGGAGATCTACGACTACTGCAAGTCGATGGAGCTGGACGTGGACACGCTGATCCACGAGGTCGGCGCCGGACAGATGGAGATCAATTTCCTGCACGGCGATCCGCTGGAGCTGGCGGACCAGACGTTCTACTTCAAGCGCACGCTGCGCGAGACGGCTCTGCGCCACCAGATGTACGCGACCTTCATGGCCAAGCCGATGCAGGGCGAGCCCGGCAGTGCGATGCACATTCACCAGAGCCTGCTCGATGCCAAAACGGGCCGCAACATCTTCAGCAACCCGGACGGCTCGGCCTCGAACATCTTCAACCACTACCTGGCCGGACTGCAGAAGTACATGCCGGCGGCCATGGCGCTGGTGGCGCCGTACGTGAATTCCTACCGCCGCATCGTCCGCCACGGCGCCGCGCCCATCAACATCCAGTGGGGCCACGACAACCGCACCGTGGGGTTCCGGATCCCGGGATCGACCCCCGAGAACCGGCGCGTGGAAAACCGCGTGATCGGCGCCGACGCCAACCCGTACCTGTCCATTGCAGCCACGCTCGCGTGCGGCTGGCTCGGCATCAGTGAACGGCTGGAGCCCACGCCCGAGACCACCGGCAGCGCCTACTCGCTCGACTACGAGCTGCCGCGCAGCCTGTCGGAGGCCTTGGGCCAGCTGCGCGGCTGCACCGCCCTTCACAAGGTGCTCGGAAAACCGTTCGTCGACGTGTATCTGGCGGTCAAGGAGCTCGAGTACGCCGAATTCATGAAGGTGATCAGCCCGTGGGAACGCGAGCACCTTCTGCTGCACGTCTGACGGGAGATCGCCCATGCATGCCAGCGTCGAAAAAACCGGTCCCTCGGGCGCGCCGGCCGCGCCCCGCTACGACACCAGCGCCCTGCAGGCGGCCGACCGGGCGCACTACCTGCACCCGTCGACCGATCACAAGCTGCTTGCCGAAACCGGCTCGCGCGTGATCGTGCGCGGCGACGGCGTCTATGTGTGGGACTCCGAGGGCAAGCGCATCCTGGACGGCATGTCGGGGCTGTGGTGCGTGAACGTCGGCTACGGACGCCGCGAACTCGCCGACGCGGCTTACCGCCAGCTCACCACGCTGCCGTTCTACAACAGCTTTTTCAACACGTCCAACGTGCCGGCCATCACGCTGGCTACCACGCTGGCCCGCATCTCCCCGCCGCAGTTCAACCACGTGTTCTTCACCGGGTCCGGTTCCGAGGGCAACGACACGGTGGTGCGGATGGTGCGACGCTACTGGGACCTGATGGGACAGCCGCAGCGCAAGGTCATCATCAGCCGGCGCAATGCTTACCACGGCAGCACGATGGCGGGCGCGTCGCTGGGCGGCATGGACGCGATGCACGCGCAGGGCGATCTGCCGATTCCGAACATCACGCACATCGAGCAGCCCTACCACTTCGAGAACGGCGCCGGCCTGCCGCCCGACGAATACGGCCTGCTGGCGGCACGGCGGCTGGAAGAGAAGATCCTGGAGCTGGGCGCCGGCCGCGTGGCCGCGTTCATCGGCGAGCCGGTGCAGGGCGCGGGCGGCGTGATCATTCCGCCGGCCACCTACTGGCCGGAGATCCAGCGCATCTGCGATCGTTACGGCATCCTGCTGGTATCGGACGAGGTGATCTGCGGCTTCGGGCGCCTGGGGCACTGGTTCGGCTGCGAGCGGATGGGAACCCGGCCCGACCTGATCACCTTCGCCAAGGGCGTCACCTCAGGCTACATCCCGCTGGGCGGGGTGCTGGTGGGAGAGCGCGTGGCCCGGGCGCTGATCGACAAGGGCGAGGAGTTCGCGCACGGCTTCACTTACTGCGGACACCCGGTCGCTTGCGCCGTGGCCAACGAGAACATCGCCATCATCGAGCGCGAGCACCTGGTTGAGCGCGTACACGGCGACGTCGGGCCGTACCTTAAGCGGCAGTTCGAAGCGCTGCAGGAGCATCCGCTGGTGGGCCAGGCCGAGGCTTGCGGCATGATGGCGGCCCTGGTGCTGGTCAAGAGCAAGCTGCCGCTGGAGCGCTTCGCCGAGGATTTGAAGGTCGGGATGGTGTGCCGCGGCCACATGTTCGACAACGGCGTGGTGATGCGGGCGGTGGGCGAGCGGATGATCATCGCCCCGCCGCTGGTGATCACGCACGCGCAGATCGACGAGATGATCGGGCTGATCCGCAGGAGCCTGGATCTGACGTTGAGGGATGTGAAGGCGCGCGGCTGGGTGTGAGCTACACCTTCGCCCTCACCCCCGCCCCTCTCCCGCTGCGCGGGCGAGGGGCGATCCGGAGTAGCTGTGCGGATGCCTACGCGCTTGCGGTGCCCGGTCGCCCCTCG
>DASZFP010000185.1:0-12151 GCA_035939615.1 Burkholderiaceae bacterium | reverse complement strand
GCTTTTTCTCCTCCGTGACATCGATCGAAGAGGGTCTGATGACACGCTCGCTGGCAGTCGCTTTTGTGCTCGTTGGGTTGATCCCGGCGCCGGCGTGCAGCGAACAATCCGCCAGCGCGCGGCTGAACTCGATCTTCTCGGATTACTGGGAGTGGTTCGCGGCCCAGGTTCCCGAACAGGCGACGTTCCGGGGAGACAACCGCTTCAACGACCGGCTGACGGACGCCTCAGCCGAAGCGGTCAAGGCACGCAGGGCCTACCGGGGCGATCTGGCCAACCGCATCAAGGCGATCGATCGCGGCCAGCTGAGCGGCCAGGATCGGATCTCGTACGACGTGTTCACCCGGGATCTGGCCGTTGCGGCCCGCTTCGATCGCATTTATGCGAGCCTTCCTTTCAGCCAGTGGGATTCGTGGTCGCCGGTCACCCAGTTCGACGGGCCGCAGTTCGACCTTGCGCTGCTGGCCGAGTCGACTCCGTTTCGGTCAGCGGCCGATTACGAGGCTTACCTGAAGCGGCTGGGGCAGGTCCCGCGCCTTTTGCGCCAGTTTCGCGAGCGCATGCAGGTCGGCATCGACTCCGGCTGGGTGCCTGCGGGCGTGCCCCTGGCGCGGGTGCCCTCCCAGCTCGATGCGCACCTGAACGCCGACGTGACCAAGGTGCCCCTGTACGGCCCGTTTGCTCACTTTGCGGCCGACGTATCCGCGTCTGATCGGGAACGCCTGCTCGAGGCGGGCCGCAAGGTCCTGACCGAGGCCGTGGCGCCGGCGTTCCGGGAGTTGAAGGTGTTCTACCAATCCAAATACCTGCCGGCAGCGCAGGCCCGCAAAAGCATCGGCGCCTCCGACCTGCCGGGCGGCCCCGATTACTACCAGGCGCTGATCGAGGAGATGACGACCACGTCGATGAGCGCACGCGAGATCCATGAGCTGGGGCTGCGCGAGGTCGCCCGGATCGATGCTGAGATCGATGCCGTGATCCGCCGCAGCGGATTTTCCGGCACACATGAGGAATTTTCCCGCTTCCTGCACGAATCGCCGCAGTTCTATTACGCCACGGGTGAGCAGTTGCTGGGCGGGTACCGCGACATCGCCAAGCGGGCCGACGCGGAGCTGCCCCGGCTGTTCGCGGAGCTGCCGCGCACGCCCTACGGCGTGCGCGCGGAGGATCCCTCCCAGGGGGACAACGCCGACCACTACGTGCCGAGCGCCGGCGACGGCTCGCGCGCGGGCTTTTTCGAGGCCAACATCAACAACGTGAAGATGCGGCCCAAGTACGACATGGAGGACCTGCTGCTGCACGAGGCGGTGCCGGGCCACCACTTGCAGATTGCGCGCGCCCAGGAAATCCAGGGATTGCCCGAGTTCCGCAAGTACATGTGGCTGGTCGCGTATGGCGAAGGATGGGCGCTGTACGCCGAGAGCCTGGGCGAGGAGATGGGCTTTTACAAGGACCCGTATTCGAAGTTCGGCCAGCTCTCCAACGAGATGTGGCGGGCGTGCCGCCTGGTGGTTGACACGGGGATGCACGCCCTCGGCTGGAGCCGCGCGCAGGCCATCGCGTACATGAAGCAGCACGCGTTGATCAGCGACGACTACGCGCTGGCCGAAGTCGACCGCTACATCGTGTGGCCGGGGCAGGCGCTGGGCTACAAAGTCGGCGAGCTCAAGATCAAGGCGTTGCGCGCCAAGGCCCACGCGGCGCTGGGCGAACGGTTCGACATCCGGCACTTTCACAATGCGCTGATCGACGACGGGACTTTGCCCCTTGACCTGCTGGAAGGGCGGATCGACGAGTGGATTGCGACGCAGAAAGGCGCGCATTGAGCCGGCCGGGTCACAGCAGCCCCATTTCCGCGAACGACACGCTCTCGGCGGCGGCCACGATGATGTGGTCGAGCACCTGCACGTCGATCAGCTTGAGCGCGTTTTGCAGCTCGCGCGTCAGGACCTGGTCGGCCCGGCTCGGCTCGGCGATTCCGGAAGGGTGATTGTGCGACAGGATCACCGAAGCGCAATTGAGCGTCAGCGCGCGCCGCACCACCTCGCGCGGGTACACGCTGGTCTGCGTGAGCGTGCCCCGGAACAGCTCCTCGCACGCGATCAGTCGCTGTTGCGCGTCCAGGAACAGCACCGTGAAGACCTCGTGACCGATGCGCCCGAAGCTCAGCCGCAGATAGTCGCGCACCCTTGCCGGCGCGTTCAGAACCGGGCCGCGATCCAGGTCCTGGCGCAGCAGCCGCTTGGCGATCTCCAAGGCCGCCTGCGCGCGCCCATGCGTGCGCGGGTCCAGACCAGCGATGGCCGCGAACTGCGAACGGGACGCACTTACCACGCCCGCCAGCCCTCCGAGCCGGGACAGCGCCAGACGTGCCGCCTCCAGCGTGGAGGCTGCACCCGATCCCCCGCCCATCAGCAGCGCGAGCAGCTCGGCATCGCTCAGCGCCTGGGCACCCTGGGACAGCAGGCGCCGGGTGGGCCGCTCCGAGGCCGGCCAGTTTCGCCTTGCGGCAGCATCCGACGCCACGACACACTCCTTCGATAATATGATCGCTTCGCAAGTCGAACCCATGTGGGGATTTGCGGCAAGGCTGTCGGCGGGAGTCGGCCGCGCCGGCCGGCGCGGGCGGTGGTGGGATCGGAGGCGCGTGAAATGATCGAAATTCTGTTGGCCCAGCCCCGCGGCTTCTGCGCCGGCGTGGACCGGGCGATCGAGATCGTCGAACGCGCTCTGGAGCGGCACGGTGCGCCCATCTACGTGCGCCACGAGATCGTCCACAACACCCATGTGGTCGCGCAGCTGCGGGGCAAGGGCGCCATTTTCGTCGAGGAGCTCGACGAGGTTCCGATCGGCGCCACGCTGGTGTTTTCGGCGCACGGGGTCTCGCGCGCGGTGCGGGAGGCGGCGCGCCGGCGCGGATTGAACGTGTTCGACGCCACCTGTCCTCTGGTCACCAAGGTGCACGTGGGAGTGGCCAAGATGCGGGCTCAGGGGCGCGAGATCGTGATGATCGGGCATGCGGGCCATCCGGAAGTGGAGGGCACGATGGGCCAGGCCGACGGCGGCATCTACCTGGTCGGCACGCCCGAAGACGTGGACCTGCTGCAGGTGCGCGACCCCGAGCGGCTGGCCTATGTGACCCAGACCACGCTGTCGGTCGACGATGCGGCGCTGGTGGTGCTGGCGTTGAAGCGGCGCTTCCCGTCGATCGCGGAGCCCAAGAAGGCCGACATCTGCTATGCCACCCAGAACCGCCAGGATGCGGTCAAGGTGCTGGCCGCGCAGGTCGACCTGGTGATCGTGGTGGGAAGCCGCAACAGTTCCAATTCGAACCGGCTGCGGGAGGTGGCGGAGCGCTTCGGCGTCTCGGCCCACCTGGTCGAGGATGCCGCCGGCGTCGATCCGCAGTGGCTGGCGGGTCACCCGCGCATCGGACTCACGGCCGGCGCCTCGGCGCCCGAGCTGCTGGTGCAGCAGGTGGTCGAGCGGCTGCGCCAGATCGGGGCGCACTCGGTGCGCTCGCTCGACGGCGTGATCGAGGAGGTCGTGTTTCCGCTTCCGAAGGGGCTGGGCGGGCCCCCCGGAGCCGAAGGCGAGGCCCATTACGCGGTCGCCGATGGCTCGACTTGAGGCTGCGGCGGCGCCCGATCGGCAGATCGATCCGCAGATCGACCAGTTCGTCGATGCGATCTGGCTGGAAGACGGCCTGGCGGCCAATTCGCTGGCGGCGTACCGGCGCGACCTGCAGGACCTGGCCGGCTGGCTCAAACCCCGGCGGCTGGTCGAGGCCGACGCGCCCGCGCTGACCGGCTACCTGGCAGCCCGCCACCCGAGCACGCGCGCCTCCACCGCGAACCGGCGCCTGGCCAGCCTGCGGCGCTTTTATCGCTGGGCGCTGCGCGAGGGCGCCATTGCCGCCGACCCGACGCTGCGGCTGGTCGGGGTGCGGCCGCCGGCGCGCTTTCCGAAGTCCATCAGCGAAGCGCAGGTCGAAGCGCTGCTGGCGGCGCCGCCGGGCGATTCGCCGCACGCCTTGCGCGATCGGGCCATGCTGGAGACGCTGTACGCGACCGGCCTGCGCGTGTCGGAGCTGACAGGGCTGAAAATGGTCGAGTTGTCGCTCACCGACGGGCTGGTGCGCGTGGTCGGAAAAGGCTCCAAGGAGCGCGTGGTACCGATCGGCGAGGTCGCCCGGGCGGCGCTGGCACGTTACCTCAGGGTCGCCCGCCCGGCGCTGCTGGCCGGGCGCACGTCCGATGCGGTGTTCGCCACCGCGCGCGGCGGACCGATGAGCCGGCAGATGTTCTGGAAGCTGATACGACGCTACGCACGCCTGGCCGGCATCCTTGCACCGCTGTCGCCGCACGGCCTGCGGCATGCCTTCGCGACCCACCTGCTCAACCACGGCGCCGATCTGCGCGTGGTGCAGCTGCTGCTGGGCCACGCCGACATTTCGACGACCCAGATTTACACGCACGTGGCGCAGCAGCGGCTCAAGGAGTTGCATGCCCGCCACCATCCGCGTGGCTGACCCGCCGCCGCGCTACGCGCTCTGGCGGGCTTGCCCGCCGAAGCCGCGCTGCGTGCTCGGTCGGGCTTGCCCGCCGAAGCCGCGCCGCGCGCTCTGTCGGGCTTGCCCGCCGAAGCCGCGCTGCGTGCTCTGTCGGGCTTGCCCGCCGAAGCGCGCAGAGCGCGCGCAGGCGGGCGGCCGACGGCCCCGATGAATGCGCTGGCCGTCGCCATCAGCTACCTGCTGGGCTCGGTGCCTTTCGCAGTGGTGGTGAGCCGGGCGCTGAGCCAGGCCGATCCGCGCACCTACGGGTCAGGCAACCCGGGCGCCACCAACGTGCTGCGCGGCGCCGGCCGCGCGGCCGCGGCGCTGACGCTGATCGGGGACATCGGCAAGGGGGCGCTGGCGGTCTGGCTGGGGCGCCAGGCGGGCGGGGGCGGCGCCTCGGTGGCGATCCTGTGTGGCGCAGCCGCCTTCGTCGGACACGTCTTTCCGCTGTTTTTGCGGTTCCGGGGCGGCAAGGGTGTTGCCACTTTCCTGGGCGTGCTGCTCGCCTACGAGCCGTGGCTGGGGCTGGCCTGCGGCGGGCTGTGGCTGGCCGTGGCGCTGGCCACCCGCTACTCCTCGCTCGCCTCGCTCGCAGCGGCCGCAGGGGCGCCGGTGCTGCTGGGCATTGCCGACGGTGTCGGCGCCCCGCTGGCGGTGATGCTGGCGATGAGCGCGTTGCTCATCTGGCGGCACCGCTCCAACATCGCCAAGCTGCGCGCCGGCACCGAATCGAGGATCGGATCGACGGGCAATTCACCGCAGTGACTGAAGCGGCCAGCGCGGGCGCACCTCGATCGCAGGAACCGGGCCCGGCCGGGCGCCGCGCTCCAGCGCGGCCCATCCGGCCAGCGCGATCATCGCCCCGTTGTCGGTGCACAGCTCGGCGGGCGGAAAGTAGACCTGGGCGCCGATCCGCGCCGCGTCCGACTGCAGCCGCGCACGCAACTGGGTGTTGGCGCTGACCCCGCCGCTGACGACCAGCCGCGACAGCCCGCACTGGCGCAGCGCCTGCACCGACTTGGCCGCCAGCACGTCGACGGCGGCGTCCACGAACGCGAGGGCGATGTCGGCGCGCACCTGGTCGCACAGGTTAGTGGCGCGCCGCACCGCGGTCAGCACGGCGGTTTTCAGGCCGCTGAAGCTGAAATCCAGATCGCCGCTGTGCATCATCGGCCGCGGCAGCTGCACGCTGCCCGGCGTGCCGAACTGCGCCAGGCGCGACAACGCAGGGCCACCCGGGTAGCCCAGCCCCAGCAACTGGGCCGCCTTGTCGAAGGCCTCGCCGGCGGCATCGTCCAGCGTCTCCCCCAGCAGCCGGTAGCTTCCGATCCGCTCGACCTGCAGCAGCTGCGTATGGCCGCCGGACACCAGCAGGGCCACGAACGGAAACTCGGGCGCCGGCCGCGCCAGCAGCGGCGACAGCAGGTGCCCTTCCAGGTGGTGCACGCCGACCACCGGCTTGCCCAGCGCGTAGCCCAGGGCCGACCCGATGCTGCATCCGACCAGCAGCGCGCCGATCAGTCCGGGGCCCGCCGTCACCGCGATCGCGTCCAGCTCGCACCGGTCAAGGCCGGCGCGCGCCAGCACCTCCTCGATCAGCGGCACCACGCGCCGGATGTGGTCGCGCGAGGCCAGCTCCGGCACCACGCCGCCGTAGTCGCGGTGCAGGTCGGCCTGGCTGTGCACCGCGTGCACGACCGCGCCGGTTGTGCTGTCGAACACGGCGATGCCGGTTTCGTCGCACGATGTCTCGATTCCGAGGATCTTCACTGCGCTACCCAGTCCGCGTCCGCGCCTGGCCGCCGTTTCGTTTAAACTCTCAGGTTCAGGATTTTGCGCCGACCGGGAGCGTCGGGGACACATCTGGGGGAATCTTCGAGCAAATGCCGACGATACGCGTCAAGGAGAACGAGCCATTCGAAGTCGCGTTGCGCCGTTTCAAGCGCACGATCGAAAAAAGCGGGCTGCTGACCGAACTGCGCGCCCGCGAGTTCTACGAAAAGCCGACCGCCGAGCGCAAGCGCAAGAAATCGGCGGCCATCAAGCGCCACTTCAAGCGCCTGCGCAGCCAGATGCTGCCCAAGAAGATGTACTGATCGGCCCCGGCGCGGTGCCGGCGGCCTGTTTCGGCTGATTTCCGGTCACCAGCGCGGGCCCGGCGTGCCTGCGCGCCAATCGCGATGAGCCTGAAGGAACGGGTCAACGAGGACATGAAGGCGGCCATGAAGGCTCGCCAGAGCGAACGGCTGTCCGCCATCCGGCTGCTGATGGCCGCGATCAAGCAACGCGAAATCGACGAGCGCATCGTGCTGGACGATGCAGCGGTGATCTCGGTGGTGGAGCGGCTGATCAAGCAGCGGCGCGACTCGATCGAGCACTTCCAGGCAGCCGCTCGCACCGACCTGGTCGAAAAGGAAGCCGCCGAGCTGGAACTGCTGAAGCAGTACCTTCCGCAGCCCCTGTCGGAGCCGGAGCTGGCCGCCGCCATCGAGGCCGCCATCGCCGAGGCCGGCGCTTCGGCCGGTCCCCAGGCGATGGGCAAGGTGATGGCCATTTTGAAAGCGCGGCTGGCCGGCCGGGCCGAGATGGGGCGAGTCTCGGCCCTGGTCAAGGCGAAGCTGAGCCCATAGTCTGGCGCTCGAGCAGTAGTTTTCTGGCGGCCCGATGGCGATAATGCCAGCGTGATCGCGCAAGGATTCATCCAGGATCTGCTGGCGCGCGTCGACATCGTCGAGGTGGTCGGACGCGCGGTGGAGCTGAAAAAGGCCGGCCAGAACTACCTGGGCCTGTGCCCGTTCCACGGCGAAAAAACGCCCTCGTTCACGGTCAGTCCGTCCAAGCAGTTCTTCCATTGTTTCGGCTGCGGCGCGCACGGCAGCGCGATCGGATTCCTGATGGACCATCGGGGACTCGGCTACGTCGAAGCGGTCCAGGAGCTGGCCCAGGTGGTCGGCCTGCAGTTGCCGCGCGAGGAGGTGCGCGAGGGCGGCGCCAGCGCCGGGCGGCGCCGTTCGCTGCTGGAGGCGAACGAGGTGGCGTGCGCGTTCTACCGACGCCAGCTCAAGGAAAGCCCGGCGGCGATTGCGTACCTGAAGGGGCGGGGGCTGACCGGCGCGACCGCGGCGCGCTTCGCGCTGGGCTATGCACCGGACGACTGGCAGGCGCTCAAGCCCGCCTTCGACAGCTACGAGGACCCGCGCCTCGCCGAGGCGGGCCTGGTGATCGAAGGCGACGGCAAGCGCTACGACCGCTTCCGCGGGCGGATCATGTTCCCGATCCGCGACCGGCGCGGCTCGCCGATCGGATTCGGGGCCCGCGTGCTGGACGATTCGCAACCCAAGTACCTGAACTCGCCGGAAACGCCGCTGTTTCGCAAGGGCCAGGAACTGTACGGCCTGTTCGAGGCGGGCGAGGCGATCCGCCGCAAGGGCCGGGTGCTGGTGTGCGAGGGTTACCTGGACGTGATCCAGCTCTCGCAGGCCGGTTTCGACGAATCGGTGGCCGCGCTGGGAACCGCGATCACCTCGCAGCACGTGGCCACGCTGCTGCGCCTGGCCGATACGGTGGTGTTCGCGTTCGATGGCGACGCCGCCGGTCGCGGCGCGGCGCGCAGGGCGCTGCACGCGACGCTGGCCGTGATCCCCGACACCAAGCGCGTGAGCTTCGCGCTGCTGCCGCAGGGCGAGGACCCCGACAGCCTGATCCGCAACTTCGGCGCTGCGGTGATCGAAACCGAGGTTGGCCGCGCGCTGTCGCTGTCGCAGTGGTTCCTGGCCTCGCTCAGCGAGGGCGTCGACCTCTCCGAGCCGGAAGGGCGTGCCGCGATGACGGCTGCGGCCCGGCCGCTGCTCGAGTCGATGCCGGCCGGAGCCATGCGGATGCAGCTGGTGCGGGCGCTGGCCGAGCGGGTTGGCACGGCGGCCGGCGACCTGGAAGCGCTGTACGGGCTGTCGCCGGCGCGTCGGCTGCCCGAAGCGCGGCCGGCTGCGCGGGGGGGCGCTGCCTCGCGCCCGGTGGAGAGCCTGAAGTCGCAGATGCTGCGCCGGCTGCTGGCCTACCCGGAGCTGGCGCGCGAATGTGCGCCGACGCTGACCGAGCTTCTGGGTCAGGGCACCGACGCGGTGGACCTGCAGATCGCCGAAGTGCTGGCGGTGGCTGGCGCCAGCCCCCAGTGCAGCTGTGCCGCGTTGATGGAAGCGCTGGCCGACAGCGAATTCGCCGACCGCTACCGGGCGCTGCGCGCGCGCGACCTGCAGCTCGAGGACGACGTGGCCGCCGTCCGTGATGAAATCAGGGACGGAATGCTGGCGATCGAGGAAGCCCGGGTCCATTCGGAGCTGAATGCCCTGAACGCGATGGCCCAGCAGGACCTGTCGGAGACGGTGCGCGAGCGCACCCGGGGGCTGGTGCGGCGTCTGTCCGAGCTGAAGCACCAGCGCAGTGCCGCTGGACTCGCCAAGCCTTGATTTGGATGGTATTATCCAAAGTTACTCCGCCTCAGTGCGGGGACTTGAGGGTCACGGGCCCTCGCGCTGCGGGCACGCCGGCTTGGCGCCAGCTCCGCAGACAGCTCAGGCGTTCGCACCGCTTCACGCGATTTGAATTTGTTGAGGTTCGCCTGCATCTTAGGTCTGATCGGTCCGCTTCAGGCGGGGCCGGCAGCCGTGGAACGTCAGGCGAGCGGGCCGGAACTCACCGGATACCGTCGGTTGCGTTCGAGATTCAGTTTCTTGTGCTGGTTTGACTCAGGCGCCGGTCGGCGGCGGCTGGGTCCACGGCGATTGCACATATAAGGCAGGTGCTAAATGACGCAAAAGAAGGCTCCCATGCAACTGAAGCGGGCGTCTGAGGAAAGGTCGTCTTCGGCGGCCGCCAAGGGCGGCAGCACGAAGCACAAGAAGATCGAATTGAAGGCGAAGGTCGCCTCGCACGCGCACGTCGGCAAGCTGCACGCCGGCAAGGTCGAGCCGAAAAAGGCGACCGCCACGGTCAAGGCACCGGCCCAGCCGGCCGCCGAAAGCGCCGCGCTGCATGCAAAGGGTCGCGCGAAGTCCGCCGAAGCGGAGCGCACGAGGCTTTCCGGCGAGGGCGACGGCGCCGTGCCGGAGGCGCGCGACGACGCCGTCGATCCGGGCGTGCAAGTGGCCGACCGGATGAATCCGAAGCAACGCGCCAAGGACCGCCGCGCCAAAGAGCGGGCGCTGAAAGAGGCGCTGGAGCGCAGCTACCAGGGCTCGCAGGAAGACCTGGAGGCGCGCCGCAACAAGTTGAAGGCGCTGATCAAGCTCGGCAAGGAGCGCGGCTTCCTGACGTACGCGGAGATCAACGACCACCTGCCGGATAACCTGGTAGACGCCGAAGCGATCGATTCGATCATCAGCACGTTCGGCGACATGGGGATCCAGGTGTTCGACCAGGCCCCGGATGCCGAAACGCTGCTGATGAACGAGAACGTTCCGGCCGCGAGCACCGACGACGACGCCGAGGAGGAAGCCGAGGCGGCGCTGTCGACCGTCGATGCCGAGTTCGGACGCACCACCGATCCGGTGCGGATGTACATGCGCGAGATGGGCTCGGTCGAGCTGCTCACGCGCGAAGGCGAGATCGAGATTGCCAAGCGCATCGAGGACGGCCTGAAGCACATGGTGATGGCCATTTCGGCCTGCCCGACCACGATCTCGGACATCCTGGCTCACGCCGAGCGCATCCGCGGCACCCAAGTGCCCATCGACGAAGTGGTCGATGGACTGGTCGATCCGAACGCCGAGGAGTTCCCGGCGCAGGCCGGAACCGAGGCCGAGGAGGACGACGAGGCCGAGGAGAGCACCGACATCGGCGCCAGCGGCATGACGGCCGCCCAGCTCGACGATCTGAAAGCGCGCGCGCTGGAGCGCTTCGACCACGTCACCAAGCTGTTCGAGAGGATGCGCGTCGCCTTCGAGAAGGAAGGCTACAAGTCGCGCGGCTACGTGCGCGCGCAGGAACAGATCCAGGAAGAGCTGATGTCGCTGCGCTTCACGGCCAAGATGGTCGAGCGGCTGTGCGACTCGCTGCGCGGTCAGGTCGAGGAAGTGCGCAGCCTGGAAAAGCAGATCTACGAGATCATGGTCAACAAGTGCGGCATGCCCAGGCCCCACTTCCTGAAGCATTTCCCGGGGTCCGAGACCAACACGCGCTGGGCCACGCGCGAGTCCGAGGGCGGGCACCCGTACTCGGAGATGCTGACGCGCAACCTGCCGGCGGTGCACGAGCTGCAGGGCAAGCTGTCGGATCTGCAAAAGCGCGTGGTGCTGCCGCTGAAGGACCTGCGCGAGGTGTACAAGCAGATGGCCACCGGCGAGGCCAAGGCGCGCAAGGCCAAGCGCGAGATGACCGAGGCCAACTTGCGGCTGGTGATCTCGATCGCCAAGAAGTACACGAACCGCGGGCTGCAATTCCTGGACCTGATCCAGGAAGGCAACATCGGGCTGATGAAGGCCGTCGACAAGTTCGAGTACCGGCGCGGCTACAAGTTCTCCACGTACGCGACCTGGTGGATCCGCCAGGCCATCACGCGCTCGATCGCCGACCAGGCGCGCACCATCCGCATTCCGGTCCACATGATCGAAACCATCAACAAGATGAACCGGATCAGCCGCCAGATCCTGCAGGAAACCGGCCAGGAGCCGGATCCGACCACGCTGGCGGTCAAGATGGAGATGCCCGAGGACAAGATCCGCAAGATCCTGAAGATCGCCAAGGAACCGATCTCGATGGAAACGCCCATCGGGGACGACGACGATTCGCACCTGGGCGATTTCATCGAGGACACGACCACGGTGGCGCCGGTCGATGCGGCCCAGTACTCGAGCCTGGCCGACGTGACGCGCGAGGTGCTCGATTCGCTCACCCCGCGCGAGGCCAAGGTGCTGCGGATGCGCTTCGGCATCGAGATGAGCACCGACCACACCCTCGAGGAGGTCGGCAAGCAGTTCGACGTCACGCGCGAGCGCATACGCCAGATCGAAGCCAAGGCGCTGCGCAAGCTGCGCCACCCGAGCCGCTCGGACAAGCTCAAGAGCTTCCTCGAGTAAGCCATTCTCCGAAGATCACCGCGAGCCTGTATCAAACCGGCTCGCGGGATCGCCCCTCGCCCGCGCAGCGGGAGAGGGGAGGGGGTGAGGGACAGGGCCTCTAGCTCATGCTTGGTTAGAGCAGCGGACTCATAATCCGTTGGTGCCTGGTTCGACTCCAGGGAGGCCCACCAAATAATCAATCACTCGGCACGATGTCTCGACGCTCGCGCCGGTCCGTCGGACACTGATGGGACAGTTGGGTGCCAATTTCGCCGCTTCGGGATACTGGCGCATCCGCGTGCGCCGCGTTTGCAGACGCGGGCACCCGTTACCACGACTCCGAGCTATCGTTGAGCGGGCTGCGGTCAAGCGGCACAGTCCGCTTTGGACCAGGTCAGCGAGGTCGCCTATCGGCCAAGTCCGGACCTAGCCATCAAACACGAGAAGTTCCCGTAAGCGGTCGTTCTGTGCCGCTTGTACTGTCAGGGACAAGTGATAGTTGATGCTCCCGCCGCTCATCGTGGGCGTCCGAGGTTCA
>DASZFP010000184.1:0-11686 GCA_035939615.1 Burkholderiaceae bacterium | reverse complement strand
CGGCCGCCCCGGTTGATCGTGCCGCACCAGCCGCGGCTGGACTGGATGATGTGGTTCCTTCCGCCCCAGTGGCCCGACACCGGTTACTGGTTCGCGCCCTTTCTCGAGTCGCTGCAGCAGAACCGGCCGGCAGTCACCCATCTGCTCAGGCACAATCCGTTCGAAGGCAGATCGCCGCCGCTGCTGCTGCGAGTGCTGGTCTATCGGTATCGTTTCACGACCTGGCAGGAGCGGGCCGGCAGCGGCAACTGGTGGAAAGCGGAGTACCTGGGCGAGTATCCGGAGGTGCCGCCACGGCGCCCCTGATGCGGCGTCGACCGACGCTGGCGCGCCTTTTTGCCTCCGATTTAACCCCGTGTGCGCGCACCCGACGTTTATTGACAGGTTGTTTCGACTCTTCCGGGAGAATCTGCGATGGCATCACCGCGAATCGGTCCGTTCGGTCTGGCGCTGGCCGTAACCCTGGCGTGGGGGGCGGCCGCCGCCCAGTCCGCGGCGGATTCGCCCGAAGTGCCGCTGCCAACGTCGTCGCGCACCTCGCTCGGAATCACGGTCTACAACGACGGCGAGGCCCTGGTGCGCGACGTGCGGCGCGTGAGCCTCTCGAAAGGAACACAGAGGATCGCGTTTCGCGAAGTGGCCGCCACGATCCGGCCCGAGACGGCATCGCTCAAGTCGGTCTCCGGTGCCGGCTTCGATCTGCTGGAGCAGAACTTCGACTTCGACCTGCTGACGCCCACCGCGCTGCTGCGCAAGTATGTCGGCCGGTCGGTGACGGTGATTCGCACCAATCCGGGCACGGGTGCGGAGACCTCGGAACAGGCCACGGTGCTGGCCACCAACGACGGCGTGGTGCTGCGCTACCCCGATCGGATCGAAACGGGCGTGGCCGGGCGCCTGGCGTTTTCCGACGTTCCGCCCAATCTGCGCGACCGCCCGACGCTGTCGGTGCTGATGGATGTCGCACACGGCGGCGACCAGCAGGTCGAGCTCACCTACCTCGCCAACCAGGTCGGGTGGAAAGCCGACTACATCGCGAACCTGAATCCCGACGGCACCCGGATGACGCTGAACGGCTGGGTCACGCTGACCAATCAGTCCGGCACCGCCTATCAGAACGCCCGGCTTCAGCTGGTGGCCGGCACGCTGAATCGCGTCAGACCCGAGAACAAGCCGATGGCGGTGGCGCGGGTCGAGGCGAAGGCGGCCAGGGCGGCCGAGATGATCGAGGAAAAGCTCGGCGACTATCACCTGTACACGCTGCCGCGCGCGACCACGATCGAGAACAACCAGACCAAGCAGGTCGCGCTGCTGTCGGCATCCGGCGTACCCGTGCAGCGTGAATACGTGCTGCAGAACAACGCGATCGACTGGTGGTACCAGGAGCGGCGCCCTGACGTGCAAAAAGGCCTGAAGGCCGCCGTCTACCTGCGCTTCGAGAACAAGGGCGGGGAGCTGGGCATCCCGCTTCCGGCCGGTGTGGTGCGCGCCTACCTGCCCGACAGCGGCGGCGGCACCCAGCTGATCGGCGAGGATGCGATCGCGCACACCGCCCGGGGGGAACAGGTTTCGCTGCGCCTGGGCGAGGCATTCGACCTGACCGTCGATCGGGTTCAGACCGATTTCCAGGTCATCTCCAAGCGCTCGAGCCAGTCTTCGTACCGGATCGAACTGCGCAACGCCGACTCCAAGCCGGCCACGGTCACGGTGCGCGAGCCACTGCACGGAGACTGGAAGATCACCTCGGAAACGCAGGAGCACGTGAAGGAAAGCGCCGGCTCGGCCGTCTGGAAAGTCGTGGTGCCGGCCGAGGGCAAAGCGGTGCTCGAATACACGGCGGTGGTCAGCTGGTAGCAGCCGGGGGGCGCAACTGTCGATACACTCTGAGCGCAATGACATCGCTTTGAATGTCCGTATTGACGATCAGGAGTTCGCCATGCCTTCGTTCCGTCTTCCGCTGTCCGGCAACGTCACGCAGTCGATCAATCCCTGGACCATGCTGTTCAACCCGGTTGGAAACCAGGTGGGGTTGGTCAATATCGAGCTGGGACAATCGTCCCAGCCCGAGGTCGAGCAGCAGGTGCTGTCCGACGCCGCAAGCTACGGCAAGCAGATCGGCCGGATCGAGGAGGCGCTGATCGTGCTGCTCGATCACTTCAATCCAAGCCGTGCGCTGACCGCCCAGGAGCAGCAGGCGATCGGCGATCTGCGCGAGCTGGTGGCCCAGGTGGCCAGGATCAAGGAGCGCTACCGCTGATACCGCCTCGGGCCGCCGGCGCCGATCGCGCGGCGCGCCCGCGCTGCGCCGCTCAGGAACTCTCGCCGCCGAGGCGGTACAAAGGGCCGAAGCAGGCTTTCAGGGATTCATCCTTGCAGATGATCAGCATGTCCCCGGACGGGTGGAAACGGATGTAATTGATCACCTGGCTGCCGACCTTCGTGATATCGCCGGCGCAGTCCTGCTTGCCGTTGTCCTTCACGATGCGGTCGGTGTTCTTGTAAAAGCCCTTCGGGCTGGGCTCGTCATCGATTTCGTACACGCTCTCGGCGACTTCCTGCCCGCTCGTGACCAGCGTGGTCCCATCTTGCCGCACGTAATAGGTTTCTTCGCAGTCGCTGTCCGGCATCGCGAAGGTCCAGGTGCCTATGATCGGGTGGTTCGTCTTCGGCGAATGCGGCGGATCGGCATTGGCGACCGTGCCGAGTGCCAGGATCGCGAAGGCGGTCAGGAAAAGTCTCACGGAAACTCCGATGCGGGCGGCTCGATCCGCGGACGATACGCCGATCGCGCAGGCCCGGACAATCCGCGCGCGTCGCCCGCTATCGCTCTCGCCACAGGTGCGCCATCACCCGCTCGAACCGCGCCGCCACCGGCTCGGCGGCCGGATGCTGGTGGTCCTTGATCAGCCAGCGCCCGGACACCATCACGTCGCGCCAGGGCCGGCCCGGGCTGGAAAACACCAGCACATCGAGCAGCTGCGAGTCGGCGATGCCCAGCAGGCTCGTATCGGAACGATCGACCACCAGCAGGTCAGCGCGCGCGCCGACCACGAATCCCCATTGCGCAAAGCCCGCCGCGGCAGCGCCGCCCTGCAGCGCCCGATCGAACAGCCGTCCGGCCGTCGACGGCTGGCCCTGCGCCGGCGCTGCGCTGATGTTGCGCGCCTGCCGGGTCAGCCGCTGGCCGTACTCGAGCCAGCGCAGCTCCTCGCGCCAGGTTCGCGTGACCTGGCTGTCCGAGCCGATCGAGATCGGCACGCCTGCGGCCAGCCAGGCCGGCAGATCGGGCAGGCCGTCGCCCAGGTTGGCCTCGGTGGTCGGGCACAGCACGACTCCCGCGCCGCTGCGCGCCACCAGTTCGATCTCGGCCGGGGTTGCGTGCGTCGCGTGCACCAGCTGCCAGCGCGCATCCAGCCCGCCGCCATGGCTCGCCAGCCATTCGATCGGGCGGGCGCCGAGTGCAGCGAGGCACTGCTCGACCTCGAGCGCCTGCTCGGCCACGTGAATGTGAATCGGGCCGGAGAAGTGTTCGGCCAGCTCGCGCAGCCGCGCGATCGCCGCAGGCGCTGCCGCACGCAGCGAATGCACCGCGATGCCGGCCCTTACCCCCACGGCGCGGCGAGAGGCGACCGCGACCTGCATGGCCCACACCTGGTCCGCGTCAGCGCGGAACCGGCGCTGCGCCGGCGCCAGCGTGGGCTGGTCGAACCCGGCCCGCTCGTACAGTACCGGCAGCAGCGTCACCGGCACGCCGGCCTCGGCGCTGGCCAGCGCCAGCGCCCAGCTCATCTCGAGCGGATCCTGGTACAGCGAGCCATCCGGGCGGTGCTGCAGGTAGTGGAACTCGCACACGTGCGTGTAGCCCACGCGCAGCAGTTCCAGGTACAGCTGCGCGGCGATGGCCTGCAACTGGGGCGGTTCGATCCGCAGCGCGACCCGGTACAGGTGCTCGCGCCAGCTCCAGAAGTCGTCCTCCTCGCGTTCGCGCCGCTCGGCCAGGCCGGCGAAGGCTCGCTGAAATGCGTGACTGTGCGCGTTGACAAGGCCCGGCAGCGCCGGCCCCGCAAGTCGCTCGGCCTGCGGCGGCGGCTCCAGGATGCCGGCCACGATGTGCGACCAGGTGCCGTCCGACCCGGCGTCCAGCAGCACGCCCTGCTGCCAGCCGCCGGGCAGCCACGCGCTGGGGGCCCACAGCACCGTGTTCCCGGTCATGTCGGCGGCCGCCATTGCAGCAGCGTTTGAACGATTTGCCGCAGCACCGGTATCAGCTGCGCGCAACGTTGCGGCTCGGTTCGATACGGTGGCGCCTCCGGCATGTAGCAGCTCCAGCACATCTCCAGCTGAGCCGCGTGCACCCCTTGCGGCGGCCGGCCGTAGCGCCGCGCGATGTAGCCGCCCTTGAAGCGGCCGTCGGCCACGAACGTGAAGCGCTGCTGCGCTTCGAACTGGTGCAGCAGCCCCGCCCGCAACGACGGCGCGCAGCTGGCGCCGTCGACCGTGCCCAGGTTCAGGTCCGGCAGTCGCCCGGGAAAGAGCCACGGCAGCTCGGATTTGATGCTGTGGCCGTCCAGCAGCAAGGCGAAGCCGTGCGCGTCCTTCAGGCGCGCGAGCTCCCGTTGCAACGCGTCGTGGTAGGGCTGCCAGTAGGCGGTGCGCCGACGATCCACCTCGGCATCATCCGGCTGCAGGCCTGGCCGGTACAGCGGGTCGCCGGAGAAAAACCGCTCTGGACACAGCCCGGTGGCGTTGACGCCGGCATACATGGGGGCGTTGTCGGGCGGGCGGTTCAGGTCGATCAGGTAGCGCGAATAGCGCGGCACGATCAGGCTGGCTCCCATATCTCGCACGAACGCGTACAGCTCCTCCAGATGCCAGTCCGTGTCTTCCAGCGCTTGCGCCCGCGGCACCATGCGCGCCAGCACCGCTGCGGGAATCTCGGTGCCGCAGTGTGGCAGGCTCACGACGAGCGCCGTGTTCCCCGGATGCAGGCTGAAGGCCGGCCCGACTTCGTTCATGGGGCGCGCTCCAGCCCATCGCAGATGACGCGCACGCAGGGGTTGCCGCCGATCCAGTAGGCAAGCTCGGCCGGATGTTCCAGATCCCAGATCGCGAAATCGGCCCGCAAGCCTTCCATCAGCCGGCCACGGTCGCTCAATCCCAGCGCCCGCGCGCCGTTCACCGTCACGGCGCGCAGCGCCTCCTGCGGCGTCAGCCCGAACAGCGTGCACGCCATGCCCAGCATCAGCCGCAGCGACAGCGTCGGGGAAGTGCCGGGATTGTGATCCGTGGCGATCGCGATCGGCACCCCTGCCCGCCGCAGACGATCGACCGGAGGCAGGCGCGTCTCGCGCAGGAAGTAATACGCGCCCGGCAGCAGCACCGCCACGCTGCCGCTGGCGGCCATCGCCGTCACGCCATCGGCTCCGAGGTGCTCCAGGTGATCGCACGACAGCGCGCCGTAGCGGGCTGCCAGCGCCGCTCCGCCCTGGTCGCTGAGCTGCTCGGCGTGCAGCTTGACTGGCAGACCCAGACGTTGCGCCTGCTCGAACACGCGGCCGGTCTGCGCGAGGCTGAAGGCGATTTTCTCGCAGAACGCGTCGACCGCGTCCACCAGCGCCTCGGCGTGCAGGACCGTCAGCCATTGGCAGACCGCGTCGATATAGTCGTCGGCCCGCCCCTCGAATTCCGCCGGCACCGCGTGCGCGGCCAGGTACGTCGTGCGCACGGCCACGCCCCGCCCGCGGCCGAGTCGGCGGGCCACCTGCAGGCAGCGCCGCTCGTGCTCGAGCGTCAGCCCGTAGCCGGACTTGATCTCGACCGTCGTGACGCCCTCGGCCTGCAGCCGATGCAAGCGCGCGGCGCTGCCGGTAAACAGCGCCTCGTCGCTGGCGGCGCGCGTGGCGGCCACGGTCGAGCGGATCCCGCCCCCGGCGCGTGCAATCTGCTCGTAACTGGAGCCCTGCAGCCGCATCTCGAACTCGGCCGCGCGCTGCCCCGCGTAGACCAGATGTGTATGGGCATCGACCAGCCCGGGCGTAACCAGCAACCCGCCGAGGTCATGCTCGGACTGGATATCCAGCCCTGCCGGAAGATCGACCTCGCGTCCGACCCAGCGCAGCAGCTGGCCCTGGGCCAACAGGGCGCCTTTCTCGATCAAACCCCACAGGTCCGGTCCGGCCAGCGTGGCGAGGCGTGCGTTGCGCCAGAGCGTCAAACCCATGGGTCATCCTAATTGCCGCGCCGGGTCTGGACAAGTACAGTGCAGTGGATTCGTTGACTGCGTGTTGGATTCCTCGATGACCGGCGGGCCCCACGAAGGCGATATGGCGCACAAGGCGCCGGTGCGGGCGCCGCGCGGCAGCACGCTGTCGTGCCGCAACTGGCTGATCGAAGCGGCCTACCGGATGATCCAGAACAACCTGGACCCGGATGTGGCCGAGGATCCGGAGCACCTGGTCGTATACGGGGGAATCGGCAAAGCAGCGCGCAACTGGGACTGCTACCGGTCGATCCTGTCGGCGCTGCGTGAGCTCGATGAAGACGAGACCTTGCTGGTGCAGTCGGGCAAACCCGTGGGGGTTTTTCGCACGCACATCGAGGCGCCGCGCGTGCTGCTCGCGAACTCGAACCTGGTGCCCCGTTGGGCCACCTGGGAGCACTTCGACCAGCTGGATCGCAAGGGCTTGATGATGTTCGGCCAGATGACCGCGGGCTCCTGGATCTACATCGGCAGCCAGGGCATCGTCCAGGGCACGTTCGAGACTTTTTGCGAAGCGGGTCGACAGCACTGTGGCGGCGATCTGGCCGGCCGCTGGATTCTGACCGCCGGCCTCGGCGGCATGGGCGGCGCCCAGCCGCTGGCGGCGAGCCTGGCGGGTGCATCATCCTTGACGATCGAGTGCCAGCCTTCCCGGATCGAGGCGCGTCTGCGCACGCGCTACCTGGACGAGCAGGCACGCGATCTGGACGACGCGCTGGCCCGGATCGCAAGCGCGACGCGCCAGCGCCAGGCGCGCTCGATCGGTCTGCTGGGCAATGCGGCCGAGCTGCTGCCCGAGCTCGTGCGGCGCGCCAGGGCCGGGGGCCACCCGCCGGACCTGGTGACAGACCAGACTTCGGCGCACGACCTGATCAACGGCTACCTTCCGGTGGGCTGGAGCATCGAGCGCTGGCGTGGCGCGCAGGCGGATCCGAAGCAGCACGAAGCGCTGCGCCACGCCGCCGCCCAGAGCTGCGCGCTGCACGTGCAGGCGATGCTGGAGTTCTGGAAGATGAAGGTGCCGGTGTTCGACTACGGCAACAACATCCGACAGGTCGCGTTCGATCAGGGGGTGAAGGACGCGTTCGACTTTCCGGGTTTCGTTCCCGCCTATATCCGCCCGCTGTTCTGTCTGGGCAAGGGGCCGTTCCGGTGGGTTGCGCTGTCCGGCGATCCGCAGGACATCCACCGCACCGATGCGCGCCTCAAGGAGCTGTTCCCGCAGGACGCGCACCTGCACCGCTGGCTCGACATGGCGTCCGATCGGATCGCCTTCCAGGGCCTGCCGGCGCGCATCTGCTGGCTCGGTCTGGGGGAACGCCAGCGCGCCGGACTGGCGTTCAATCAGATGGTCGCCCGCGGCGAGCTGGCTGCCCCGATCGTGATCGGGCGCGACCATCTGGATGCGGGCTCGGTCGCTTCACCCAACCGCGAGACGGAGGCGATGCGCGACGGGTCCGACGCGGTGTCCGACTGGCCGCTGCTCAATGCGCTGCTGAATACCGCCTCCGGGGCGACCTGGGTCTCGCTGCACCACGGCGGGGGCGTCGGCATGGGCTACTCGCAGCACGCTGGCGTGGTGATCGTGTGCGACGGCACCGAGGCGGCGGCGCGGCGCATCGAGCGCGTGCTCTGGAACGACCCAGCCACCGGAGTGATGCGGCACGCCGACGCCGGCTATCCCGACGCGGTCGCCTGCGCCCGCCGGTTCCAGCTCAAGCTGCCGATGCACGCAGATTGAATCGTCGCCCGTCATGGTGCTCGAGCCCGGCCAGCTGACGCTGGAGCAGTTGCAAGCGATCCACGCGGCGCAAACCCCGCTGGAGATCCCGCCGGCGGCGCGCTCCTGGATCCGCGCCGGCGCCGAGCTGGTCCAGCAGGCCGCGCTGGGCGAGGAGCCGGTTTACGGCGTGAACACCGGGTTCGGCAAGCTGGCGAGCCAGCGGATCAGCCGTGACCAGGTGAACGAATTGCAGCTGAACCTGGTGCGCTCACACAGTGCCGGGGTGGGCGAGCCGCTGGCACCCGCGGTGGTGCGGCTGATGCTGGCGCTGAAGGCGGCCAGCCTCGCACGGGGCTATTCGGGCGTACGAGAGGAAGTCGTCGATACGCTGGTCGCGTTTCAGAACACCGGACTTGTCCCGTGGATACCCAGTCAGGGGTCGGTCGGTGCGTCCGGCGATCTGGCCCCGCTTGCCCACATGGCGCTGGCACTGATCGGGGAAGGCCACCTGTGGGTCGACGGCCAGCGCCGGCAGGCGGCGCCGCTGCTCGAGGCCGCCGACATCGCGCCGCTGGCGCTGCAGGCCAAGGAAGGGCTGGCTCTGATCAACGGCACCCAGACTTCGACCGCATTGGCGCTGCACGCGCTGTTCGCTTTCGAACCGGTGTTCGAGGCGGCGCTGGTGATCGGAGCACTGACGGTCGACGCGGCGCGCGGCAGCGATGGCCCGTTTGATCCGCGCATTCACGAATTGCGCGGCCAGCCGGGCCAGATCGACGTGGCGAAGTACTACCGTGCCTTGCTGGCGGGCAGCCAGATCCGGCGATCGCACCTGACGGAGGACGACCGGGTGCAGGATCCTTATTGCCTGCGCTGCCAGCCGCAGGTGGTCGGCGCCTGCCTGGACCAGCTGCGCCATGCGGCGCAGGTGCTGCTGCGCGAGGCCAACGCGGTGACCGACAATCCGCTCGCGTTCGTCGCCGACGGCGCGCTGGTCTCTGGAGGCAACTTCCACGCCGAGCCGGTTGCGCTCGTCGCCGACGGCTGCGCCTTGGCGATCGCCGAGGTGGGGGCGATCGCTGAACGGCGGATTGCGATGCTGATCGACAGCGCCGTATCGCGCCTGCCGCCCTTTCTGACCGGACAGGCTGGTTTGAATTCCGGCTTCATGGTGGCGCACGTCACCGCGGCTGCGCTGGCCAGCGAGAACAAATCGCTGGCCCATCCCGCCAGCGTCGATTCGCTGCCGACCTCGGCCAACCAGGAAGACCACGTCTCGATGGCCTGCTTCGCGGCGCGCCGGCTTCAGACGATGATCTCCAACACGGCGCACATCCTGGGGATCGAGCTGCTGGCGGCGGGGCAGGGTATCGAGTTTCTCCGGCCCCTGCGCAGCTCGTTCGCGCTCGAGCTGGCGCACAGCCTGCTGCGTGATGTGTGTCAGCCGCTGGATCGGGACCGGGCGCTGGCCGAAGACATCGAGCGCGCCACCGCGCTGGTGACGGGCGGCGGGCTGTCACGCGTCTTTCGCACGCTGCCGAACCTGGTTCCGCTGTGGCCCCTGGCGTGACCCGAGGGGCGTTGGCCGGGCCACTGCGCCGACCCGTGTGCGCGAGCGCTGCCAGACCAGCAGGACGCCGATGGCCATCGCCGCGGCGATCACCAGCGACGAGCTGATCCGGCTCAGATCCAGGCCTCCGTTCGCGTGTGGCTTGGTCAACAGATCGCCCAGCGTCGCCCCGAGCGGCCGAGTGAGGATGAACGCTGCCCAGAACAGCAGCGTATGGGACACCTGACTGTAGAAGTACGCGAGCGCGACCAGCCCTAGCGCCGCGGCGAAGACGAGCGCGCCGCCCTCGTAACCGAGTCCCGAGGTGTCGGCGAGGAAATCACCCAGGGCGGTGCCGAGCGTGTTCGAGAACAGGATCGTCAGCCAGTAGAACCATTCAGCTTTCGGGGTGGCGATGTTGCGCACCGAGACCGATCCGGTCGACCACCTCCACGCGGCCAGCACCACCATCAGGATGGTGAACAGCACGAGCGAGCCCCCGACATAACCGATTCCCAGCGAGCGGTCGGCGTAGTCCGCCATCGTCGTGCCCACCGTGGTCGTGGCGACGATCACCAACCAGTAGAGCATGGGGTGAAACGCCTTGGCGCGAATCTGCACGGCGACCGTCGAAGCGAAGAACGCGAAGAAAATCGCGGTGCTGACGGCATAGCCCAGCTGCATCGTCATCGACAGCGCATCGCCCGCCGTCTCGCCGAGCGTGGTCGCAGCGATCTTGATCAGCCAGAACGCGAGCGTGACGTCTGGAACCTTGGTTGGCGGCAGTGGCTTTGCAGTCGACGGCATGCTGACTCCGGAAATGGTTCGTTAACGAATCGCGTGTAGTGTTCCAACGCGAATTGCTGGATGTTCAGATGCAAATTGCGCGCCAGAGTTCCTACAGAGGCGCTAATGAGTGTCCACCAACCCGTCCGCAAAGGTGACCTCGCACCCACGCTGGTCGGCGCTTGGTTGCTGCTGGTCGCACCGATCGCTGCGCAGGCTGCGCCGTTAATCGGCAGCTTCTACCTGGCGCTGAATGCCGGAGTCACGACCCTCGAAGATTCGACCATCGACTATGGCGGCGCTCGGCCCAACCGCAGCATCTGCTTCGACCCGGATTACGCCGTTTCGGGCGCGGCCGGGTGGCGGCTGCTGCAGTCCTATCGCATCGAGTTCGAGATTGCACATCGCGAAAGCGACGTGATCGACGTGGACCCCGGTTTCGCTCCGAGCGGCTGCGCTGGGGGTTCTGAAGAGATACTCAGTCGATCGTGGCCTCGTCGAGCACGAAGTCCAGCACGTTGCGGTTGCGGTCGATCATGCGGATGCGGGCCGGGAACCAGTTCAGGCGCTCGCTGATCCATACCTCGAGTGATTCGTCGCCCGAGGCGGTGGTCCGGTTCGACAACACGCGCAACGCCGGCAGGTGCCCCAGCCCGGAGTCGACGATGTCTTCCCCGGTCACCGTGAAAGTCCAGCGGCTGATGTCGCGCGTGCCGGCCAGCGTGATCGGCACCACGGTGCCCCGCACGAACAGATCCGGATAGACCTGGCGCAGCACCGACAGCTGGAACTGGACACTCAGGCGATCCTGGGTGCCGGGCTCGGCCGGTTCCTGGCGCGGCTCATCGGTGAAGCTGACCCGGTGGTTGGCCCAGTCGAAGCGGGTCGTCGAGACGGGACGGTGCGGGCGGGTCTCGGAATAACGCTCGGGCTCCAGTCCGAAGTCAGGATCGAACAGTCCCTGCGAGGTTTCGACGAAATTGATGACGTCGATACTCAGGTTCAGCTGGTAGTGGCCATCCTGGAACTGCCAGCGCGTCGTGGTGCGCCCGCGCACCGGCAGCACGAAGCCGCCCGCCCGCACGGTTGCGAAGGAAGCGTAGACGAGGCGCGCGGATCGGGGCAGCACGACCTGGACGGCGGCGCGTGCGGGCCTGGCAGGCGCGGCGGCCGCGGGCGCGGCCGGCTGCTGCGCACCCGGTGCTGCCGGCGGCGGCGCAGCGGGTGCTGCAGGTTGTGGCGCGGTCGGTGCTGGCGGCGCGGCAGATGCCGGTGGCGCTGGCGCGGCCGGTTGCGAGGGCGGCGGCGGTACGACCGGGCCGGCCGTCGCAATGGCGCGGTCGGAGGGCGCCTGCCCGGCAGTCGCCGG
>DASZFP010000183.1:0-15627 GCA_035939615.1 Burkholderiaceae bacterium | reverse complement strand
GGGCCCGTTAGGGTCACTTCCACCAAACTTACTCCTCTCCAGGCTGGGCCGGCCCGTCAAGGCCACGCGAGCGCACCAGCCGCTCCAGGTCCTCCTCGCTGTAGCGTGCTTCCAGCCGCTGGGCCTCGGCGCGCGCCTCCTGCTCGATGTCGTCGCCGCAGGGGCGCGGCTCGCTGCGCTTCCAGTCGGCCAGGTAGGCGTCCGAGCTGCCCTTGCCAGCGCGCATCGCCGCGCGGTCGATGGCCATCTGGAAGCGGTCCGCCAGCGGCGCGCGCGCCGTATCGCGGCCGCGCTTGACGATCACCTGGGCCGGAATGTCACGCCAGGTCACCACGATCAGCCTGCCCATTGGACCGCCCCCCGCTTTGCGAAAACCAGCGCGCCCGCCAGCGGCGCGAGCCCCGTGGAGTGCGCCTCGAATTGCAGGCCCAGCCGCCCTGCGGCCGCGCGCGCCGCCTCCATTCGCGCTTCGCTGGGCTGCTGCGCCAGGTAAACCAGCCGCCGGTAGTTTCCGAAATACTGCGCCGTCAGATGCGGATAGCGGTCAATGCCGAGCCCGCGGATCACGAGGCGCTCGAAGTGGCGCAGCAGGAAATCAGTCAGGTAGAAGGTGCCCGGCTCGCGCTCGTTCAGACGCTCGAACGCGGCCGACCCGGCCAGGAATTCATAGCAGTGCGCCCCGGCAATGCGTTCCACGCCCTCCTCGGCCAGCATCCGGTCCAGCGCCCCCCCGGTGCCGCAATCCCCGTACGCCACAAAGACGTGCTCGAAGTGGCCGCGCGCGGCGTGGATCTTGCCCCGGACCGCCTCGGTGATCCGTTCGGGCCGATTGTGCAGATCCGCCGGCAGGCACTGAACGCGGATATGCGGCCAGCCGCTGGCCCGGATCACCGCCAGCAGCTCGCGCGCGAGCGCCCCGCAGGCGATCACCAGCAGGCGCTGCTGCGAGCCCATCGTCGACTCAGGCGACGCGCGCCGCGCGGCGCGCGTGAATCAGCGCCTTGGCCGTGTCGACCGCGACCGCGGCATCACGGCAGTAAGCATCGGCGCCCACGGCCTTGCCGAATTCCTCGTTCAGCGGCGCGCCTCCCACCAGCACAATGTAGTCGTCGCGGATTCCCTTCTGCTTCAACGTGTCGATCACGACCTTCATGTAGGGCATCGTGGTCGTGAGCAGCGCCGACATGCCCAGGATGTCGGGATGATGGGTTTCGAGCGCCTCCAGGTACTTTTCGACCGGGTTGTTGATGCCGATGTCGATCACCTCGAACCCGGCGCCCTCCATCATCATCGAGACCAGGTTCTTGCCGATGTCGTGGATGTCGCCCTTGACCGTTCCGATCACGACCTTGCCGATCGGCTCAGCGCCGGTCTCGGCCAGCAGCGGGCGCAGGATCTCCATGCCGCCCTTCATCGCGTTGGCAGCTTGCAGGACCTCGGGTACGAACAGGATGCCGTCGCGGAAATCCACGCCGACGATCTGCATCCCGCCCACCAGCGCCCGCTCCAGCACGCGTTCGGGCCCCCACTTGCGCTCCAGCAGGATGCGGGTGCCCTGCTCGATTTCTTCCCTCAGACCGTTGTACAGGTCGTCGTGCATCTGCTCGACGAGTTCGTCGTCGTCGAGCGCGCGCAAATCGATTTCGTCGTCGTCGGACATCCGGGATCTCCTGTCGGCGTCCGCAGCCACGGCGCCGCCGGTCCGCAGCGACCGGGTGAAAACGATGCTACCGACCGGTTCCACGCGCTGCTGACCGCGCCGCGACTCGAGCGTGTCGGTAAGCGACACGGGCTCAGGCTGCGCTCACCCCCGATCGAACGCTACGGCAGTGGAAAGCAGTCCAGATCGTCGGCGAAGGTGACGGGACCCCTGAACGAGGCGCGCACCTTGGCCTCGGTTTCCGCTTCATGGCCGAGCGTGCGCAGCATGCGGTGCGAAAGAATCAGATGTGTGACGGAGGCGTCACGTGCAATCCGCCCGATCACCGACGGCGGCATGTGCAGGGCGCGTTCGACCCCCGTCGCGCCTTCGCGCACGGCGTTGTGCGCCACGAGTATGTGGGCGCCCCGCGCCAACCGCTCCAGATTGCCGTTGTTGCCGTCCGTATCGCCGCTGAAGGCGACCCGCGCGCCTCCCAACTCGACACGGTAGGCGAGAGCGGGCACGCGACCATGAATCACGACCGTGGCGTAGATGCGTATCGCACGCTCGTCATAGATTTGCCGTACCTCCTTCGGCTCGAGGACTACGTCGTGCGGTTCGAGCAGATAGGGAGGGTCGGCGGCAGGATCGACGAAATCACCCAAATAGCGGTACGCACCGTCCGGCTCGGCGAACAGCGCCCGCACGAAGCGCGTGGTCGCCGGGAAGGCCGCATTGCCTCCGGGGCCGAACAGGGGAAGTCGCTCGTGCCGGTCTTCGAAGAACGAGGACTTGATCAGCGCCGGCAGGTCCGCGGTATGGTCGACGTGCAGATGCGTGAGCAGGACCACCGCAAGCCCCGACACGTCGGCCCCACTCTGACCGAAACGCAAGGCCGATCCGCCGCCGCTATCGACCAGAACCCGGGCGATGCCGTCCCGCCACAGCAGGTAGCTCGTGGATGCCCGTCGATCCTGGAGCTCGGGGCCTCCGGAACCCAGCACTTGCAGCGCGACTCCGCGAGCCCCGCAGGAAGGCGGTGCCGCCGCAAAAGCATCGGCGCACCCCGCCAGCGCCACACCCATCAGGCATGTCCGCGCGACTCGCTGCAGACATCGCTGATTCAAAGCCGCACCGGGTGCCCGCTCCAGAGGTCGTCCACCCGCGTCAGGCCCCATGCCGCCGGGTCTTCGCGGCCGACGATCCGGTGGCTGCTGCGCGAATCGGCCAGGTCGAGCAGCTCCGGGGCGATCCGGCTTTGCGACTTGATCGAGAAGAACGCCTTGACCCTGGGCCTGAGCAGTGCCCGCTCGTTGTGCTCGACCACCACGCCCAGCCGGTCGCACTCCAGCCGCACCAGCGTGCCCACCGGATAGATGCCGACCGTCTTCACGAATGCCTGAAACAGCCTCTCGTCGAAGTGGCCCGGGGCCCATTCGGCCAGCTTGCGGATCGCTTCGGCCGGCGACCAGCCGGACTTGTATGGGCGATTCGAGGTGACCGCATCGTAGACATCGCATACGCTGGCCATCCGGGCGAACAGGCTGATCGCCTCCCCGGCCAGCCCGTGCGGGTAGCCGGAGCCGTCGAACTTTTCATGGTGGTGCAGAACCGCGTCCAGCGGGATCGGGCCCATGGAGACCTTGGACAGGATCGCATGGCCGAGTTCCGGGTGGGATTTCATCGTGACCCACTCCTGGTCGGACAACTTGTCCGGCTTGCGCAGGATGCGGTCCGGGATCTTCGCCTTGCCGATGTCGTGCATCAACCCCGCCAGGCCCGCTTCGCGCGTGTCCGCCTCGCTCAGGCCCAGCTGCCGGCTCAGCGCGATCATCAGCGCAGCCACCGCCACCGAGTGCACGTAGGTGTAGTCGTCGGCGCGCTTCAGCCGCGACAGGCTGACCATCGCGTTCGAATTGCGCTGCACCGACTGGAAGATCTCGTCGACCAGCGCGCTCGCCGCGTCCGCGTCGATCGCGTGGCCCATTTTGGCGTCGCCGAACAGGCTCAGCACCGCCGTGCGGGCGCGCGCATACAAGCTGTGAGCGCGTTCCAGTTCCTCGGCGAACGCAGTCCGGTCTGCCCCGTGAGCCAGCTGCGCGGCGGCCGATTCCAGCTTGCGGTCGATCTCGGCTTCGGCCTCGGCCCGGGTCGGCACCGCTTCGGCGGGTGCGTCGATATCCAGTCCCTTGGCGGTGTCGATCCACACCTCGTGGATGCCGCTGGCCCGGATGCGTTGCACATCGTCCTCGTCCCTGAGCGCGAAACGCGTGCGCCAGAACGGATGCTCCATCCAGGAGCCGCACAGCTCCTCGATGTACATGCCGGTGCGCAGCTCGGACACCACGATTCGCTTCAGCACGATGCTTGACCGTCCTTCCCGGTGCTGCTGTCCTGAGCGCCGCCTCGAGACGCGACGAACCAGGACCAACAAGGATCGCGCAAATGCGGCACCGGCAGCGCCCGGAAATCGGGTTTTAAAGTCCGGCGCCTCGACCGATCGGCCGGTGCCGGCCGGGCCTGGCGGGCCGGGGTCAGGCGGCTTTTTTAAGCCCCGCGGCCTCGCGCAGCTGGGCGGCCTTGTCCAGGCGCTCCCAGCTGAATTCCGGCTCGTCGCGGCCGAAATGGCCGTAGGCGGCCGTCTTGCTGTAGATCGGCTTCAGCAGATTGAGCATCTGGATGATGCCCTTGGGCCGCAGATCGAAGTGCTCGCCGATCAGCTGGGCGATGCGCTCGTCCGGAATCTTGCCGGTGCCCTCGGTGTACACGGTGACGTTGATCGGCTTGGAATAGCCGATCGCGTAGCTGACCTGGATCTGGCACTGGCGCGCCAGTCCCGCGGCGACCACGTTCTTGGCCACATAACGGGCCGCATAGGCCGCCGATCGGTCGACCTTGGACGGATCCTTGCCGGAGAAGGCGCCGCCCCCGTGCGGACAGGCGCCGCCGTAGGTGTCGACGATGATCTTGCGGCCGGTCAGTCCACAGTCGCCGTGCGGGCCCCCGACCACGAAGCGGCCGGTCGGGTTGATCAGGTAGCGCGTCTGGGCCAGCCACTCCTTCGGCAGCACCGGTTTGACGATCAGCTCGATCACCGCTTCCTGCAGCGTCTTGTATTCGACGTCAGCGTCGTGCTGGGTCGACAGAACGATGGTGTCGATCGAATGCGGCTTGCCGTCGACGTATCGCATGGTCACCTGCGACTTGGCGTCGGGCCGCAGCCACGGCAGCCGTCCGTCGCGTCGCACGTCGGCCTGCCGCTCGACCAGCCGGTGCGCGTAGTAAATGGGAGCCGGCATCAGCTCGGGCGTCTCGTCGCAGGCGTAGCCGAACATCAGCCCCTGGTCACCCGCGCCTTGATCCAGGTCCATGCCCCGCCCCTCGTCCACGCCCTGGGCGATGTCGGGGCTTTGCCGGTCGTAGCAGACCATCACCGCGCAGCCCTTGTAATCGATGCCGAAGTCGCTGTTGTCGTAACCGATCCGCTTGATCGTTTCGCGCGCCACCGCCGGGTAGTCGACCGCTGCCGAGGTCGTGATCTCGCCGGCCAGCACGACCAGGCCCGTGGTCACCAGCGTCTCGGCGGCCACGCGCGCGCGGGAATCGTGGGTCAGGATCGCATCGAGGATCGCATCGGATACCTGGTCCGCCACCTTGTCCGGGTGGCCCTCGGAAACCGATTCGGAGGTAAACAGAAACTCGCTCGCCATGGCTCACACTCCAGTTGGGAAGCGCGCCACGACCGCGGAGGGAGGGGTGACGCTTTAGCAGTATTTTTTCCGCGGACCGGCATTGCTTCCGCGAAATCGCCCTGCAAGTTGTACGTTAACTCGGCTGCAGCGATTATACGGGAACACCCCTTGTCCCGTTACCATCCGGCCCGTGAGTCAAGTGCCGTCCGAGCTGGCCATCGCAGCGCAGGTCCCTTCGCGGCGCCGGATCGACCTTTGGGCGGCCGGCCTGGCCATCGCGATCGTCAATTCGACCGTTCGCTGGCCGCCCTGGGCACGCCGGTGGCTGGCACACATCCTGGGCGATCTGGGCTGGGTCCTGGTCGCTTCGCGCCGCAGGGTCACCCTGTCGAACCTGACAACGTGCTTTCCCGAGCTCGATGCCCGAGGGCGCCGCCAGCTCGGACGCCGCGTGTTCCGCAACCTGGTTCGCGCCACCCTCGACCATTCGGTGCTGTGGAAGGGCAGTCAGCAGGATGTCGAGCGGCTGGTGGCCTTCGAAGGCCTGGAGCGGGTGCAGGATCCCAACCGGCCGCTGATCCTGCTGGCGCCCCATTTTGTCGGGCTGGACGCGGGTGCGGTGCGCATGACCGTCAACGTGCGCTGCGTGTCGATCTACGCGCGCCAGTCCAACCCGGTGTGGGACCGCTGGCTCGCGCATGGCCGCTCGCGCTTCCTGCCGCAGCTGCTGATCGCCCGGGGCGGCTGGGAGCTGCGCACCGCCGTGCGGGCGATGCGCGACGGACGGCCGTTTTACTACCTGCCGGACATCGACGGCGGCGCGGCCAACTCGATCTTCGTTCCGTTCATGGGGGTGCCGACCGCCACGTTGCCGATGGTCTCGAAGATGGCCCGGATGACCGGCGCGCGCGTCGTGATGGCGGTCACCGAGCAGACACGCGACGGCTACGTGTACCACGTCGGGGAGCCGTGGGAGGACTTTCCAGGTGCCAGCGTCGAGCAGGATACGGAACGGATGAACCGCGAGATCGAGCGATGGGTCCGACGGTTGCCGGACCAGTACATGTGGATGCATCGGCGCTTCAAGACGCGGCCGCCGGGCGCGCCGTCCATCTACTAGCCCGGGATCGCCGCGCCGCCGCAAGATCGGGCACCCATGCGCCTTGACCGGCGCGGCTGCGGCGATAATGGCGGCATGCGGCTGCGCTTCACCAAGATGCAGGGCGCTGGCAACGATTTCGTGATGCTCGACGGAATCGGCCAGCGTCTCGAGCTCACCAGCGGGCGCGTGCGGGCGCTGGCCGACCGCCACTTCGGCATTGGCGCCGACCAGGTCCTGCTGGTCGAGCGGGCCACCGAGCCGGGCGCCGATTTTCGCTTCCGGATCTTCAACGCCGACGGCGCCGAGGTCGAGCATTGCGGCAACGGTGCGCGCTGCTTCCTGATGTACGTGCGCCAGGCGGGCCTGACGGACCGATCGTCGATCCGGGTTCAGACCGCCTCCGGGCTGATCGAGCCGCGCCTGCTGGACGACGGCACCGTCTCGGTCGACATGGGGGTGCCGGACATGAATCCGGCGGCCAGCGGTTTTTCCACCCATGGCCTGGCCGAGCGCGCCGAGGGCGAGGCGGCACTGTGGCCGCTGCCGGTCGATGGGCGCCAGGTGTGGATCTCGGTCGTCTCGATGGGCAATCCGCACGCAGTGCAGCGGGTCGACGACGTGGACTCGGCGCCGGTCCAGATCGAGGGGCCCGCGATCGAGCGCCATCCTCGCTTCGCGCACCGGGTCAACGCCGGATTCATGCAGGTGCTGGACCGGCACGCGATCCGGTTGCGCGTGTGGGAACGCGGCGCCGGCGAGACCCTCGCCTGCGGCACCGGCGCCTGCGCGGCGGTTGTGTCCGGAATCCAGCGCGGGCTGTTGTCCTCCCCGGTTCAGGTGCACGCGCGCGGCGGGCTGCTGTCTGTACGATGGGACAGCCCGCACGCGGGCGGGCCGGCACCGGTGTTCCTGGCCGGCACGGCGGTCAGGGTGTTCGATGGCGAGATCGAAATCGAGTAAATGACCGAGGAAGGCGTGAACGAGGACGACGTCGCAATCTTCATCCAGAACAACCCCGACTTTTTCCGGCGCAAACCATGGCTGCTCGGCTCGATCGAGCTGCCGGACCCGCACGATGGCCGCGCGGTGTCGTTGCCGGAGCGGCAGGCCCAGATCCTGCGCGAGCGTATCCGTGCGCTCGAGGCGAGCCTGTCGGATTTGACCCGTCACGGCCGCGCCAACGACCACATCGGCGAGCGCCTGGCGCAATGGGCGGGCGCGCTGCTCGCCGAGCGCGACGAGGCCAGCCTGCCGCAGCGGGTCGTCGACGGCTTGAAGGAGGCGTTCGGGGTGCCGGCGGCGGCCTTGCGGATCTGGGAGTTCGCGCCGCGCTTTGCCGGCCTGGAATGCGCCAGCCCGGTTCCCGCCGACGTGGTCCGGTTCGCCGCCAGCATGCAGGCGCCGTTTTGCGGCCTGAACGCCGACTTCGCGGCCGCCACCTGGATGCAGACCGATTTCCCCGATACGCGCAGCCTGGCGCTGGTCCCGTTGCGCGCCGACCCGGTCTCGGCACCCTTCGGGTTGCTGACGCTGGGCTCCGATGATCCGCATCGCTTCCGCAGCGACATGGGCACCGCGTTTCTGAGTCGCATCGGCCAGCTGACCGCAGCGGCCCTGACCCGGTTGCGTGGTTAAGATGGGCCGCGGCGAACTGGCGGCCGTGGCGCAGGAATTTCTGCACGAGCTGGCCACCGTACGGCGCCTGTCGCCGCACAGCGTGGCCGCGTATCGCAGGGACCTGCAGCGCCTGAGCGAGCTGGCCGCCGGTCGCGCGTTGTCCGACCTGACCGCGGCCGACGTGCGGCGGGCAGCCGGCCGGCTGCATGCGCAGGGCCTGGCGCCGGCCAGCATCGCGCGCATGCTGTCGGCCTGGCGCACCTTCTTCCGTCACCTGGCCTCGCGCGGAGCGAGCCCCTCGAATCCGGCGCTCGGGGTGCGTGGCCCGCGCCGTCCGCAGCGCCTGCCCAAGGCGCTGGCGCCCGATCAGGCGGTCGCACTCGCCTCGTACGCGGGCGGCACCGGAGCCCTGGCGCTGCGCGACCGCGCGATCGTCGAGGTGCTGTATTCGAGCGGGTTGCGCCTGTCGGAGCTGGTGGGCCTGGATGCGCGGCCTCACGCGGCCCAGGGCCCCGCGCCCGCCTCGCTCGGCTGGATCGACCTGGCCGAGCGCGAGCTCACCGTCACCGGCAAGGGGTCCAAGCGCCGTTCGGTTCCGATCGGTCAGCCGGCGGTGCAGGCGCTGCGCGCCTGGCTCGGGGTGCGGTCCATGCTGGCGGCGGCCGCGGAACGGGCACTGTTCGTATCGACGCGCGGCACGCGGCTGACCGCCCGCAGCGTGCAGATCCGGCTGCAGCAGCTGGCGGTGCGATCGGGCCTGGGCGTTCACGTTCATCCGCACGTGCTGCGGCACTCGATGGCATCGCACCTGCTGCAGTCGAGCGGCGATTTGCGTGCGGTACAGGAACTGCTGGGGCACGCGAACATCTCGACCACCCAGGTGTACACGCGCCTGGACTGGCAGCACCTGGCCAAGGCTTACGATTCGTACCACCCGCGCGCGCGCCGCAAGGCCTGAGCGGGCAGTCGCACGATGCGCGAGCTGTGGTTGAAGCCGGGCAAGGAACGTTCGCTGGCGCGGCGCCACCCCTGGATCTACGCGACCGCGGTGGCCCGCGTGGGCGGCGCGCCAGGCCCCGGCGACCTGGTGGGCGTACACGGGGCCGACGGGCGGTGGCTGGCCTGGGCCGCGTACGCACCGGACTCGGCGATCCGGGCGCGCTGCTGGAGCTTCGACGAGGCCGACCGGATCGATCGCGACTGGCTGGCAGCCCGGACGCGCGAGGCCGTCGGGCGGCGTGACCGGCTCGCGCAGGTCAGCGACGCAGTGCGCCTCGTTTACGGCGAGGCCGACCGGCTGCCCGGGCTGATCGTCGATCGCTACGCGGACCAGCTCGTGCTGCAGCTGCAGGCCCCGGGCGTGCAGCTGCAGTCCGAGGTGCTGCTCGATGCACTGTGCGAAGCCAGCGGCTGCCGCAATGCCTTCGAGCGGTCCGACAGCGCGCTGCGGGCGCGCGAATCGTTGCCGGCGGCACCCGGGCCGGCGCGGGCCGAGGCGCGGGGCGTCTTGCGCGGCCGCGAGCCGCCCGAGCGGATCCAGGTTCGGGAGCACGGCCTGGCTTACTGGGTCGACGTGCGGCGCGGACACAAGACGGGCTTTTACATCGACCAGCGCGACAACCGTCAGCTGGCCCGCGAGCTGGCGCGCGAGCTCGCTTCGACGCTGGGCCGCGCCCCACGCGCGCTCAACGCGTTCTGCTACACGGGGTCATTTTCGGTGGCGATGGCGCGCGGCGGCGCCGGCGATTCGCTCGCGGTAGATTCGTCCGCCGACGCGCTGGCGCTGGGCCGCGCCAACGTGGAACTGAACGGACTCGACGCCGAGCAGGTCCAGTGGCGCTGCGCCGACGTGTTCGAGCAGCTGCGCGCGCTGCGCGACGCGGGCGAGCGGTTCGATCTGATCGTGGTGGATCCGCCCAAATTCGCGGCCAGCCATCATCACGTAGAGCGCGCCGCGCGCGCCTACAAGGACATCAACCTGAACGCGCTCAAGCTGCTGCAGCCGGGCGGGATCCTGATGACGTTTTCGTGTTCCGGAGCCATCGACGTGGACCTGTTCCAGAAGATCGTCGCCGGCGCGGTGATCGATGCCGGCGTGGAATGCACGATGCGCACGCGCCTGGGGCCGGGCGCCGATCACCCGATGTTGATGACGCACCCCGAAGGCGAATACCTGAAGGGATTGTTGCTGCAGCGGCTGTAGCGGCTGCGGCCGGATCGGATACCCCGACCTTGGGCCCTCCCCCGCACGGGAGGGCCCGCCGGGTGCCTACCTGGCCCGATGCTTTTCAAACCAGTCGAGCACGTACATCGCCTTCACGATCTGATGACTGGGCCGTCGCTGCAGCCCGTGCGGTTCACCCGGCACGCGCACCAGAACGCTCTCGACCTTCTGCAGCTTCAGGGCGGAATAGTATTGTTCGGCCTCGGTAATCGGGGTTCGCCAATCCTCCTCGCCGGTCATCAGCAGGGTTGGGGACTTCACGGCCTTCACGTACGAGATCGGCGAGCGCTTGACGTACTCGTCGGCATCGTCCCAGGGCACCCCCGAGAACCAGTACAGCGTGGCAAAGGACGGTATGTCCGAGGTGAGCGTCCAGCTGTACCAGTTGGTCACGGGATACAGACTCGCCGCCGCCCGGAACCGGTCCGTGTGGCTGATCATCCAGCAGGTCAGCACTCCGCCGCCGGATCCGCCGGTGACGAAGAGGTTCTTCTCATCGACGTAACCCTTCGCCACCACCGCATCCACGCCCGAATTCAAATCGTAGAAGTCGTCGCCCGGATAGGCATGGTGGATCAGGTTGGCGAATTCCTCTCCGTAACTCGTGCTGCCCCTAGGGTTCGTGTAGAGCACGACGTAGCCCTGCGCCGCCCAGATCTGCTTGATCGTATCGAAGCGGTCGCCGTAGTTCGCGAACGGCCCTCCGTGGATTTCCAGAATCAGCGGATACTTCTTCGAAGGCTCGAAATCCGGAGGTTTCACGATCCAGCCTTGAATCCTGCGCTGGTCGCGTGACGAGTTGAACCAGATCTCCTCGATCGTGCCGATCTTCTTCTGGGTCAGCAGTTCCTGGTTCAGCCGGGTCAGAACGCGAACGGCCTTTTGCTGCGGACCGATCGCCGCAATATCTCCCGGCTCCGCCCCGGTGCCCTGCGTCAGGGCCACGTGCCCATTGCGCGCGACGCTGAACGCCGCCCCCACCGCTGAACTCGTCCCGCCGGAAGCCAGATGTGCGGCCACTTCCTGGACCTTGCCGTCCAGGCTCACCAGCGCCAGCCTCGTATCGCCCTGGTCGTCGTACAGCACGTAGATCCCCTGTCCATCGGGCGCCCAGCGGGGCGAACGCACGTCGCGGTCCAGCTTGCCGGTCAGCTCGCGCGCGTTGGCGCCGTCGCGATCCATCAGATAAAGATGCGTGGTCTGATGGCCCTGGCGCCGGTCGTCGAAACCGGTGTACGCGATCAGCTTGCCGTCGGGGGAAATGTCGGGACTGTCGTCCGGCCCCTGGCGGTGCGAGAGCTGCTTGACCGAACCGTCGCTCACGGATACCTCATACACCTCGGTGTTGAGCGGGTCATATTCGAAGTCCGGCCGAAAGTTTCCCGACAGGACGATGGACTTGCCATCGGGGGTCCACACCGGTGGATCGCTGCCGAAAAAATTGCCCCCGTGCGGAAACTCGCCGCTCGTCAGTTGCCGCGCGGCGCCGCCATCGGCCGCGACGACGAACAGCTGTGAAAATCCCGGCTTTAGAAAGCCGCGTCCGTTGAACCGGTAGATCAGCCGGTCGTACGTCTGCGGACCCTCGGCCCATTTCGCACCTTCCGGCGCGGTCGGCATGCCGGCAACCTTCGGCTTGGAGATCGGCACCAGCGAGGCAAACGCGATCCGCTTGCCGTCCGGCGACCACGACAGATTCTCGGGCGCGAACTCCAGGCTGGTGAGCTTTGCCGTCTGGCCCGTGTCCATCCAGCGGACGTAAAGCTGCATGGAGCCGTCGCGATCCGACACGTATGCCAGCCGGCTGCCATCGGGCGACCAGCGCGGCTGATCGTCCCCGAAATTCCCCGACGTCAGCGCACGATCATCGGACCCGTCGAAGCCCACGATCCACAGGTTCGAGTAGCGCTTGTCGGTCATCACATCGGAAAACGACCGCACGTAGACGATTCTGCTGCCGTCCGGCGAGATCTGCGGCGTCCCGGCGAATTGCAGATTGAAGATGTCCAAGGCCGCCAGACGGTCCGCCGGCGCCTGCGCCAGCGCGCAAAGAGCGGTCAGCGACGATATGACCCCTGCCAAAAGGCGAAAACCCATCAGACCCTCCTTGTCGTGGTCCGTAATGACCCGATATCCGCGCACCTAGAAGATCGAACGGACGATCATGTTTTTAGCGTAATGCCTCTTCAGGACGGCGAACCGCTGCCGATTGACACCTCGAAACGCCGCGCTGGCGCGGTTCGCCGGTGGTCTCCAAGAGGGTAAACAATGGATCCCAGGTTTACGCTAGTCCCTGAATTCGACTCGTATGGCCAGGAGTTCGACTATTCGAAACTCCTGATGCGCGAATCGACCGCCGCGCCGGCCGGCAAGCCCCCCGCCCACAGTGCGAAGGCTGCTGCTCGAGGCACCACGGGCGCGCCGTCCGGCGGCCGCGCAGACACAGCGAAGCCACCCCAGAAGCAGGCCGCGTAAAGGTTCGCTCCACTGACTCTGGACCGCCGCCGGCGCGGATCGCCGGCAAGCGTCGCTTGTGAGATGCTGTTCCGACCCGTTAGACAAAAGTGAGAGGAGTCCTCATGGGCACGAACAATACGTATCTCGCGGTATTCCTTGGCAGCAAGACCAGTCCGCGCAGAGCGGCCTGGGACGCCCTTCCCGAAGGCGATCGCCGCGCGAAGGAACGAGAAGGCATGGCGGCCTGGCACGCGTGGGTCGAGAAACATCACGCTTCCATCGTTGACATGGGCGGCCCATTGGGAAAGACCAAGAAGGTCACGCAAGGCGGTATCAAGGATATGAGCAATGAAATGGGCGCTTTCACGGTCGTGCGCGCCGATTCGCACGAGGCTGCCGCCAAGCTCTTCGAAAACCATCCGCACTTTGCCATCTTCCCGGGCGATTCCGTCGAGATCATGCCCGTGCTGGCGATCCCAGGCGCTTAGACTCGACGAAGTGCCCCGCGTTTGAGTTCGATTTGGCCCAGGGAACCGAGGTGGAAGCCTCGGTGGCCGGCTGGATAGACGCCGGGGTGGTCGCAACGGCCTTACACCTTGCGGGAATTACGCCTCGACGCGCTTGCCTTCCGTCAGGCGCCGGGATTCCTTCGGACCGCGGAACACCAGCGGATGCTCGGTGACGCGCTGCGCGTCGGGCCGTTGCGCCTTCTGGACCGCCTCAATGACCACGCCGTGGTGCGGCGACTTGTCGCACACCGGGTCGGCGTTGGCGGCGTCGCCGGTCAGCAGATACGCCTGGCAGCGGCAGCCGCCCAGGTCCTTTTCCTGCTCCGGGCAACTGCGGCACGGCTCCTTCATCCAGCTTCTGCCGCGGAACCGGTTGAAGCCCTCCGATTCGTACCAGATCGAGCGCAGATCCTGGTCGCGCACGTTCGGAAAGGCGAGGCCCGGCAGCATCCTGGCCGTGTGGCAGGGCAGCGCGGTGCCGTCGGGCGTGATGGTCAGGAACACGTTGCCCCACCCGTTCATGCATTTCTTGGGGCGGTTCTCGTAAAAGTCCGGCACCACGAAGAACATCCGGATCCGGTCGCCGAGGCGGGCGCGGTACTCGTTGGTGATCCGTTCGGCCCGCTGCAGCTGCTCGCGCGACGGCAGCAGGTGGTCCCGGTTCACGTGCGCCCACGAGTAATACTGGCTGTTGGCGAGCTCCAGGTATTCGGCTCCCAGGTCCACCGCCATCTCGATGATCTTGTCGATCCAGTCCACGTTCATCCGGTGGAGCACGACGTTCATCACCATCGGCCAGCCGTTGGCCTTGATCATGCGCGCAACGCGTTGCTTCAGCTCGAACGTTTTCGTGTGCGAAAGAAAATCGTTCATCTCGCGGGTGGAGTCCTGGAACGACAGCTGGATGTGGTCCAGACCCGCCTGCTTCAGGCGCGCGGCGCGCTCCTCGGTCAGCCCGACGCCCGAGGTCAGCAGATTGGTGTAGTACCCGAGCCGGTGCGCCTCCGCGACCAGGATTTCCAGATCCTCGCGCACCATCGGCTCGCCGCCAGAAAAGCCGCACTGCACCGATCCCAGAGCCCGGGCCTCGCGCAGCACGCGCAGCCAGCCCTCGGTGTCCAGCTCGCGCTCGGTCAGCGCGAAGTCCACCGGGTTGTAGCAGTACACGCAGTGCAGCGGGCAGCGGTAGGTGAGCTCGGCCAGCAGCCACAGCGGCGTGCCATTGGTCGCCTGCAGAGGGCCCGCCGGCACGGCTTGCACCCGCGTCGCATCCATCTCAGTCCTCGATCCAGTGCTTGCCGCGCGCGATGTCCAGGAATGACAGCACGTCGGCCTGCAGACCCTGCGTGTCGAAGGTGGTTTCCAGGTCGGCCACGATCTGTTCGACCGAACGGGCGCCGTCACAGCGTTTCATGATCTCGCCGGCCGAGCCGTTCAGCTTGACCATGCCCTCCGGAAACAACAGCACCCAGGACTGCTGCGTCGGCTCCCATTGCAGTCGGTAACCCGCTCCGACCCGCGGCCTGGCCTGCAGAGCCGGTGCGGCGCTCGCGGGCGGGTTCACATCCGCACCCCGTAGCGCAGCGCCATCGCGTCGTTCATCGACCAAAGCACGTCCAGTTTGAACTGCAGCACCTGCAGGGCGCGCTCCTGCAGGGGCCGCGTGTTGAAGTGAGCCAGCGTCACGGCCAGCCCTTGTTCGACGTCGCGGCGCGCCTGGCTGACCCGGTTGCGGAAGTACTGCAGGCCGGTCGACTCGATCCACGGATAGTGCTGCGGCCAGTTGGCCAGCCGCTGCTTGTGGATCTCGGGGGCGAACAGCTCCGTCAGGGACGAGCACACAGCTTCCTGCCACGGTGCGCGGCGGGCGAAGTTCACGTACGCATCGACCGCAAAGCGCACGCCCGGCACCACGTGCCGCAGGTCCAGTATCTCCTCGCGCGCGAGTCCCGTCGCCACCGCCAGCCGGATCCAGGCCTCGATGCCGCCGTCGTCGTGCATCGAACCGATGTGGAAGCCGTCGTGATCGAGAATGCGCTGAACCCAGGCCCTGCGCACCTCGCGGTCCGGGCAGTTGGACAGGATCGCGGCGTCCTTCACCGGGATCGCGATCTGGTAGTAGAAACGGTTGGCCACCCAGCCCTGGATCTGTTCGCGCGAGGCGCCGCCGCTGTTCAGCAGCACATTCATCGGATGATGAATGTGGTAGGCCTTGCCCTTCTCGCGCAGCCGCGCCTCGAACTCGGCGCGGCTCCACGCGGGCCGGTGCAGATCGCTCGGATCCTTGTTCGCACTCACAGGATGATTTCCATTCCGTCGTACGACACCTCGATCCCGTGGCGGGTCAGCTCCCGGTGCTCGGGGCCGTCCTCATTCAGGATCGG
>DASZFP010000182.1:0-22677 GCA_035939615.1 Burkholderiaceae bacterium | reverse complement strand
TCACCGGCACGCGCGGGGTCGGCAAGACAACGATCGCGCGCATCCTGGCCAAGGCGTTGAACTGCGTGGGGCCGGACGGCCAGGGCGGGGTCACCGCGACCCCGTGCAACGTGTGCCGGGCCTGCACCGGGATCGACGCGGGCCGATTCGTCGACTACATCGAGATGGACGCGGCCAGCAACCGGGGCGTGGACGAGATGACCCAGCTGCTCGAGCGCGCCATCTACGCGCCGGCCGATGCGCGTGTGAAGGTGTACACGATCGACGAAGTGCACATGCTGACCACGCACGCGTTCAACGCGATGCTCAAGACGCTCGAGGAGCCGCCTGATTTCGTCAAGTTCATCCTGGCCACCACCGATCCGCAGAAGATTCCCGTGACGGTGCTGTCGCGCTGCCTGCAGTTCAACCTGAAGCAGGTGACCCCGCAGGCGATCGCGCAGCGGCTGGGCGAGATTGCCCAGGCCGAGGCGGTGGCGGCCGAGCCGGCGGCGCTGCAGGCGGTGGCTCGCGCGGCGCGCGGCAGCATGCGTGACGCGTTGTCCCTGCTGGACCAGGCCATCGCCTACAGCGGCGGACACGTCGACGCGCAGGCGGTCGAGCAGATGCTCGGGGCAATCGATGCGACGCTGCTCGTCCAGTTGCTCGACGCGCTGGCGCAGCGCGAGGCTCCGCGTCTGCTGGCGCTGGCCGACGCGATGGCCGAGCGCAGCCTGTCGTTCGCGCAGGCGCTGCGCGACCTGGCCAGCCTGCTGCATCGCATCGCGCTGGCGCAGCAGGTCGACCCGGGCGCGCGCGGCGACCTGCTGGATCCGGATCTGGCGCGCCTGGCGCAGCGGTTCACGCCCGAGGAGGTCCAGCTGTACTACCAGATCGCGCTGCACGGCCGCAACGATCTGGGGCTGGCTCCGGACGAATATGCTGGGTTCACGATGACGCTGCTGCGGATGTTGGCGTTCCAGCCCGAGGTTGCCGCCGCGCCCGCCCCGGCGCGCAGCGCAGCGCTGAGCGCATCCCGGCCACCCCGTACCGCTGTACCGCCCTCCTTCGCCAAGGCTTCGGAGGGCCAGGGTAGCTCGTCCGCTTCCGCCCTGGCCTCCGAAGCCTTGGTGAAGGAGGCCAAGGCGGAGGCGGACGAGCTACCCTGGCCCGAGCTGGTGGGCCGGCTGAAGCTGGCCGGAATGCCGCGCGAGCTGGCCCTGCGCAGCGAGCTGGTGTCGCGCGAGGGCGATCTATTCCGGATCCGCGTGCCCGTGAAGACGCTGCTCGAATCGGGCGCCGAGGCACGGCTGCGGGCCGCCCTGTCCGAGTATTTCGGCCGGCCGACCCGGATCTTGGCCGAGGTCGGCGCCATGCGCGGTCCGACCGCGGCCGGCCTGAACGAGGAGGCCCGGGCGCAGCGCCAGCGCCGCGCCGAGGAGGCGATCTACTCGGATCCCTTCGTGCGAGAATTGATCGAGAATTTCGGGGCCAGTGTCGACCCGACATCGATCAAACCGATACAGGACACGTGAGCGGCAACCAGGCATGGTCGACATGAAAAATCAATTAGCCGGCTTGATGCAGCAGGCCCAGAAGATGCAGGAGAACATGAAGCGCCTGCAGGACGAGCTCGCCACGACCGAGGTCGAGGGACAGTCCGGGGCCGGACTCGTGAAGGTGGTGCTCACCTGCAAATACCAGGTGCGCCGCGTGACGATCGACCCGAGCCTGCTGGCCGAGGACCGCGACATGCTCGAGGACCTGGTGGCGGCCGCCTTCAACGACGCATCGCGCCGCGCCGACGAGATGACCCAGCAGAAAATGGGCTCGCTCGCCACGGGACTGCCGTTACCGCCGGGCTTTAAGCTCCCCTTCTAGAAAACTGTGACGCTTGTGAATGCCGCGGGGGGTGCTCGAGGGGGGGCGCAGCCCTCCCTCGAAGCCGATCCTCCTGCTTTTCCCCCGCAGGCTGCGACCGTGTCGAAGCTGCGTTGTTGCGCGTCGAGAAGACCCGGGCTATGAGACTGGGCGCTGCGCTGGATGGTGTCGTCGACGCGCTGAAGAAGCTGCCCGGGATCGGGCCGCGCTCGGCGCAGCGGATCGCGTTTCACCTGTTGCAGTTCGACCGGCCGCTCGCCGCCGAGCTGGGCCGCGCACTGCTGGGCGCGGTCGACCGCGTCGGACACTGCGCGCGCTGCAACACGCTGAGCGAGCAGCCGGTGTGCGAAAACTGCTCGGATCCGAAGCGCGACCCGGGCCTGGTGTGCGTGGTCGAATCGCCCGCCGATCAGCTGGTGATCGAGCAGTCGCTGTCGTACTCGGGTCTGTATTTCGTGCTGCTCGGACGCCTCTCGCCGCTGGACGGAGTGGGCCCGCGCGAGATCCAGATGGACCGGCTGCTGGAACGGGTCGGCGACGGCGTGGTGCGCGAGGTGATCGTCGCCACCTCCTTCACGCCCGAAGGCGACGCTACCGCCCATTACATCGGCGAGCTGGCGCGCGCCCGCGATCCGGGCATCAAGGTCACGCGCCTGGCACGCGGCGTGCCGGCCGGAGCTGAGCTGGAGTACACCGACGTGAACACGATCGCCCAGGCGATGCTGGATCGGCGCGCGGAGTGACGATGTGAGCGGACCGCTGGCCGGCGTGAAGGTGCTGGAGCTGGGCACGCTGATCGCGGGCCCGTTCGCAGCGCGGATGCTGGCCGAATTCGGTGCCGACGTGATCAAGGTGGAAGACCCGGACGGCGGCGATCCGCTGCGGCGCTGGCGCCACCTGCACCAGGGCACGTCGCTGTGGTGGGCGGTGCAGGCTCGCAACAAGAAGTCCGTTGCGCTGAACCTGAAGGATGCGCGCGCATGCGCGCTGGCCCGGCAGCTCGCTGTGCGGGCTGACATCGTCATCGAGAACTTCCGCCCCGGCGTGCTGGAGAAGCTGGGCCTCGGCTATGGGCAGCTGGCCGAACAGAACCCGGCCACGATCATGATCCGGCTGTCGGGCTACGGGCAGACCGGGCCCATGCGCGAGCGGCCCGGATTCGGCGCGATCGGCGAGGCGATGGGCGGCATCCGGCACGTGACCGGATACGCCGATCGCCCGCCGGTGCGGATCGGCCTGTCGATCGGCGATTCGATAGCAGCGCTGCACGCCGTGGTCGGTGCATTGATGGCGCTTCCACACCGCGATGCCACGGGTGGTGCGGGCCGCGGCCGCGGCCAGATGGTCGATGTGGCGCTGTACGAGTCCGTGTTCAATATGATGGAAAGCGCCGTGCCCGAGTACGACCGTTTCGGGGTCGTTCGCGAGCGCACCGGCACCTCGCTGCCGGGCATCGTGCCTTCCAACACCTACACCTGCCAGGACGGCGCCGCGATCGTGGTCGGCGGCAATGGCGATGCGATCTTCAAGCGGCTGATGGCCGCGGTCGCACGGCCGGACCTGGGCGACGATCCGCAGCTGGCGCACAACGACGGCCGTGTACCCCGCGCCGGCGAGATCGACGCGGCGATCCAGCAATGGTGCAGCCGTCATCCGATCGATCGGGCCCTGGCCGCGCTGGAGCAGGCCCAGGTGCCGGCTTCGCGCATCTACAGCGTCGCCGACATGTTCCGCGACCCGCAGTTTGCGGCGCGGGCGATGATCGAGGAGCACGTGCTGGGCGATGGCACACCGCTGAAAGTGCCGGCGATCGTGCCCAAGCTGTCGGAAACGCCCGGCCAGACGCGCTGGCTCGGCCCAGCGCTGGGCCAGCACACCGACGAAGTGCTCGAATCGATCGGCGTGAGCCGCGTGCAGATCGACGAGCTGCGGCGCAACGGGGCGATCCTTTGACATCTGCCACGATGCGCTCTAATCGTTCAACGTTTCAAAGGATCGAGTCGATGATGCGATTTCTCACCGCGGCGTTCGCGGCCGTACTCGCACTTCCCGTCGCGTCGGCCGAGACGGTGCAGCTGGCTGCCGCCGACGGCGTCAAGGTGTTCGGCGAGGTCTGGCGCGCCGCCGGGGCGAAGCCCCCGATCATCGTTGCTTTCCACCAGGCCGGATCGAGCAGCGCCGAATACGCGCCCATCGCGCCGCGGCTGATGCAGGCCGGCTTCACCGTCCTGGCGATCGACCAGCGTTCGGGCGACGGCGCCTTCGGCGGTACCAACCGCACGGCGGCCGCGCTGGCCCGTGAGGCAACCTACGAAGAGGCGTTGCCCGACCTCGAAGCGGCGCTGGCCTGGGCCAAGGCCAGTGCACACGGCGCTCCGGTGGTGGTGTGGGGCTCCAGCTATTCGGCCGCGCTGGTCTTCCTGCTGGCCGCCCGGCACCCGGGTGACGTGAACGGCGTCGTCGCTTTTTCGCCGGGCGAGTACCTGTCGAATGGCACGGCGGTCCGCGATGCCGCACGCAAAGTCGAGGTGCCGGTTTACATCGACCAGGCATCGGACGCCGACGAGGTGGCCAAATCGGCAGCGATCCTGCAGGCGGTGAAGAGCACCGACAAGCAGCAGTTCCAGTCGCAGTCGAAATCGACGCACGGCTCGTCCACGCTGCGCGTCGACGCCAACCCGGCCGGCGCCGAGACGCACTGGACGGCGGTACTGACGTTTCTGAAGCGGTTCACGCGGGGTTGATGCGATGAGAGTTTCGAAGCTTTGTGCGCCGCTGATCGGCGCGGTCATTGCCCTGGCTGCCCCATTGGCGAAGGCGCACGACCAGGACGCGGCGCCGGGCGGGGAGCGGGAGCGCCTGGGGCAGGTGCGATTCGAGGTCTCCTGCAACGCCGCGGCACAGACCGAATTCAATCGTGCGATGGCGCTTTTCCATTCGTTCTGGTTCAAGCCGGCCATCCAGTCGTTCCGCCACGTGCTGGAGCTCGATCCGGGTTGCGGGATGGCGGACTGGGGCATTGCCATCATGTCGATGGGAAACCCTTTCGCCTGGCCGGCCAACCCGAAGGCGATGAAAGAGGCCGCCGACGACGCCGCCGAAGCTCGGCGCGTCGGGGCGCGCAGCCCGCGCGAACGCGATTACATCGGCACGCTGCCGGCACTGTTCAACGATTGGGAAACCGCGCCCCACGCTGTGCGCGCCAAGGCATTCGCGGCGGCGATGGGGGTGGTCTCGGATCACTACCCGGACGATGACGAGGCGCGGATACTGTATGCGCTCCTGCTCGACGCCACCGCCCTGCCCAGCGACAAGACCTTCGCCAACCAGCGCAAGGCGGCCTCGATCCTGGAACCCCTGTTCAAGAAGTACCCGGACCATCCTGGGGTCGCGCACTACCTGATTCACACTTACGACTATGCCGAGCTGGCCGAACAGGGGCTCGCCGCTGCGCACGCCTATGGCGCGATCGCACCATCCGTGCCGCACGCGCTGCACATGCCGTCGCACATTTACGCGCGCGTGGGCAGCTGGCAGGAAATGATCGACTCCAATCGCGCGTCGTGCGAGGCCTCCAGGGCTGAACTCGCCGACAAGACGACCGCGGTCAGGCCCTACGACGCGTTGCACGCGCTGGACTACATGGTGATGGCCGAGCTGCAATTGGGTCGGGACCAGGCGGCGCAAGCGGTGGTCGATGAAGTCGCCGCGATCCGCAAGGTCAATGTGGAGAACTTTCCCGCGGCCTATGCCTTTGCCGCGATTCCGTCGCGGTACGCACTGGAGCGAAGCGACTGGACCCAGGCCTCGCAGCTGAGCTTGTCGCCCGCGGATATGGCCTGGGCGAAGTTTCCACAGGCCGAAGCGATTCTGGTTTTTTCGCGGGGCCTGGGCGAAGCGCGCTCGGCAAGAGTCGAGGCGGCGCAATCCGACCTGGCGCGGCTGAACCAGTTGAAAGGATCGATGCAGATGCTGGCCCTGGCTTACTGGGCGCAGCAGGCCAGCGTCCAGATCGACGCGCTCGGCGCCTGGATTGCTCTGGCCGGGCATCGCGACGAGGAGGCCCTGCGGATGATGCAGGCGGCAGCCGATGCCGAGGATGCCAGTGACAAGCACCCGGTGACGCCCGGAAATGTCGTACCGATGCGCGCGCTGCTGGGCGAGATGCTGCTGGAGCTGAAGCAGCCGAAGGCCGCGCTGGAGCAATTCCAGCGCTCGCTCAAACGCGACCCCAATCGGTTGCGCACCTTGTTCGGCGCGGGCAAAGCCGCGCAGGCTTCCGGTGACCGTGACGCGGCCGTCGGATACTACGGGCGCGTGAAAGCGTTGGGCGCACAGGGAGACGGCCTGCGCGCTGAAGTCGTCTATGCACGGGACTTTCTGGCGTCCGCGCCCCGACCATCGTCCGACATACGGTAATCCGTGTTCGGGCGCGAAGAGACAGCCCGCAAACCACCTACGACCTGGGCGGCATGCGCGATCGGGGCCCGCTCGTGAGCAGCGTGGTCGGCGGGTGGCTCGCCTTTTCAATGCCACCCAGATCGTCCGGCGCCTCGAAGTAGGTCGTCAGGCGCGAACGGATCTGCTCGGCCAGCGTGGTCATCCGCCGGCGCACGTAGCCGGTGTAGATGCCCAGCAGGCAGTCGGCGAGCTGGCGGCCGTACAGCTGGCGCAGATGCGAGTCGGTCAGGATCGCATCCAGCACGCGAAGCGCGGCGGCGTCCTCGCGCAGCCGGACCAGGCGGCGCGCAAGGCGCAGGTGCTCGTCGATCGGAAGCACCTTGAGCACCTTGGGCTGTGTCAGCTGCAGGAAGGCCTTGCGCATCTGGTCCGAGTGCGATCTGGATCGCAGCCACAGCAGCCGCAGCGCCGCATCCTGCAGCGTGGTCTCGTCCGGCCCGAGCAGCGCGACGTTCAGGTACGCGCACAGGTGCTCCAGGCGCTGCGGCTCCAGGTCCACCAGCTCCTTGAAAAGGTCCTTGGCGCGGCGCGTGTCCTGGTTCTTGGCGGCCTCGTGCGCCTGGTGGGCGAGCCCGGAGTGCCGCGGGGTAGTGGTGGTCCGGGCTGGCTGCTGTTCCGTCAGTTCCTCGAAGCGGTGAGAATTGTGCAGCTTCACCGTTCTGGTCAGCACCGCCCCGAACGCCAGTCCGGCCAGGTCCGCTGGCAGGTGGATCGCCTCGCGCGCGCCCACCAGCCAGCGCGCCGCCTCCAGGCCGACGACTATCAGCAGCGCAGCCAGCCCCGGTATGCCGATGGTTTTTTCTGTCAGCGCCAGCCGCGCGTGCATCGACCGGGTCCCGAACGTGGTGGCCAGCAGGCCGGCCAGCGCCGCCAGTGCGGCCCAGTCCGCGTCGGTCGGACGGCTGGAGAACAGCAGGTTCACGACGGCGCCAAAGGCGCCCCCGCCCAGGTAGCACAGCACGAAAAGGCCCACCCCGGCGGCCGCTTCGGCCAGCGGTCCGATCAGCAGCAGCACCAGCAGGCTGGTCAGCCAGGCCGGTGCCGACGGGCGCACGAGCAGGTGCGTGAGCAGGCGCCACGGCTCGTTCCAGCTGCGGGCCGACAGCGCCAGCTGCGGCCCCATCGCCGAAGCTTCCAGGTCATCGAATTGGCGGCGCTCGCGCTGCCATTCCGGGTAAGCGGGGTCCGATGGCGTGACGACCTTGTCGGCGTGCAGGTCCCGATCGAAGTCGCGGTCCGAGCGCAGCGCTTCGACCGTCGCGAGCGGATGGACGGGCCGATCGATCGCCGGGCCGGCGGCTCGCTCGAGGTGCGCCAGGCGCGTCAGGGCGTCCGGATCGGTGCTTTGCTGCAGGTATTCGCGGTAACGCGGCAGCTCGATGGCCGCCAGGCCGCTGTCCACGTAGAAGAACGCCGCCGTGTTCAGTATCGTGCGGTCGCGGGTGGTCCAGACGGCGAAAACGAGCGTGCTGGCCACGGCCAATGCCAGCGTGGCCACCGGGACCGGCCCGGTTCTTAAGCCGCGTCGAATCGGCAAAACGATCACTGAGCGATCACTGAGCGTGCCTGAACCCGCGCGTGGGCGTTCCCCGCCGCGCGGCCGCTATAATCGGCCAGTTTAAGCGGCGCGCCGTCACTCGATCCATCTGTTTAGCAAGGCGCGCAGCCGCATATCGCCGTCTGGGCGCCGGTCGTCCTCCCGCGATCCCGTTACGCCCGTCCGGCTCGCCTTTGCAGGAGAGTGTTTGGCCCGCCTGTTCGACGATCCCCGCCCGCTGGCGCTGCTTGCGCTTGCTGACGGCTCCGTCTTTCAGGGAGTCAGCATCGGTGCTCCCGGCTCGGCCTGCGGCGAGGTCGTCTTCAACACGGCGATGACCGGCTACCAGGAGATCCTGAGCGACCCGAGCTACTGCCGCCAGATCGTCACCCTGACATACCCGCACATCGGCAACGTCGGCGCCAACAGCGAGGACGACGAGGCCCCGACGGTGTTCGCCGCCGGGCTGATCGTGCGGGACCTGTCGCACTTTGCTTCGAACTTCCGCGCGGAACGGTCGCTGCAGCACTACCTGACCGATCGCGCGGTGGTCGGCATCGCCGGGATCGACACGCGCCGCCTCACACGCCTGCTGCGCGATCACGGATCGCAAGCCGGCGCGATCGTGACCGGAAGCGACGAGCGCCCTGCGCTGCAGCTGGCGCGGTCGTTCCCGGGCATGTCCGGGCTGGACCTGGCCAAGGTGGTCTCAGTGCGCGAACCGTACGAATGGAACGAAACGGCCTGGCAGCTGGGGCGCGGTTACGGCAGCCTGACCGAGGCGCGCTGGCGGGTGGTGGCCTACGACTTCGGCATCAAGCGCAACATCCTGCGGTTGCTGGCCGAGCGCGGCTGCCACGTGACCGTGGTGCCGGCGCAGACGCCCGCGAGCGAGGTGGTGCGGCTGCAGCCCGACGGCGTCTTCCTATCCAACGGTCCGGGCGATCCGGAGCCGTGCGACTATGCGATCGAGGCCACGCGCGAGCTGATCGAGCGCGGCTATCCGACCTTCGGCATCTGCCTCGGTCACCAGATCATGGGCCTGGCCGCCGGCGGGCGCACGCTGAAGATGAAATTCGGCCACCACGGCGCCAACCACCCGGTGCTGGACATCGATACGGGCCGCGTGCTGATCACCTCGCAGAACCACGGTTTCGCGGTCGACCCGGCGAGCCTGCCGGCCCGCTGCCAGGTCACGCATCGATCGCTGTTCGACGGGAGCCTTCAGGGCTTCCGGTATGCCGACCGGCCGGCCTTCTGCTTCCAGGGGCACCCGGAGGCCAGTCCGGGGCCGCACGACGTCTCGGCCCTGTTCGACCGCTTCGTGCGGCTGATGCAGCAGCGCCGCTGAGGACGCGACCTCCCGATGCCGCGACGCCAGGACCTCGAATCGATACTGATCATCGGCGCCGGCCCGATCGTGATCGGGCAGGCCTGCGAGTTCGACTATTCGGGCGCGCAGGCCTGCAAGGCGCTGCGCGAGGAGGGCTACCGGGTCGTGCTGATCAACAGCAATCCGGCCACCATCATGACCGACCCGGGCATGGCCGACGTGACCTACGTGGAGCCGATCACCTGGCAGGTGGTCGAACTCATCATCGCGCGCGAGCGGCCGCAGGCGGTGCTGGCGACGATGGGCGGGCAGACCGCGCTGAACTGCGCGATGGACCTGCATCGCAAGGGCGTGCTCGAGCGCTACCAGGTCGAACTGATCGGCGCCTCGCGGGCGGCCATCGAGAAGGCCGAGGACCGCCAGCAGTTCAAGGAGGCGATGACGCGAATCGGCCTGATCTCGGCCCGATCGGGCATTGCGCATTCGCTGCAGGAGGCGCAGCAGGTGCAGGCGATGGTCGGCTTCCCGGCCGTGATCCGGCCCAGCTACACGCTGGGCGGCACCGGCGGCGGAATCGCCTACAACATGGAGGAGTTCGCATCGATCTGCCAGCGCGGCCTGGAGCTGTCGCCCACGCGCGAGCTGCTGATCGAGGAGTCGCTGATCGGCTGGAAAGAGTTCGAGATGGAGGTCGTGCGCGACCGCAGCGACAACTGCATCATCGTGTGCTCGATCGAAAACGTCGACCCGATGGGGATCCACACGGGCGACTCGATCACGGTGGCGCCGGCGCAGACGCTGACCGACAAGGAATACCAGCTGATGCGCGACGCCTCGATCGCAATCCTGCGCGAGGTGGGCGTCGATACGGGCGGCTCGAACGTGCAGTTCGCGGTCGATCCGGCCAGCGGGCGCATGGTGGTGATCGAGATGAACCCGCGCGTGTCGCGCTCCTCGGCGCTGGCGTCCAAGGCCACCGGCTTTCCGATCGCCCGGGTCGCCGCCAAGCTGGCGGTCGGCTACACGCTCGATGAGCTGAAAAACGAGATCACCGGCGGCGCCACCCCGGCCTCGTTCGAGCCGACCCTCGATTACGTGGTCACCAAGATTCCGCGTTTCGCCTTCGAGAAGTTCTCGCAGGCCGACGATTCGCTCACCACCCAGATGAAGTCGGTGGGCGAGGTGATGGCGATCGGCAGCACCTTCCAGGAGTCGTTCCAGAAGGCGCTGCGCGGCCTCGAGATCGGCTCCGACGGGCTGGACGAGCGCTCGACCCATCAGGAGGAGATCCTGAAGCAGATCGGCGAGCCCGGCCCGCAGCGGATCTGGTACGTGGCCGACGCATTCCGGGTGGGCCTGACGCGCGAGCATGTCTACGAGAAAACCGCCATCGATCCCTGGTTCCTGGCGCAGATCGAAGAGCTGGTGCACGTTGAGCACCGCCTGGCCGGCCGAACGATGTCCTCGCTGCAGGCGGGCGACTGGCTGCGGCTGAAGCAGATGGGATTTTCCGACGCGCGGCTGGCCCGCCTGCTGGCGGCCCGGCCGGCCGATGTGCGACGGGCCCGGCGCTCGCACGGCGTGCGGCCCGTTTACAAGCGGGTCGACACGTGCGCGGCCGAATTCGCCACCACGACCGCGTACCTGTACTCGACCTACCAGCAGGAATGCGAGGCCCAGCCGACGAGCCGCCGCAAGGTGGTGGTGCTGGGAGGCGGACCCAACCGGATCGGGCAGGGCATCGAGTTCGACTACTGCTGCGTGCACGCCGCCATGGCGCTGCGCGAAGACGGGTTCGAGACGATCATGGTCAACTGCAATCCGGAGACGGTGTCGACCGACTACGACATCTCGGACCGGCTGTATTTCGAGCCGCTGACCCTGGAGGACGTGCTGGAGATCCTGGACAAGGAGCGTCCCGAGGCGGTGATCGTGCAGTACGGCGGGCAGACGCCGCTGAAGCTGGCGCGCGACCTGGAAGCGGAGGGCGCCACCATCGTGGGCACCTCGCCCGATTCGATCGACATGGCCGAGGATCGCGAGCGCTTCCAGCAGCTGCTGCAGCGGCTGCGCCTGAAGCAGCCGCCCAACCGCACCGCGCGCAACGAGGCCGATGCGCTGCGGCTGGCCGAGGAGATCGGTTATCCGCTGGTGGTGCGGCCCAGCTACGTGCTGGGCGGACGCGCGATGGAGATCGTGCACGAACCGCGCGACCTGGAGCGCTACATGCGCGAAGCGGTCAAGGTGTCCAACGACTCGCCGGTGCTGCTGGACCGTTTCCTGGACGATGCGATCGAGGTCGACGTCGATTGCGTCGCCGACGGCCGCCAGGTGCAGATCGGCGGCGTGATGGAGCACATCGAGCAGGCCGGCGTGCACTCGGGCGACTCGGCCTGTTCGCTGCCGCCGTATTCGCTGCCGGCGCACACGATCGACGAGATGAAGCGCCAGACCGAGGTGATGGCGCGCGCGCTCAAGGTGGTCGGCCTGATGAACGTGCAGTTCGCGATCCAGCAGGGGGTGGTGTACGTGCTGGAGGTCAATCCGCGCGCCTCCCGTACCGTGCCGTTCGTTTCCAAGGCCACCGGGGAGCCGCTCGCCAAGATCGCGGCGCGCTGCATGCTGGGGCGCTCGCTCGCCGACCAGGGCGCGCGGGTGGACGTGACGCCGTCCTATTTCGCGGTCAAGGAAGCCGTTTTCCCGTTCGTCAAATTCCCCGGCGTCGATCCGCTGCTCGGGCCGGAGATGCGATCGACCGGCGAGGTGATGGGCGTGGGGCGCACGTTCGGGGAGGCGCTGTTCAAGTCGCAGCTGGCCGCCGGCGCAACGCTGCCGCCCAGCGGCACCGTGTTTCTCAGCGTGAAGGATTCCGACAAGCCCAAGACGGTCGAGGTGGCCAAGCTCCTGCACGAGATGGGCTATACGCTGGTGGCCACGCGCGGCACCGCGGCGGCGATCGCGGCCGCCTCGATCCCGGTTCGCACCATCAACAAGGTCAAGGAGGGCCGTCCGCACGTGGTCGACCTGCTCAAGGACGGGCAGATCGACCTGGTGATCACGACGGTCGACGAGAAGGCCTCGGCGATCGCCGACTCGCGCTCGATTCGCACCACGGCACTGGCGCAGCGCGTGACCTATTACACGACCATTGCGGGCGGGCGCGCGGCCGTCGAGGGCATGCGGCACCTGGCGGCGCTGGAGGTCTACGACCTGCAGTCGCTCCATCGCGAAATGCGCCGCCCGGCCGGTCCCTTGTAGACGGTTGATCCGTCCTGGACGACGCGCGGGATGCTTGCCAGCATCGGGCCGCGCCGGTAAAGTGAGCCGCAGTCGGCCCCGGCAGTGTCGGGGCCTTGTTTTTCCACCTCAATTTCCTCCCAACTACGGATGGCCTTTGTCGATGGCGGCGATTCCGATTACTCAGCGCGGCGCCGAGATGCTCAGGGCCGAATTGAACCGCTTGAAGTCGGTGGATCGACCGGCGGTCATCCAGGCGATCAAGGACGCTCGGGAAAAGGGCGACCTGACCGAGAACGCCGAATACGAGGCGGCGCGCGAGCACCAGGGCTTCATCGAGGGCCGGATCAAGGAGCTCGAGGGGAAGCTGTCGGCGCTGCAGGTGATCGATCCGGCCACGGTCGACGCCGGCGGCCGGATCGTGTTCGGCGCGACGGTGGAGCTGGAGGAGGTCGATTCCGGCAACCGGGTGAAGTACCAGATCGTCGGTGACGACGAGGCCGACATCAAGTCCGGATTGATCTCGGTGTCCAGTCCGATCGCGCGGGCGCTGATCGGCAAGAGCGAGGGCGACGTGGCCGAAGTGGCCGCGCCCGCGGGTCCGCGCGAGTATGAGGTGCTGGACGTGCGCTACGTTTGAGGCGGGTCCTCGGGCAGTGGCCGAAACAGCACCATCAGACGGCCGATCAGCTGGATGCGGGCCGCACCCAGGTGTGCCGCGGCTTCGGCAAAAAGCTGTTCGCGCTGGGGCCGCGGCGAGGCCGGCAGGCGCACCTTGACCAGCTGGTGCGCCGCCAGGGCGCGGTCGATCTCCTTCATGACCGCTGCGGTCAGCCCGCTGGCTCCCAGCAGCACGACCGGTTCCAGGTGATGAGAATCCGCTTTCAGCTGCAGCCGCTGATCGCGCGACAGGACCAGTTCAGTCATGGTTTCGAAGAATAGCCCGACGAAACACCACTCGAAGCGCGAGTGGATCCGGCGCCACTTGACCGATCCGTACGTGCAAGCGGCCACCCGCGAAGGCTACCGCTCGCGCGCTGCCTACAAGCTGATCGAGATCGACGGTCGGGACCGCCTGATCCGGGCCCCGGCGACCGTGGTGGACCTGGGAGCGGCGCCGGGCAGCTGGAGCCAGGTGATCGTTCAGCGCCTGTCGGACCGAGCAGGTCGCCTGCACGGGCGCGTGATCGCGCTGGACCTGCTGCCGATCGAGCCGCTGGCCGGCCTGGAGGTGATCGAGGGCGATTTCCGCGACGAGGCGGTCGAACGGCAGCTCGTCGAGGCGCTGGGCGAGCGGCCGCCAGACCTGATTGTCTCGGATATGTCGCCGAATCTGAGCGGAATCGACGTGGCCGACGCCGCGCGCAGCCAGGATCTGTGCGACCTGACGCTGCAATTTGCCGCTCACCACCTCAAATCGGGGGGTGACCTGCTGGTCAAAACGTTCCACGGCAGCGGTTTTGGCCAGTTTGTTCATGAGCTTAAGAAGCGGTTTTCGACCGTTTCGGTGCGCAAACCGGCGGCGTCGCGCCCGGCCTCGGCCGAGGTCTACTTGCTCGCCCGAGGCCTGAAGCGCGTTTCAGGGCCGCCGTCGGCCTAGAAGCCGCTTGAAACCGGGCCGATCCGCCCCAAATCTGGCTAGGCGGAATAGATAGTGAAATACCAATAGATAATGAAATACCCCCACCCTCAGCCGCCTTCTCGGCGCCTAGACTTGGTCCGGCATCGATCGCGGGCAGCCTAGAATGAGCCCATGCCACCAGCTCTACGAAATACCTGTTCGGGGCGCCGCTTTTGCGGCGGCCCTGTCGGAGTGACACAACTTGAATAACAGCATGCTCGCCAAGGCCGCGATCTGGCTCGTGATCGCGATGGTCCTGTTCATGGTGTTCAGGCAGCTCGAACGGAACGCCTCCGGCGGCGTGCGGACCATCGCTTACACGGAGTTCCTCGACCAGGTGCATGCGGGCCACGTGAAGAGCGCCAAGCTGCAGGATTCGGCCGGCGGCAACCTGGAAATCACGGCCACGACCGACGAGGGCGCCCAGGTCCACACGACCGGCTCGATCTACGACCGGGGCCTGTGGAAGGACATGTTCGACAACAAGGTGCGGGTCGAAATCGAGCCGCACGAGGCGCCGTCGCCGCTGCTGAGCTTCTTCTACGCCTTCGGCCCGGTGATCCTGCTGATCGGGGTATGGATCTTCTTCATGCGGCAGATGCAGGGCGGCGGCCGCGGCGGGGCTTTCTCGTTCGGAAAATCGCGCGCGCGCATGCTGGACGAATCCAACAACAGCATCACGTTCGCGGATGTGGCCGGCTGCGACGAAGCCAAGGAAGAAGTGCAGGAGCTGGTCGAGTTCCTGCGCGATCCGTCCAAGTTCCAGAAGCTGGGCGGGCGCATTCCGCGCGGCGTGCTGATGGTGGGATCGCCCGGGACCGGCAAGACGCTGCTCGCCAAGGCGATCGCCGGCGAGGCCAAGGTGCCGTTTTTCTCGATCTCGGGATCGGACTTCGTCGAGATGTTCGTGGGCGTGGGCGCCGCGCGCGTGCGCGACATGTTCGAGACGGCCAAGAAGCACGCGCCCTGCATCATCTTCATCGACGAGATCGACGCGGTCGGGCGCCAGCGGGGAGCGGGCCTGGGCGGCGGCAACGACGAGCGCGAGCAGACCCTGAACCAGATGCTGGTCGAGATGGACGGATTCGAGACCGGCCAGGGCATCATCGTGATCGCCGCGACCAACCGGCCCGACGTGCTGGACCCGGCGCTGCTGCGGCCGGGCCGGTTCGACCGGCAGGTGGTGGTTCCGCTGCCCGACATCCGGGGGCGTGAGCAGATCCTGAACGTGCACATGCGCAAAGTGCCGATCGGCGCCGACGTCAAGGCCGACATCCTGGCGCGCGGCACGCCCGGCTTCTCGGGCGCCGACCTGGCGAACCTGGTCAACGAAGCGGCCCTGTTCGCGGCGCGCCGCAGCGCGCGCGTGGTCGAGATGCAGGACTTCGAGCAGGCCAAGGACAAGGTCATGATGGGCGCCGAGCGCAAGTCGATGGTGATGTCGGAGGAGGAGCGACGCAATACGGCCTACCACGAGTCCGGGCACGCGCTCGTCGCCAAGCTGCTGCCGAAGACCGACCCGGTGCACAAGGTGACCATCATTCCGCGCGGCCGCGCGCTCGGCGTCACGATGCAGTTGCCCGAGCAGGACCGGTACGCGCACGACCGCGAGTTCCTGCTGAACCGGATCTGCGTGCTGTTCGGCGGTCGCGTGTCCGAAGAGATCTTCATGCACCAGATGACCACCGGCGCCAGCAACGATTTCGAGCGCGCCACGCAGATCGCGCGCGACATGGTGATGAAGTTCGGCATGACCGAGGCGCTCGGGCCGATGGTGTACGCGGAGGACGAAGGCGAGATCTTCCTGGGCCGCTCGATCACCCGCACCACCAACGTGTCGAACTCGACGCTGCTGAAGATCGAAAACGAGATCCGGCGCATCATCGACGAGCAATACGCGCTGGCGCGGCGCCTGATCGAGGAAAACCGCGACAAGGTCGAAGCGCTGGCCCATGCCTTGCTCGAGCTGGAAACGATCGACGCCGAGCAGATCGACGACATCATGGCGGGACGCCCACCGCGGCCTCCGCGCGCTGGCAACCCGGGCGCCCAGGCCGGCGCCGCTGCTGCGCCGGGCTCGGGAGTGCAGGGCGCCGCCCAGCCGGCTTGAACGGCGCGCGCAGCGCCTTGCCCTCACCCCCTCCCCTCTCCCGCTTCGCGGGCGAGGGGCGACACGGGGTGCCCCTGAAACGACTTCGGAACTGAGGCGACGAGTCGCCCCTCGCCCGCGAAGCGGGAGAGGGGAGGGGGTGAGGGTTGAGTTAGAGTCGCGGTTTGTATTGTCCATTGCCCCTGCCTTCGTGAACCCTCCGACCCACTGGCACTGCGGCCGCTTCCGGTTGCCGCTGGCGCGCCCGCTGGTGATGGGCATCATCAACGTAACGCCCGACTCGTTCTCCGACGGCGGCCGTTATCTGGCGGTGGAGCGGGCGGCGGAGCACGCGCGCCAGCTCCTCGCCGAGGGCGCCGACATCCTGGACATCGGGGGTGAATCGACGCGTCCCGGCGCCTCCCAGGTCAGCCCCGCCGCCCAGATCGAGCGGGTGGTGCCGGTGGTGCGCGAGCTGCGCGACGTGTCGGTGCCGCTGTCGGTGGACACCAGCGAGCCGGAGGTGATGCGCGCAGCGCTCGACGAGGGAGTCGCGATCATCAATGACGTGCGCGCGCTGGCCGTGCCAGGCGCGCTGGCGCAGATGGCGCGCAGCGACTGCGGCCTGGTGCTGATGCACATGCAGGGCACACCCAAGACCATGCAGGACAATCCGACCTACCAGAACGTGGTCGACGAGGTGCGCGATTTCCTGCATGCGCGCCGTGACGAGGCCGTCCGGGCCGGGGTGGCGGCGGGGCGGATCGCGCTGGACCCGGGTTTCGGCTTTGGCAAGCGCAGCGAGCACAATCGCCAGTTGCTGGCCCGGCTGGACCGGTTCGGTGAGCTGGACCAGCCGATCCTGGTCGGGCTGTCGCGCAAGGCTGCGCTGGGGGACATGACCGGGCGGCCGGTCGACCAGCGGCTGGTCGCCTCGGTGGTGGCGGCGCTGCTGGCGATCCAGGCCGGCGCGAACATCGTGCGGGTGCACGATGTGGCGGCCACGCGCGACGCGATCGCGGTGTGGGAGGGCGTGCGGCAGGAGCGGTTATGAGCAAACGCTACTTCGGAACCGACGGCATCCGCGGCACCGTCGGTGCGTTCCCGATCACCCCCGAGTTCATGCTGCGGCTGGGCCAGTCGGCCGGGCGCGTGCTCGCGCAACGGTCGGCCGGACGCCGCACCACGGTGCTGATCGGCAAGGACACGCGGGTGTCGGGCTACATGCTGGAGGCAGCGCTGGAGGCGGGCTTCTCCAGCGTCGGCGTCGACGTGGTGCTGTGCGGTCCGTTGCCGACACCGGCGGTCGCCTATCTGACGCGGGCCCAACGGCTGTCGGCCGGGGTGGTGATCAGCGCCTCGCACAATCCGTACGAGGACAACGGCATCAAGTTCTTCTCCGGCGACGGGCGCAAGCTCGATGACGCGATCGAGCAGCGGATCGAGGATCTGCTCGATCAGCCGCCCGGGTGCGTGGCCTCCGCCGAGCTGGGCAAGGCGCGCCGCCTGGACGATGCCACCGGCCGCTACATCGAGTTCTGCAAGAGCACCTTCCCCGGCGAGATCGATCTGAAGGGGCTCAAGCTGGTGGTGGACTGCGCTCACGGCGCCGCCTATCACGCGGCGCCCGACGTGTTTCACGAGCTGGGCGCCGACGTGGTGGCGCTGGCGGTGTCGCCGAACGGGTTCAACATCAACGACGGGGTGGGTGCCGTCCACGCCGACCAGCTGGCCGGGCAGGTCCGCCGGCACGGAGCGGACCTGGGCCTGGCCCTGGACGGCGATGGCGACCGGGTCGTGTTCGCCGACGGCGAGGGCCGCCAATACAACGGCGACCAGTTGCTGTACGTTGTCGTGCGCGACCGCATGCTGCACTCGAAGGTCGAAGGCGTGGTCGGCACGCTGATGACCAATTTCGCGCTGGAAAGCCGTCTGGCGCAGCTGGGCGTGCCGTTCGAGCGGGCCCGGGTCGGCGACCGCTACGTGCTGGAGGTCCTGGAAAGGAACGGCTGGCTGTACGGCGGCGAGGGCTCCGGCCATATCCTGTGCCTGGACAAGCACACGACCGGCGACGGCATCATCAGCGCACTGCAGGTGCTGGGCGCGGTGCGCCGCGCCGGCCGCACGCTGGCCCAGCTGACCGAGGAATTGCGCCTGTTTCCGCAGCACCTGATCAACGTGCCGATCGAGCCCGGGTACAACTGGAACTCCAGCGAGAGCCTCAAACGCGAGCTGTCCGAGGTGCAGCGGGAGCTGCGCGGCAGCGGGCGGGTGCTGATCCGTCCCTCCGGCACCGAACCGGTCCTGCGGGTGATGGTCGAGGCCGAGGACGCGGGCGCAGCTTGCCGGTACGCCGAGCGGCTGGCTGCGTCAGTTCGATAACACACGTATATTTCATGTCACGATTCGGTGACATCAGTGAAATAGTCTGCGTGCATGCCGGGGTGGCGGAGTCGACGTGTCGATCGAACAATTGGAGCAGCCGAGCGCGGTGCGGGACCCGCTCGTATTGAAAGCCGAGGTTCAGCAACTGAATTTCTTCTATGGAGCCTTCCAGAGCCTGAAGGGTCTTTCGCTGCCGGTCTACGAGCAGCGGGTCACGGCCCTGATCGGCCCGTCCGGTTGCGGCAAGTCGACGCTGCTGCGCTGCTTCAACCGGATCCACGACCTGTATCCCGGCAACCGGTATGAAGGCAGCATCAGGCTGCACCCGGAAGGCATCGACATCCTGGACCGCGCGATCGATCCGATGGACGTGCGGATGCGGATCGGGATGGTGTTTCAGAAGCCCAGCCCGTTTCCGACCACGGTGTTCGAGAACGTCGCCTACGGCTTGCGCCTGCGCGGTGTGCGGGCCCGGGCGGTGCTGGCCGAGAAGGTCGAGCACGCGCTGCGCAGTGCCGCGCTGTGGGACGAGGTCAAGGACCGCTTGAGCCAGGACGCGTCGAACCTGTCGGGGGGCCAGCAGCAGCGCCTGTGCATTGCGCGCGCGCTGGCGACCGATCCGGAGCTGCTGCTGTTCGACGAGCCGACCTCGGCGCTGGACCCGATTGCGACCGCCTCGATCGAGGAACTGGTGGACGAGCTGAAAAAGCGCGTTTCGATCCTGATCGTGACGCACAACATGCAGCAGGCGGCGCGCTGCTCCGACTTCACCGCCTTCATGTACCTGGGCGAGCTGGTCGAGTTCGGGCCGACCGAGCAGATTTTCCTGAAACCCTCGAAGAAGCAGACCGAGGATTACATCACCGGGCGGTTCGGTTAGCCGACCTCGGCGGAGAGCGACGGATGGCGAGCGGCGAGCACACGATCAAGCAGTACGACCAGGAACTGGAGTCGTTGCGGGGACGCATCCTGCAGATGGGCGGGCTGGTCGAGTCGCAGTTGCGGATGGCGATCGACTGCTTCGAGCAGGCCGATCTGAAGAAGGCCGAGCACGTCATCGAGGCCGACGAGCGGGTCGACGCCGAGGAAGTCGAGATGGCCCGTCTGATCCTGAACCTGATCGTGCGGCGCCAGCCGGCCGCCAACGACCTGCGCCTGATCATGGGCGTGTCGCGCGCGGTCACCGACCTGGAACGGATCGGCGACGAAGCGACCAAGATCGCGCGTGCCGCGCGCTGGGTCCACGAAAAGGACGTGGTGGTGCGCACGCCCAGGATCCGGGACATCCGCGTGTCGGCCGAAGCGGCCCTGTCGATGCTGCGCGGCGCGCTGGACGCGTTCGCGCGGCTGGACGCGGTCGCGGCAGTCGAGATCATCCGCGAAGACAAGGGCGTCGACGAGCAATTCCGGCTGATCCTGCGGCAGCTGATCACGTTCATGATGGAGGATCCCCGCACGATCACCGGCTCGCTGGACACAGTCTGGGTGGCCAAGGCGATCGAGCGCATCGGCGATCATTCGAAAAATATCGCGCAAGACGTGATCTTCATCGCTCAGGGCGAAGACGTGCGGCATGCCACTCCGGAGCAGGTCGCACGCGCGGTTTCACAATCCAACTAGGTGATCTGCATGTCCAATGCTTCAATTCTCGTTGTCGAGGACGAGCCTTCGATCCAGGAGCTGATCGCCTTCTCCTGCAGCAGCAACGGCTACCGGGTGCGCCGCGCCGAATCGGCCGGCGCGGCCGAGTCGGCGATCCGCAGCGAGCTGCCCGACCTGGTGATCCTGGACTGGATGCTGCCCGATCGGCCGGGCATCGAGCTGCTGCGCGACCTGCGCGTGGCCGACCGGACCCGTGCCGTTCCGGTGATCATGCTGACCGCCAAGGGCTCCGAAAGTGACCGGGTGGCCGGGCTGGATGCCGGCGCCGACGATTACGTCGTCAAGCCGTTTTCTCCGCGCGAGCTGGTCTCGCGCGTGCGCGCGGTGTTCCGCCGGCGCGCGCCGCAGAAGAGCGGCGAGGCGATCGAGTACGGCCCGCTCAGGATCGATCCGGCCCGGCACGAGGTCGCGATCGGCGAGCGCTCCGTCAAAATGGGGCTGGCCGAATTCAAGCTGCTGCGGTTCCTGGCCGGGCACCCGGAACGGGTCTTCTCCCGCAGCCAGCTGCTCGACAACGTGTGGGGCGATCACGTCTTCATCGAGGAGCGCACGGTGGACGTGCACGTGCTCAGGCTGCGCAAGGCGCTGATGCAGGCCGAGGCGCAGGATCTGGTGCAAACGGTGCGCGGCCTGGGCTACCGGCTCTCGACCCGCCCCGACCGCTGAGCGGGGCGGGGCGCGGGGCGCGCCGGCGTGCGGGGCGGCCGATCGGATCCGTACTAGACTCGCACGGATGTCCAAGGGAGCAGTCGGGCGCCATCGCTTCATCTGGCCCGCGATCGCGCGGCTGGCGGTTCTCGGCGTGGTGTGCGCCGGCGCGGGACTGCTGTTTGGCGCGCGGGTCGGGCTGTGGCTGGCCGTGTCCAGCCTGGGCGTGCTGTACGCAGGGCAGCTCGTGTACCTGGCCGCGCTGGGCAACTGGCTCGAGCGGCCGTCGCTGGCCACGATACCCAATGGGATCGGCGCCTGGGGTGAAGTGTTCGCACGCCTGTACCGGCAGCAGCGCGCCAGCGAAATCGCCCAGCAGCGCCTGATCGACAACGAAGAGCGCTTCCGCCGCACGATCAGCGCGCTGCCGGACGGCATCATCCTGATCGATGCCTCGCTGCAGATCGAATGGTGCAACCCGGTGGCCGAGCGCCACCTGGCCGTATCGTTGAAAAGAGACCAGGGTCTGCGGCTGACCAACCTGGTGCGCGATCCGCCGTTCGTCGCGTACATCAGCACCGGGCGCTACGAGCAGCCGCTGCTGTTTTCTCCGCTCGCGCTGCCCAGCGCCACGCTGTCGCTGGCGGTGGTCGAATTCGAGCCGGCCCGCTCGATCGTGGTCACGCGCGACATCACGCAGAGCGAACGGGTGGACGCGATGCGGCGCGACTTCGTCGCCAACGTCTCGCACGAGCTGCGCACGCCGCTCACGGTGATCAAGGGCTTCCTGGAGGCGATGATCGACGGCGGCGCCGACCTGGATGCGACCCGGCAGCACCACCTGACCCTGATGTACGAGCAGTCCGACCGGATGCACCGGCTGGTCGAAGACCTGCTGACGCTGTCGCGCCTGGAATCGCAGCAGGGCCCTGACGTGGAGGAAGGCGTCGACGCCGCGCAGCTGGTAGCCGAGGTCGCCGACGAGGCGTGCACCCTGTCGGCCGGCCGCCACCGGATCAGCGTCGAAGCGCAGCCGCTGAAACTGCGCGGCGGCCGCGACGAGCTGCGCAGCGCCTACAGCAACCTGGTGTCCAACGCGGTGCGCTACACGCCGGTGGGCGGCCACATCACCCTGCGCTGCGTCGAGCAGGAAGGCGGCATCGCGCTGCAGGTCGAGGACACCGGCATCGGCGTCGCGCCCGAGCACATTCCGCGCCTGACCGAGCGTTTCTATCGGGTCGACAAGAGCCGATCGCGCGAGACCGGCGGCACCGGTCTGGGCCTGGCGATCGTCAAGCACGTGCTGATCCGCCACCAGGCACGGCTGGACGTACGCTCGGAAGTAGGGCGCGGGAGCCTGTTTTCGGCCTGGTTTCCCCCGGCGCGGCGCATCGCCCAAGTTGGCGAGCGCGAGGCGGCCTGAAGGGCTGCCCGGCGGCCACCCCGGCCGCGTTGCCGCTGCCGGAGCCGACCGGTATCATCGTCTCTTTCGGGGCGTGGCGCAGCCTGGTAGCGCACCTGCCTTGGGCGCAGGGGGTCGGAGGTTCGAATCCTCTCGCCCCGACCAGACCTTCCTGAGGCAGGGCAAGAGGCGGGTCGTTTTGTTGCAGTGGTCCTGACCGAAGACTTGCGGGCTGCCCGTAGCTCAGTCCGGATAGAGCATCAGCCTTCTAAGCTGAGGGTCACAGGTTCGAGTCCTGTCGGGCAGACCAGAAGTTTTCCGCAACGGTGGACGTAGCTCAACGGTAGAGTCCCGGATTGTGATTCCGGTTGTTGCGGGTTCGAATCCCGTCGTCCACCCCACTGATTGCATTCAAGTTTGCCTCGACTTCCCCGTCAGTCGA
>DASZFP010000181.1:0-4701 GCA_035939615.1 Burkholderiaceae bacterium | reverse complement strand
CCCCACGACCCGCCGAAGCGCATGGGCGCGAAGGCGGGCGCTGGCGGTGCCACGATGCCATCGATCGACGATCTGATCGCCGAGGCGCGCGATGCGTTCGCCTCGGCTGAGCGGCCGGCCGACCTGGAAAACGCCAAGGCGCGCTTTCTTGGCAAGTCCGGGTCGATCACCGAATGGCGCAAGAAGCTGCCTCAGCTCGACCCGGAGCAACGTCGCGCCGAGGGCGCGCGGCTGAACGCGGCCAAGGACGCCATCGAGGAGCTGCTGGCGCAGCGGCGGGCGCAGCTCGCCGAGGCGGCGCTGTCGGCCCAGTTGGCGCTGGACGCCGTCGACGTCAGTCTGCCGGGCCGCGTTCGCGGCCGCGGCGGCCTGCATCCGGTGATGCGTACCTGGATACGGGTCGAGCAGATCTTCCGCTCGATCGGATTCGACGTGGCCGACGGCCCCGAGATCGAGACCGACTGGTACAACTTCACCGCGCTGAACAACCCGGAGAACCATCCGGCCCGCTCGATGCAGGACACGTTCTACGTCGATGCGACCGACTCCGAGGGGCGGCCGCTGGTGCTGCGCACCCACACCTCGCCGATGCAGGTGCGTTATGCGCGCCAGCACCGCGGGCCGGTGCGCGTGATCGCGCTGGGGCGGACCTACCGGGTCGACAGCGACGCCACCCACTCGCCGATGTTTCACCAGGTCGAGGGGCTGTGGCTGGACGACAACATCAGCTTTGCCGACTTGAAGGGCGTGTACACGGATTTTCTGCGGCGCTTCTTCGAAAGCGACGATCTGCAGCTGCGATTCCGGCCGTCGTACTTCCCGTTCACCGAGCCGTCGGCCGAGATTGACATGCTGATCACGGGCGGTGCCCGCGCGGGCCGCTGGCTCGAGATTTCCGGCGCCGGCCAGGTGCATCCCGCGGTGGTTCGCAACTTCGGCCTGGATCCGGAACGCACGATCGGCTTCGCCTTCGGCTCCGGGCTGGAGCGCCTCGCGATGCTGCGTTACGGGGTCGACGACCTGAGGCAGTTCTTCACCGGCGACCTGCGGTTCCTGAGGCAGTTCAACTGACACGGGGGCCGCACCGGTGAGAGTTCCCGAGCAGTGGCTGCGACAGTTCTGCGATCCGCCGATCGATACGCAGTCGCTCGCCGAGCGGCTGACGATGGGGGGCCTGGAGGTCGAGGCGATCGAGCCCGTGGCGCCGGAGTTCTCTGGCGTCGTCGTGGGCTGCGTGGTGGAGGTGGCCCCGCACCCCGACGCCGATCGGCTGAAGCTGTGCCGGGTCGACATCGGCGCCGCGCAGCCAGCGCAGATCGTCTGTGGAGCGCCCAATGTGGCCGCCGGGCAGCGCGTGCCCTGCGCGCTGCCCGGCGCGGTCCTGCCGGGCGGCGTCTCGATCGGGGCCACCACGGTGCGCGGGGTCCGATCGGAGGGCATGCTGTGCTCGGCACGCGAACTGGGCCTGTCCGACGATCACGCCGGGCTGCTGCTGCTGCCGTCCGACGCGCGGGTGGGCGAATCGGTGCGCCGGGTGCTGAACCTGGACGAGCAGTGTTTCGAGATCAAGCTGACGCCGAATCGGGGCGACTGCTTGAGCGTGCTCGGGGTGGCGCGTGAAGCGGCCGCACTGACCGGCGCGGCGCTGCGCAGCCCGGTTTTTCCGCCGGTAGCTGCCACCTGCGAGGAAAAACTGCCGGTCCGGATCGAGGCCCCCGACCTGTGCGGGCGCTTCTCCGGACGCGTGGTGCGGGGCCTCGATGGGGGCGCCACCACGCCGGCGTGGATGCGATCGCGCCTGGAACGCAGCGGCCTGCGCACGGTCTCGGCGCTGGTCGACATCTCCAACTACGTGATGCTCGAACTGGGCCGGCCGACCCACATCTTCGACCTGGGCGCGTTGCACGGACCGCTCACCGTGCGCTGGGGGCGCGCGGGCGAGCAGTTGCGGCTGCTGAACGGGCGACAGGTCGAGCTGGACCCCCAAATCGGCGTGATCGCGGACCTACAAGGGGTGCAATCGTTGGCGGGCATCATGGGGGGCGAGGCAACGGAGGTCAGGCCCGAGACGACCGAGGTGTACCTGGAGGCCGCGTTCTGGTGGCCGGAGGCGATCCAGGGGCGCGCGCGCCGTCTGAACCTCACCACCGACGCGGCGCACCGGTTCGAGCGCGGCGTGGACTATGCGAACACGGTCGAACACATCGAGGCCATTACCCGGATGATCGTGGATATCTGCGGCACCGAGCGCACCCGGATCGGCCCGATCGATGATCAGGTCGCGCGCCTGCCGCAGCGCGCGCCGATCCGGATCAGGACCGCACGCTGCCGAAAGGTGCTGGGAACGGCCGTCAGCGACGACGAAATGGCCGAGGCCTTCCGCCGCCTGGGCCTGGCGTTCCTGCGCAGCCCGGACGCCTTTGTGGTGGAGCCGCCATCGTTCCGCTTCGATCTGCAGATCGAGGAGGATCTGATCGAAGAAGTCGCGCGCGTGATCGGCTACGAGCGCATCCCGTCGCACCCGCCCGTGGCGGTTGCGCGGATGATCTCGGAGCCGGAAAGGTGGCGCGGACCGCACGAGCTGCGGCGCCGGATGGTCGAGAGCGGATACCAGGAGCTGATCAACTACTCGTTCGTCGATCCGCAGTGGGAGGCCGATTTTGCGCTGCCTGGACAGCCGATCTCGGTCGTCAATCCGATCGCGGCCCAGCATGCGGTGATGCGCACCACGCTGCTGGGCGGTCTGCTCGCGGTCCTGAAGCACAACCTGAACAACCAGGCCAGCCGCGTACGGGTGTTCGAGCTGGGCCGCGTGTTCCGGCGGGAGCCGGGCGTGGGGGAGGGCCCGCTGCAGGTAGCGGGCCTGGCGCAACCGGTGCTGCTGGGGGCGCTGGCCTGCGGCAGCGCCGATGAGGAGCAATGGGGCGTGGCGCCGCGCGAAGTGGATTTTTTTGATGTCAAGGGCGATCTGGAGCGCCTGCTCGATCCGCTGTCGGCGCGCTTCGTGGCCGCCGCGCACCCGGCGTTGCATCCGGGGCGGTCCGCCCGGGTCCAGATCGCAGAGCAGGCGGTGGGCTGGATCGGGCAGCTGCACCCGCGCCTGGCCCAGAAGTACGACCTGCCGGCCAGCGCGGTGCTGTTCGAAGTGCAGGCCGAGCCGCTTCAGGCCGTGCCCCTGCCGCGGGCCGCGCCGATTGCCGATGTGCCGGCCGTGGTCCGCGACATCGCGCTGTGGTTCCCGCAGCAGGTTGCAGCATCGCGCGTGTTCGACGAAATCGCTCGCTTGTCGGCCCGGGACCACCGTCTGGCGGTATTGCGCGAGGTTAAGCTCTTCGATGTGTTTCATCCGACCCCCGGCCAAACCGTGGGTCATCCGAAAGCGCCCGCTAACGTGTTGTTAAATAAGGAGAAAAGTCTTGCCTTCCGGGTGGTTCTGCAAGATACTCGACGCTCGCTTTCGGACTCCGACGCAGATGCGGCCCGCGACGCGATCGTCGAACACCTGACGACCGTCCTAGCCGCTCGCGTACGTCAGTGAGTGGCGCGATGGCCGTCGACCCGATGACTTCGTTCAAGTTTCCAGACCTCCCCCCCGCGGCGCGGCCCCGCGCGGAGGCCGAACGCGGCGCCCGCACGCTGACCAAGGCGGAGCTGGCCGACGCGCTGTTCGAGCGGCTCGGGCTGAACAAGCGTGAGGCCAAGGACATGGTCGACGGATTCTTCGACGAGATCAGCCAGGCATTGCAGCGGGGTGAATCCGTCAAGCTGTCGGGCTTCGGCAATTTCCAGCTGCGCAACAAGCCGACCCGGCCGGGACGCAATCCGAAGACAGGAGAAGAGATCGCGATCACCGCGCGGCGGGTGGTGACGTTTCACGCCAGCCAGAAGCTGAAAGCCGCGGTATCGCGCGCGACCGAACGCTGATTCCGAAACCCGGCCGCGTCCCGAGCGGACATGCACACCTCCGAGGCACTGCAGGATGGCGACGGCGCACTGCCGCCGATTCCGGCCAAACGCTATTTCACGATCGGCGAAGTGAGCGAGCTGTGCGCGGTCAAGCCGCACGTGCTGCGCTACTGGGAGCAGGAGTTCACGCAACTGAAGCCGATCAAGCGGCGCGGCAACCGTCGCTACTACCAGCACCACGAAGTTCTGCTGATCCGGCGCATCCGCTCGCTGCTGTACGAACAGGGCTTCACGATCAACGGCGCGCGCAACCGGCTCGATACGGCCGGCGCGATCGTGGCCGATCGGACCGCCGAGACCGCGGGCAAGACGCTCACGCGGGGAGCGATCCGCGCCCGGTTGCAGGAAATTCGTGCGCTGCTGATCCGCGAGGCGTGACGCGCACGGTACAATCCCGGCCAGTCGGGGCGTAGCGCAGCCTGGTAGCGCACTTGCATGGGGTGCAAGGGGTCGCGAGTTCGAATCCCGCCGCCCCGACCAACGGAATTTCGCACTTGCAGCGTCGATTGCTGTTGCTGCTTGCCGCCCGTTCAGCCGCCGCGGCTGAGCCGCCGCCGATCCTGCTGCGTCCCGCTGACTGCGGAGTTCCAAGATGACGATGGCAGAAAACCGAGCAGCCGTCCTTCAGGCGCTCATCGCCTACAGGTTACCTGTAGAGCCCACTATCGAGAAGCTCGCGTCGTTCGGATGGGATGCAATCGAGCCTGTCGCATTCATATTCAGCGGGGACATCGA
>DASZFP010000180.1:0-53199 GCA_035939615.1 Burkholderiaceae bacterium | reverse complement strand
TGTGCCGCCAGAACCGCACCGACGAGGACGCCGTGCAGTGCGCCATTTCAACCGCCTATTACACGGTGGGCAGCCTCGCCAACGACGAGCAGGGATCGCCGTACCCCATCGATTCGCCGCCGCGGCTGAACTATGAGCTCGGCGTGCAGAAGATCTCCGGCGTGCTGCGAGTCTACGACGACATGGCGCAGTACAAGGCCGAGTTCACGGGTCTGGACTTAAGCCGGTTCGCCTTCAACGAGGTCTCGCGCAAGGGCGACTCGCGCTACATCACCGCGGAAGCGGGCCAGCAGAAAACCGACATGACGTACCGGCTGGCCGACTTTTACGGCTTCAAGACCGGAGAGCTCGTCACCGAGGACGCCCGCAGCGTCACGGTGCTGCGCATCGATGGTGCGGACGAGCTCGACTGGCTGCTCACGCTCGGTGCGGTCGTGCGCACCGAAGACGGAATCTCGCTGCGCAAGGGCGAGACTCAGACGGCTCAAGCTCAGCACTGACACCGGCTTAAGGCTAGAGGGACTTCGACAGCCCGAAGAAATATCCTCGGCGCGGCCCGAACTGCGGCGCTCCGACTCCCACGCCGGTTCCGTTTCGGATCTCGTATTCCCGGTCGAACAGGTTGATCACGTCGGCGCGTGCCGTCAGCGTTCCGTCGCCGCTCAGGTGGAACACGTGCGTGAGGCCCAGGTTGACCTGCGTGTAATACGGCAGGTGCGTGCCGTTCGGAATCGTCGAGCCATTCGGCAGCGTCAGGCTGGCGCGCAGGCCGGAGCCGAACAGCAGGTCCGAGCTGATGCGAGTGTCCCGCCACAGGTAGGAGGCGCCGGCCGAACCGGTCACGCGCTGCTCGTGATCCAGATCGATGTAATGGGTGTTGACGTACGCCAGGTCGTCCGGAGTGAAGTTGAACTGGGCTGATTCGAACTTGCGCCCCTTGTCGCTCTGGAACGCCAGGTTCGCATAGGCCGACAGATCCTGGCCGGCGTAGTTGGTCGACAGGATGATCCCGTACTGCCGCCCGTCCCGATAATTGAACGGCGTCAGGATGATGGGCGCTCCGAACTGGCCTTCATCGATCAGGTCTTTTGACCACTTGTAGTAGCTGTCGATGGCGGCGGTGAGCTCGCGCGTTACCTTCTGCTCGACGCCCAGGTCCACGTAGTTCGCCCGCTCGATCTTCGGGGTATCGGCCTGGGTGACCGCGGGGGCGTTGGACGTTCCGGCGAACTTCGACACGGTCTCGCTGCCGACCAGTTCGAACGGAGGCGGCGAGAAGTAGCGCGAGTAGCCGCCGTGCACCGTCGTGTCAGCCAGCGCCTGCCACACCACGTTCAGCCGCGGACTGAGCTGCTTGCCGCTGGTGAAGGCGTCGACGTTGTCGAACCGCGCGCCGTAGTTGACGGTCAGCGTCGGCAGCAGGCGGTATTCGTCCTGCAGATAAACGCTTTCGATGCGCTCGGTCCTGGCGTTGTCATCGACGATATGAAACGGGGTGGCCGGGTTGGGGGTGGGAGCGGCCACCACCAGCGAGGTCGTCAGGCTGGTCGAGCGGTCGTTCTGCAGGTACACGCCCCCGCGGAGGGTGTGCGCCTCGTTCAGCTTGTAGGCGGCGTCCGACTGCAGGGCAAAGGCGACGTTGCGCTTGTAGGCCAGCTGCGAGACGCCGTTGAACAGCAGGTCGCCGATCGGGTCGGGCTGGAAGTTCAGGCTCGAGTAGCGGGTGGTCAGAGCGGTGTGGGTGTCCAGGGGACCTTCCGAATGCTGGAAGCTCAGGATGCCGAACTGGGTGATTTCGCGCTGGTTTTCATTGAGGTCCTGACTCGGAAAGTCGGTCTGACCGTTCACGTTCAGTCCCAGGGACGGCGGCACGCCACTGCGATTCGGAATCTGGAACGACCCGGACGAAATGCCGGCCGTCAGCGCCAGCCGGTTGTCGGAATCCAGCACCTTTTCCAGGTAGGCGAAGCTGTGGTATTGCTTGGTGTCGTCGTGGATCGGATTGGAGCTGCCGTCGGGCGACTCGATCCCCAGGCCGCTGCGCAGGTAGTCTCCGACGACGAAGTAGTTGTACGAGCCCGAAGCGCCCGCGTAGCTGATGCTGGGCTGAACCGTTCCGTGGCTGCCGCCGTAGATCGAGACCGACCCGCCGGGTTGCAGCGCCCCGTTGCGGGTCGTGATGTCGATGATGCCGGCGGTGCGCAACCCGTACTCGGCCGGCAGCGCACCGGTGATCAGGCTCATCGAGGAAATCAGGCGCGGATCGAGCGACTGGCCGAACGCGCTGATGCCTTCGGGCAGGATCAGCCCGTTGACCCGGTATTGCAGGCCGTTGTGCTCGCCCCGGATGTGGAACTGGCCGAAGGAATCCTGCGCCACTTCGGGAGCCTGCAGGATCACCTGGTTCAACAGGGTATTTTCTCCGCCCGGCACCGCGGTGATGGCCGCCTGGTCGAGCGTGTAGACGGAGGCTCCCGTCTGGGTCTGAATGCCGGTGCGGGCCTCGTTAAGCCGCTTGACCCTTCCGACGATCTCGATCTGCTCGATCGGACCTGCGTCGGCCGCCTCCGCCGCGGCTGGCGCCGCAGCTTCGGCGGCCAAGGGTGCCGGAGCTCCGGCGGCATCGGCCTTGGCCGCCGCAGCCTCGGCGGAATCGGCCTTGGCCATCAGCGGGAACAAACACCCCACTGTTCCCACCGCGACCGCCGTGGTACGCAATGCAGCGCGTGCTGCGATTCGAAACATATTGCACTCCTCCTGCTGGCGAAAACCGCGACCGACGGTTCGCCGAAGCGGCACGCCGGATGACTGACGGACGGCTTGCGATCAGAGGAGAGCGGGCGGCCCCCGGCTGCGCGGGGCCTTGACTTGCGACAGCGGCGCGATCGGCAACTGGAAGCCGATCGGGTAGAACTCGAGCTGACTCGACGTAACCAGCGCCAGCGCCAGGTCGGCCGCCGCACCGATCTGCGCGAACGTGAAGCACTTCTCGCAATACAGGTCGGCCGCTGGATGGCGCTCGTCCTGTTGGCTGGATGTTCCGGCGCCGGAGGGAAGGTGCTCCAGGCCGTGGACGAACGCCCCCTGCTGCGCGATCAGCAGCAGTGGAAACAGCAGGGCCAGTAAGAGCCGGCGCATCGGCAGGCGGCGCATCGCGTACGGACGTTGCCAGCGCCCGGTGGGCGTTGGCAGGATTGACGAGGTCGCCACGCTACCAGCTTTCCGCCGGGGCTGGCAACGTGAATGCGCCGCCGGGACGTCGTCGAAAAATGACAATCAGCCCGAAGGCAGGCCGCTCAGGGCGATCTTGAACTTGATCTGGACCGCGTCTGCGACCAGCGAGGTATCGCCCCATTCGCCTGCACCGACTCCGTAATCGAGCCGCTTGATCGTCAGCTGGCCAGTGGCGAACGTCGTTGTACCCGACCGCTTCAGGGTGACCGGAACGACGACCTCGCCCGCATGCCCCTTGATCGTCAACGTGCCGCTGATTTCGAAGCGATCGGGCCCCAGCGCACGAATCCGGGTCGATCGGAACTCAGCCTTCGGAAAGTGGGCCGTGTCGAGCCACTCTGGCTTGGCGAGTTCCTGCTGCGCCTCGGTCGAAGGGAAGTCCACGCTGGCGATGTCGACCGAAAGGAACAGCGTGCTCGCTTGCAGATTGTCGGGCTGCAGATTGATCTGCGCATCGAACCGGCCGAAGCTGCCGTCGACCGGAACCCCCTGCTCCGTGGCCACGAAACCGACCTCGCTCTGGGCGGCGATCATCGTCTGGTTGGCCGCACCGATACCCGCGGCCGCCGCCATCGCGAGCCAGCCCAGCACCATCAGCGCCTTGTCGATCTGCATTGGAAAACTCATGTGAGCTGTACCAGGAACACAGGCGGCCTATTTCAGGTGCAGCGGACCCGGATCAGCCGTACAGCAGCGGCAACGCGACGCAGGTGATCGGATCGCCCGCCGACACCTGCGTCAGAGTCTCGGGCAATTCGGCCAGCGTGTTGCTCTCCGTCAACGAAGTCAGCATGGCCGAGCCGTCCTTTGGGTAGCGCTGCGCGACCCCGCTCGCATCGGTGATCACGCGCAGGTACTCGCGGCGTCCGGGCTTGCGTCGGAGCGCAAAGCCGCTGCGGGCAAAGTATCGCACCGGCGGCTGATAGGTCGCCCCGCCAAGGCGGTCCAGCAGCGGGCGGCCGATCCACGCGAACGTGATCAGCGCCGCCACCGGATTGCCGGGCACGCCCAGCAGCGGCGTGTCGCCGATCCGACCCACCGCCACCGGGCGCCCCGGCTTGATCGCCACATGCCAGAAAGTGAGCTCCCCGATCGCTTCGATCGCCGTGCGAACGTGATCGCCCTCGCCGGCCGAGACCCCGCCCGAGGTCAACACCAGGTCCGACCGCGCCGCCGCCTCGCGCAGCCTGACCCGCGTGACATCCGGATCGTCGGGCAGGATGCCGCCATCGTCGACCACGGCTCCCAGCCGCGCGAGCAGCGCCGCCAGCATCGCGCGGTTGGCGTCGTAGATCTGACCTGCGGCCAGCTGCGCAGCCGGCTCGACCAACTCGTCGCCGGTCGAAAACAAGGCGACCCTGAGGCGTTCAAACACGGGCACGCGCTGCAGCCCGAGCGCCGCCAGCAGGCCGATCTCCGGTGGCATCAGGCGCCGACCCGCCGGCAGCGCTCGGGCGCCGCGCGCCACGTCTTCACCCGCCAAACGGCAGTTGGCTCCCGGCGCGATGCCAGCGCACAGCAACACGCTGCCACCGCGCTCTTCGCAGTCTTCCTGCATCAGCACCGTGTCGGCGCCAGCCGGCAGCATCGCGCCGGTGAACACGCGCGCCGCCACACCGGGCGGCAGCGCCGCTGGCGCGTGCCCGGCGAAGGTCTTGCCGCGCAAAGGCAGCAGCGTCGGGCCGTCCGCCTTCAGGTCGGCGTGACGCACGGCGTACCCGTCGACGGCCGAATTCGTGAACGGCGGCAGATCGATCGGGGCCGCGATATCCCGGGCCAGGGCGCGTCCGAGCGCCTCGCCCAAGGCTACGGTTTCGATGCCCCGGCGGCACTCGAAGGTCTGCGCGATGCGCGCCTGCGCCAGCTCCAGCGGCAGCGACTCGCCGCCGAAGGCGAAGCGATCGTCGGATTCCCGTCGCAGAATCAGGCCTGCTGCTGGGATTGCGCCTGCGTGACCTGGCTGCCCGCCGGCACGCTGCGCGTAAGCCAGACGTTGCCGCCGATGGTGGATCCGCGGCCGATGGTGACCCGCCCCAGGATCGTCGCGCCCGCGTAGATGACCACATCGTCCTCGACGATCGGATGGCGCGCGTTGCCCTTCTGCAGCTCTCCCTGCGGGCCGACCGCAAAGCTGCGCGCCCCCAGCGTGACCGCCTGATACAGGCGCACGCGATCGCCGATCACCGCGGTTTCGCCGATCACGACCCCGGTGCCGTGGTCGATGAAGAAGGACGAGCCGATGGTCGCCCCCGGGTGGATGTCGATGCCGGTCTCGGAATGCGCGATCTCTGAAAACATCCGCGCCACCATCGGCGCGCCGAGCCGGTACAGACGGTGCGCCAGCCGGTGATGGATGATCGCCACGGTCCCCGGGTAGCACAGCAGCACCTCATCGACGCTGTGCGCCGCCGGATCGCCTCGATAGGCCGCCTCCATGTCCCGGTCGAGCTCGGCCCGCACGGTCGGAAGCTCGGCCGCCAGAGCCTGCACGATCTGCACGGCGCGCCGGTCCGCGCCTGCAAAGCCGTCGCTGGAGGCGCCCGCCGAGCCGCGCAGCTCGAGCTTGATCTGCTCGAGCAGTTCGTTGAGCGCGCTCTCGATGGTGTGTCCGACGTAGAAATCCTCGCCCTCGTGGCGCAGGTCCGACGGGCCCAGCCGCATCGGAAACAGGGCCCCGCGAAGTGCCAGCGCGATCTTGCGCAACGCTTCCGGCGACGGAAACTCGTGCCCCGCGCCCTCGCGCGGTCGATTGTGCGCATCGCGCCAGATCCGGCGCAGCTCGCGCAGCTGCGCCACGATCTGCTCGACGTTCCAGCGCGGCACCGGGTCAGAGCAAGGCTCCGCGTCCGCCGCCGGCTGTCCTGCGCCCGCCTTGAAGTTCGGAGCATTCATGGTCGATCTCCTGGCGCCGACCGCGGCGCCGTCCTGCAGTTCGGCCATCGTATCAGCGCCATCCGGAACTGCAAATCGCAGGCGCGCTGGAAGCGCTACTTCAGAGCGAACTCGACGCGGCTGCTCTTCGAGGCAGGCGCTCCACTGTGCTCGGCGTTGGCGCCGGCGTCGATCCGGGTCGCCGTCAGGAACAGGCGCTGCTCGTCGACCTGCCCGACCGTCTGCAGCCAGGTCTTGACCGACTGCGAGCGCCGGTCGCCCAGCGCCTTGAGCTCGTCCTCTGCAATCGGCGTGCCCGCCAGCAGGACCTTTTCCATGTCGGCCGCAGTGGGCTGCGCGCCGGCGCGGGCTGCGGCCGGCTGCTCCGCTGCGTAGACGCGGCCGAGCAGCTGCGGATACTCTTCGCTCGAGACCGTGATGGTCGCCACCGTCGCCGATTCGCCCTTCGCGACCAGATCCTTCACTTTCATGGCCCGCACCCGGCGGTCGAGGCTCTGGCGCCGCAGCCCCTCGCCGTCGCTGGCCGGATCCACCCAAGCCCCGATTTCCAGCTTCAAGCCGGGCCGCTCCTTCAGCGCCGTCGCCAACGCGTTCAGTCGTGACTGGTCGGCCGCCGCCACCTCGACGCGGCCCGGCGCGCACTCGATGAACGAAAGCTCTTCGCCGCCGCCGAACAGGCTTCCGAGCAGCGCGAACGGTGCGGTCACCGCCTTGGTGACCAGGTTCACCAGTACCCTGACGATCACGCCGCCGACCGAGAACTGTGGATCATCCAGCGATCCGCCGATCGGCAGGTTGATATCGATCACGCCGTTTCGGTCCTTCAGCAGCGCCACGGCCAGCTGGACCGGCAGCGTGGTGGCGGTGGCGCTGTCGACCCGGTCGCCGAAGGTCAACTGGTCCAGCACCAGGCGGTTTTCAGCAGTGAGTTGCCGGTGCTCGAGCTTGTAGGCGATGTCGAAGGACAGTTTGCCGCGCTCGATGCCGTAGCCCACGTACTTGTCCGAATACGGACTGAGCGGCGCCAGCTCCATGCCGTGCACGCTCGCCTTCAGGTCGAGGAACAGGTCGCCCTTGATCGGATTGACCTGCCCCGCGATCAGCAGCGGCGCGCTGTTGACCTCGCCGTGCACGTCGACCGCCGCGGCCGTGTCGGCCGCCGACGACAGGCCGCTCACCGTGCCGTCCAGCTCCACCAGGTTGGCCGTGTAGTTCGGCTTGATGAAGTTGTCGGTGTAGCGAACGCGGCCGGACTGCAGCTTGACTTCGCGGATCCGGATTGGGACGGCAGGAGCGTTGGGAGAGTTGGGCAGTTCCTCCCCTCTCCCGCTTGCGGGAGAGGGGCCGGGGGTGAGGGCCGCCTCGGTTGTCACGCTGCGCCGCTCGCCCGGACTGCTGCGCAGGATGTCCTGCAGGTTGATCCGTCCGGACGGATCGATGATCACGCGGGCGAAAAAATCGCTCAGGGCGATCTGGTCGATATCCAGCGAAAACGGCGCAAGGCGCACGTTCACCCCGCCGAAGCGGAGCGATTTCCAATTCAGGAAGTCGTTGGCGTCGAGCTTGTCGATGGTGGCCAGGTGGCCCAGCGTGACGTCGCCGCGAAAGCCGCCTTTGAAGCTGCCATCGGGACTCTGGTCGAGCACCACCCGACCCCGCGAACTCAGGTCGGCCTGGGTGATCAACACGTTGATCCGTTCCGTGAGGTACGGCTGCAGCGCAAGCAGGTCCACGCTGTTCAGGTCCAGCGCCAGATCCGCGTGCAACGGACTCAAGCCGAGCGCACCGGCGATCGACAGCGAGCCGCCCTTGTTCACCCGGGCTTTCAGGTCGATTTTGGCGGGCGCGCTGTTGGCCGCGCTCGACAGATTCTCGACGCCCAGCGCCATCGCGGTCACGGTGGTGACGGCCAACTGCGGCAATCCCCGGCTCTCGACGCGGGCGTCCCAGTTGCCGATCGAAACGCGTCCCACCGACAAGATCCACGAGGCGGAACCCGCCGGGCCGGGCGGCGCCTCGTGCTGCACACGGGCCGCCGGGACCGAGGTTTCGGAAGGATGTGCCGGCGCAGAGGCCGGCACCCGATCGGTCTCGGCGCGCCCCTGGCGCACGTGGAAGTGGGCGCCGGCCGAATCGATCTGGCCAATTGCCAGGCGCTTTTCGGCAAGCCCCATCTCGACCTGGCCGACTCGCAGATCGAACTGCTCGACCGAGGCCTCCAGCGGTCGCTGCGGATTCCGATCGGTGAACCGCACGGCCGCGTCCTGCAACGCGATCTGACCGACCCTGATCTGGAATGCCGGGCCCGCCTGCTTCGCCGAGGCTCCCTCCTTCGCCAAAGCTACGGAGGGAGCCTTGGCGAAGGAGGCCGGAGCCATCAGCTCCAGGTTCAATGCGCCGTTGGCGTCCCGGACCACATTCAGGTCCAGCCCGGTGGCGGTCACGCCCGTCACGTCGACGCGTCCGCCGAGCAGGTCGGCCTTTCCCAACTCGACGACCAACTGCGGCAGCTTCAGAATCGGGCTGCCGTCCAGCGCGGTCAGCTGTAGCGACTTGAGCGTCACCTTGCCGGCCAGCGTCACGGCAGCGGGCCGATCTCTGGGTTGCTGAAAACTCGCCTGCAGGTGCACGTCGAGCTTTGCGTCGGGCATCCTGAAGCGGGGCTCGAACGGCAGATACTCCAGATAGCGAGGCAGATCGACCTGGTCCAGGTCCAGGTCGACCACCGCCTCGGGGATCGGCGCGAACGGCCGCGCCTTGCCCTTGATCAGCAGCGGCGCGCCGTTGATGACTGCGCTGAGCAGCGGCTCGACGAACACCTCCTCCTGCGACGGCAGGGACGAAACGAAGGGAATGCCCAGTTTCAGGTCCGCCACCGTGTGGTGGGCGTGCGCCGGCTGGTCGTCGAATTCGAACCGGCCGCCATCGACCCGAATGTTGTAGACCGAAAAGCGGGCGCCGCCACCCGCGGCGGAGGACGCTGGCGCAGCCGGCTTTGCGGACACCGCTGCGACGATGTCGTCGGTGCTGTATCGATTCGGACCCGTGCGCACAAAATGAACGAAGGGCGCCACCAGGTGCACTTCCTTGACGACCGGCGCCAGGTGGATCAGCGAGCTCGCCGACAGCCGCACCTGCAGCTCCTGCAGCGAGGCAAAAACGCCCTGCCCATCGGGCTCGTACAGCTTCACGCCGTGAACCGCAACGGCGAGCGCGTACGGGCGCACCTCGACGCGCTCGATCGTCAGTTTGCGATGCAGCGCCGCGGCGACCGACTTTTCAGCCTGGGACTTGATGATGCCCGGCAGCACCAGGTAGCCGAACAGGCCGAACAGTACGACGAGCGCGACCAGGATCAACGCGGTGCGCCGAACCCAGGGGCGGCGGGCGGCCGCGGCCAGGCGGCCGGCGCGACGCAGCGGCGATGGGCTCTCGTTCATATCCGGCTGCCAATCCCCCTCAACACCACACGATACATTCCATGTCGGAATTTCGCATCGCGTAGCATCTGGCCTCGCAGCCGGCCTCCCGGAGATGGAGCCTTTGCCGTGCCCGTGATCACTTGCATCGAGGACTTGCGGCGACTGGCGCGCAAGCGCGTGCCGCGGATGTTCTACGACTACGCTGATGCCGGCTCCTGGACCGAAACCACCTACCGGGCCAATGAGACCGATTTCTCCCAGATCCTGCTGCGGCAGCGGGTGGCCGTCGACCTGCACTCGCGCAGCGTGCGCACACTGATGATCGGCCAGGACGTCGCCATGCCGGTTGCGCTGGCGCCCACCGGATTGACTGGAATGCAGCACGCCGACGGTGAGATCCTGGCGGCGCGCGCGGCTGGACGCTTCGGAGTTCCCTTCACTCTGTCGACGCTGAGCATCTGTTCGATCGAGGACGTGGCCGCTCACAGCGAGGTCCCGTTCTGGTTCCAGCTCTATGTGCTGCGCGACCGCGATTTCGTCGAGCGGCTGATCGACCGCGCGCGCGCGGCACGCTGCTCGGCCTTGATGCTGACGCTCGATCTGCAGGTGCTCGGGCAGCGGCACAAAGACATCATCAACGGCATGTCCGCTCCGCCCAAGCCGACGCTCGCGAACCTGGTCGACCTTGCCACCAAGCCACGCTGGTGCCTCTCGATGCTCGGGACCCCGCGGCGCTATTTCGGCAACGTGGTCGGCCATGTAAAAGGGGTCGACGACACCAGCTCCCTGTCGGCCTGGATCGGTCAGCAGTTCGATCCACGGTTGAGCTGGAACGATGTGGAGTGGATCAAGAAGCGCTGGGGCGGCAAGCTGATCCTGAAAGGCATCATGGACCCGGACGACGCCCGCCGCGCAGTCGACAGCGGCGCCGACGCGCTGATCGTCTCCAATCACGGCGGCCGCCAGCTCGACGGTGCGCCCAGCGCGATCCGGGCGCTGCCGCCCATCGTCGAGGCAGTCGGCTCGCGCATCGAAGTCTGGATGGACGGCGGCATCCGCTCGGGCCAGGACGTGCTCAAGGCGATCGCGCTGGGTGCACGCGGCACGCTGATCGGGCGCGCGTTTCTGTACGGCCTGGGCGCGCTCGGGGAAAATGGCGTCACCCGGTGCCTCGAGATCATCCGAAACGAACTGGATCTGACGATGGCGTTCTGTGGCCGCACCGACATTCGCGATGTGGATCGATCGATCCTGTGGCGCGACCGTGGAGGATATGAATGAAGTCACCGCACTGGACTGCGGCTTGCGCACTGCCGCTGCTCGCCGCCGCTGCCGGCGCGGCGCCAGCGGCGCCTGCCGAAGGCGTCGCCTACGTCACGAATCAGGCCGACGGCGTCAGCGTGATCGATCTGGCCACGCTGAAGACCGTTCGAACCATCGCGGTCGGCAAGGATCCGCGCGGCATCGGGATCACGCCGGACGGCCGCATGCTCGTGGTGGCCAACCAGGCCGACGAGGATGTCAGCGTGGTCGACACCGCAACCGGAGACACGCTGCATCGCATCGCCGTCGGCAAGAACGCCGAATTCGTCCGGGTCGGGCCCACGGGCGCCTTCGCCTACGTCACGTACGAACCGAGTTCCTCGGGCAAGCCGCCGTCCAAGGAGGGCGAAAAGGCGCACTCGCCGTCCAAGGCAGGCAACGACGAGCCGCCCGAGGCGGCCGAGATCGCGGTGATCGACCTGTCGAAGTCTTCGGTATCGGCGCGCCTGCCCGCTTCGCTCGAAACCGAAGGCATGGACTTTTCCCCGGACGGCCGCCAGCTGGTCGTGGCCAACGAGGGCGACGACACCGTGGTCGTGTATGACCTGGCTTCCGGGCGCGTGGCCAGGAAAATCGATGTCGCCCCGTACGGCAAGCGGCCGCGCGGCGTGAAGTTCGCGCCGGACGGGTCGATCGTCCTGGTGACGCTGGAAAGCTCCGACAATTTCCTCGTGCTGGACGCGCGCTACGACGTGGTCAAGGCGGTTGCGACCGGCAAGGGCCCCTACGGGGTCGCGTTCGAGCCGGGCGCAACACACGTGTGGATCGCGGCGGCGCGATCCGAGCAGGTTCAGGTCCTGGACGCGAAGACGTTCGCGCAGGTGGCCTCGGTCCCGGTCGGCAAGCGCTGCTGGCATTTCACCTTCACGCCCGATGGGACGAAGGCCCTGGTGGCTTGCGGCCGCTCCGACGCGGTCACAGTGATCGACGTGCCCAAGCTGCAGGCACTGACCACCTTGACCGGATTTCACCAGCCGTGGGGCATCGTCACGTACCCGAAGGCGAGCGGCAGCCTGGACGCGCCGGCGGCCCGGCACTGACGTGACTTACCGCGCCACTTGCGCCCGGTCGCCCTCGGCGATGCGGAAATGGGTGAACATCAGGTCGTCCTGCGGGGCACCCTTGTGAGAGCTCAGCTGCACTCCGACCCGGGTGACGGGGCGTTCAGCGCCATCGGCGTCGTCGATCACGCGCCGGCCGTCGACGTAGGCGTGGACCGACCGGCCCTCGACGACAACCGCGACGCGGTGAACGTTGCCCACTGAAAGATCCAGGCTCGCCTGCCCATTGCGGGTGAAGGCCCGCTGCGAGGTGACTGCCAGCAGCGAATACGAGGCATTGCCCGCCCCGACCAGGATGTCGTACCGCTTCTCCGCCTGCAGATCGTTCGCCAGCCGGCTGTATCCATAAACGGCATCGAACTCTATGGTGAAAACCGCCGGCAGGCTGAACTCCCTGGGCAGCCGCGCATACAGCGTCGAGGGCGTCTGCTCTTCACCCTCGGCCGGCGTCTGACTGAGCAGGAATCGGGTGCCGGCGCGGTCCACCACCGACAGCGGATTGCCGCCGGCGCCCGGCCCTTTCAGCGTCCAGTTGGACGGAAACGCGCCCACCTCGGTGTGCGAGAAGTCGTCGAAGAAGATCTCGCCACGGCCAGTCGCAGATCCGCGGTCCGTCGCGGGCGCATCGAGCGGCAGCGCGCAGGGGGGAACCAGCAGCAGGGCCAGTGCAATCAAGGCGCGCCCCCGCGCGATCGCGCGAGCCGGCGCCCTCATTCGCGGGCACCGATCAGCCGTTGCAGATCGTGCGGCGCCGTCACCGGCGCCTGGCAGGTCTGGTGCCGGCACACGTAGGCCGCAGGCCGCCCGTCCACCGGAGTGCGGCCCGCGCCGGCTGCTGTGTGCCCCGCCAGCGCCAGCGCGCGCGCCGGCGCATACGTGCGATGGGCCACGTCGATCAGAGGCTGCGCGCCCGCAAGCGCGCCGGCAAAGATGATCGTCAGTGGCCCTTGCTCGGCAAAATCGATCGCCGCCAGCAGGTGGGAAAACCCGAAGGCGTTGCGGGCGGCCGCCGCCCGCAGTGCGTCGACCACCTGCTCGGCCCGCTCCCGGTAGACCGCCGTTTCGGTCAGCTCGTGCAATCTGAACAGCGCAAAGACCGCGGCCGACGTTCCAGACGGCCATGCGTGGTCGTAGGGCGCGCGCGGCCGATGCACCAGCGATTCGCCATCGGCCGGCGTGAAATACAGTCCGTCGTCCCAGAACCGCGCCAGGATCCGATCAGCCAGCTCGATCGCGCGCGCCAGAAACGCGGGCTCGAAGCAGGACTCGTAGAGATCCAGCAGGGCATTGGCGAGCACCGCGTAGTCGTCCAGAAAGCCGCCGACCCGGGCCGAACCGTCGCGCCAGGCCCGGTACACGCCGCCGTCGGGCATCGTCATCCGGGTGGCGATGAAATCGGCCGCCGACCGGGCCGCCTGCAAGTACCCTTGCGTTCCAGTCGCCTGGTAAGCCGCACACAGGCCTTCGATCATCAGGGCGTTCCAGCTGGTGAGGATGTTGTCATCCAGGCCCGGGCGCACGCGTTGCGCCCGCGCGGCAAACAGTCGCGGCCGCAAGGCATCGAAGCGCGCCGCCTCCGCCGCATCCAGCTCGACGGCGCGATGCGGCACCGTGCGGCCATCCTCGAAGTTTCCCTGCTCGGTGATTCCCAGCACGCGGCTGGCGAAGGCGCCATCCTCGGATCCCAGCACTGCTTGAACCTGCGCGGGGGTCCAGACGTAGAAGCGCCCCTCCTCGCCCTCGCTGTCGGCGTCCTCGCTGGCGAAAAAGCCGCCCTGCGGGTGCGACAGGTCGCGCAGTACATACTCGATGGATTCCTCGAAGATTCGCCGCCACGAGGGCTGGCCGGTCAGCCGGTAGGCGTCGGCATACAGGCGGACGAGCTGGCCGTTGTCGTACAGCATCTTCTCGAAATGCGGCACGGCCCAGCGCTCGTCCACGCTGTAGCGCGCAAAGCCGCCCCCGAGCTGGTCGTAGATGCCGCCGGCACCCATCCCATCCAGGGTCCGCCGCAACGCCCCCAGCACCCGGGTGTCGCCCGTGCGCGCCCCGATGCGCAGCATCAGGTCCAGGCTGCTCGGGTTGGGAAACTTGGGCGCCCCCTTCAGGCCACCGTGGACCGGGTCGGTGTGCTGCGCCAGCGCCTGCGCGGCCGCGAGCGGCAGGTCCCCGGCATCGACCGGGCCACGCTGCAAGGCCTGCCGGTCCAGTTCACCGAAGCCGTGCTTGAACGCTTCGACGTTCGACAGCAGGTCCTGGTCCTGCCGCTTCCAGGCCTCGCTGAGCGCAACGACCAGGGCGGGAAATCCGGGGCGTCCGTAACGGTCCTGGGGTGGAAAGTAGGTTCCCCCGAAAAACGGCTCGCGCGCCGGCGTCAGAAAAACGGTCAGCGGCCATCCGCCCGACTGGCCCATCATCTGAACCACCTTCTGATAGACATCGTCCACGTCGGGCCGCTCCTGCCGGTCGACCTTGATATTGACGAAGCGCTCGTTCAGCAGGCCCGCGATCGCCGGGTTCTCGAACGACTCGTGCGCCATCACGTGGCACCAGTGACAGGCGGCGTATCCGACCGACAGGTGGATCGGCACGTTGCGCTGACGAGCCTGTTCGAACGCTTCTTCGCCCCAGGCGTACCAGTCCACCGGGTTGTCGGCGTGCTGCCGCAGGTAGGGCGAGGACTCCAGAGACAGTCGATTGGACATAACCGGATCCTACGGGCTGCACGCCCCGCGTTGTTAACGCGTGTATATACACGATATACTTAGCGGGATGCTCAGCACACCTGCTACCGCACCGCCGGCTGCCACCCAGATTACAGGCGAGCCGGCGCGGTCCACGCGCGCCGATTGGCCACTGATGCTGACGGCGGCCGCGATCCTGATGGTCACGTTCGGTGTCCGGCAATCGATCGGCCTGTACGTCTCACCATTGAATACCGCCACCGGCCTGGGCATCGCCAACATCAGCCTGGCGCTGGCGATCGGACAGTTCGTCTGGGGCGCCTCGCAACCGTTGTTCGGCATGCTGGCCGATCGTCAGGGACCGGCGCCCGTGATCGTGGCCGGCGGCTTGCTGCTGGCCGCCGGCACCGCGGCCGCACCGTTCGTCAGCTCCGAGGGCGGGCTGATCGTGACGCTGGGCCTGCTGATGTCGGCCGGAGCAGGCGCCGGCAGCTTCTCGATACTGATCGGCGCCTCGGCCCGGCATCTGGCGCCCGAACGGCGCCCCTTCGCGGCGGGCCTGATCAACGCCGGCGGCAGCTTCGGCCAATTCGTCTTCGCTCCGCTGAACCAGTTGCTGATCGGGTTGTTCGGTTGGGTCAATGCGATGCTGGCGATGGCGGCGATCGCTCTATCCACGCTGCCGCTGGCCCGGCTGCTCACGCCGCGCCACGATTCGCAGGAGTCCGGGCACGCTGATGCGGTGGCCTTGACCTCCCAAGCCTTGGCGAAGGAGGTCGACCATTCTTCGCACGGCTTGCGCGCCCAGGTGGCCGCGGCCTTGCGCGACCGCAGTTACTGGTTGCTGCACGCCGGCTTTTTCACGTGCGGGTTTCACATCGCGTTTCTGGTCACGCACCTTCCGACCGAAGTGAACCTGTGCGGCCTGACCTCCAGCGTCGCCGCCGTTTCGCTGGCCATCATCGGTCTGGCCAATATCGCCGGCAGCCTGAGCGTGGGTGCGCTCGGCAGCCGGGTCCGGATGAAGTGGCTGCTGTTCTGGGTGTACTTCGGCCGCGCGGCCTCGATCGGCCTGTATCTGCTGGCGCCCAAGACAGCGCTGACGTTTTACGTGTTCGCCGCCGCGCTGGGAGTTTCGTGGCTGTCCACGGTGCCGCCCACGGCCGGCCTGGTCGGCAAGCTATTCGGAACGCGCTACCTGGCGACCCTGTTCGGCCTGACGCTGCTGTCCCACCAGGTCGGTGGTTTCTTCGGCGCCTGGCTGGGCGGCATCGCCCTTGCCCGCTTCGGCAACTACTCGTGGATGTGGTACGCCGATATCGTGCTCGCGCTGGCGGCCGCGCTCGTCAACCTTCCGATTCGCGAAGAAGGCGTGCGGGCGCAGCGCGCGAGCGAGCAGCCGGCCTAGTTCCTGCGAACAGGGAACGGCGGCCGCGTCGATGCGCCAGTGCATGCTGGGCAGTGTCGCAGCACTGGCCAGTGCGCCGCTGTCGGATCGTCATGGCGGCGCAGCCCGAATGTGCCATAACATCTCGAATAGTTGGACCAACCGCTGCCCGTGACGGGCGCATCCGTGGGAACCATGACGATTCGGAAACGCATTGAATCAACACTGCGGTTACTGGCCGGGGCGGCCATCCTCTGGCTTGGCGCCTGCTCACTGCCGCCCAACTTCCAGGTGAACCCTGGCCCGATGACAGTCGATACGCAGCTGGCGCCCGACTCCGCGGTGGTGCTGGTTGGCCTGACAGGACCGCATGCCGTGACCAGCATTCTGCTGTGTCACACGAAAATCCCCTGCATCACCGTCGTCGGCATAACGGATGGCAAGGACCGGATGGTTGCCGTCCCCGTTGCGGTCGGGATCAAGGGCCTGCACGTCGACAAAGTGCTTCTGGACGGCGCCGCCTATTACCGCGAGGTCCATACCGCCCCAATCGACATCGACAAGGCCGGCATCTACTTCGTCGCAACCATTGACTCGCAGAGCGTCGCGACCTACTCCCAGGTGCCGGTCGGGAGTCAACTTCGCGAAGTGAAAGATCGCCTCGGCTCAGCCCTCGGCAAGCTGGAACCCGTCAATTTCCAGTGGCCGAGGTAGTCACGCCGCCTCACGCGCGCGCAGCTGGTCCGGATCGCCGATCGCAGTGCGCACGGCGTCGTCGACCCGATCCAGCAGCACGAACTGCAGCTTCTCGCGGGCCTCGGGCGGCACGTCCTCCAGGTCCTTCTCGTTGCGACGGGGCAGCATCACGGTACGGATGCCGGCGCGCAGCGCGGCCAGCGTCTTTTCCTTGACGCCGCCGATCGGCAGCACCAGTCCCCGCAGGCTGATCTCCCCGGTCATGGCCACATCGGCCCGGACCGGCTGGTTCGTCAGCAAAGACACCAGGGCCAGGAACATCGCGACCCCGGCGCTCGGCCCGTCCTTCGGTGTTGCACCGGCCGGGACATGCACGTGGATGTCGACCTTCTCGAGGGACTCGCCGGTCCAGGTCTTGGCCAGCGTCAGGGCCGCCTGGGCCGACTCTTTCATCACGTCCCCGAGCTGTCCGGTCAGGATCAGCCGGCCGCCGCCGGGCACCTTGCTCGCCTCTATGAACAGGATGTCCCCACCCACCGGCGTCCACGCGAGTCCCGTGGCCACGCCGGGCACGCTGGTGCGCAGCGCCAGCTCGTTCTCGAAACGGCGCGGACCCAGAATGGCTTGCAGGTCCGGCGCGTCCACCGTCACCTGCTGGGCAACGCCTTCGGCGATCTGCATCGCCACGTGGCGAAGCGTCGAGCCGATCTCGCGCTCCAGGTTGCGAACGCCGGCCTCACGCGTGTAGTCGCCCACGATGGCCGCCAGGGCCGCGTCCGTCAGGCTGGCCTGTTCGGGCTTCAGGCCGTTGGCATCGAGCTGGCGCTTGACCAGGTAGCGCCGTGCGATCTCGATCTTTTCTTCCTCGGTGTAGCCGGGCAGCTGGATGATTTCCATCCGGTCGCGCAGCGGCCCCGGGATCGTGTCGAGCACGTTGGCCGTGCAGATGAACATCACCCGCGACAGATCGAAGTCCAGCGCCAGGTAGTTGTCTCGGAACTTGTGGTTCTGCTCCGGGTCGAGCACCTCCAGCAGCGCGCTGGCCGGATCGCCGTGGAAGCCGCCGGCACCGGTCTTGTCGATCTCGTCGAGCATCAGCACCGTGTGGGTGGTTCCCGCGCGGCGCATCGCCTGGATGATGTTGCCCGGCAGCGCGCCGATGTAGGTGCGCCGATGGCCGCGGATCTCGGCCTCGTCGTGAACGCCGCCCAGCGCGACCCTCTGGAACACGCGCCCGGTCGCGCGCGCGATCGACTGGCCGAGCGAGGTCTTGCCCACGCCGGGGGGACCCACGAAGCACAAAATGGGGCTCTTGCCCTCCGGGTTGAGTTTGCGCACCGCCAGGTACTCCAGGATGCGGCGCTTGACCTTCTCCAGGTCGAAGTGATCCTCGTCCAGTACCCGCCGGGCCTGGGCGAGGTCGATCGGCTGCTGCGGCGCCGCCTTCCAGGGCAGCTCCGTCAACCATTCCAGGTAGGTGCGCAGCATCGATTGCTCGCCGCCGCCCTCGCCCATGCGTTGCAGACGCTTGAGCTCCTTCTGGGCGTGCTTCAGCACCTCATCGGGCATCCCGGCCGCCTCGATGGCCTTCTTCAGCTCCTCGACCTCCGCGGCCTGCTCCTCGCCCTCGCCCAGTTCGTTCTGGATCTGGCGCAGCTGCTCGCGCAGCACGTGCTCGCGCTGGCGCTCGTCGAACTTGGCGCGGGTCTTCTCGCCGATCTCCTTTGACAGCTTCAGCACCTCGACGCGCGCCGACAGCAGCGCGATCACCTTGTCCAGGCGCCGCACCAGGTCGAACGTTTCCAGGATGTCCTGCTTGTCCTCGTTCTTGACATCGACCAGGTTGGCCACGATGTCGGCCAGCACCGACGGCGATTCGATGCCGCGCACCACGCCCGCCAGTTCCTCCGGCACGTGCGGCAGCAGCCCGATCGCCTCGATTGCCCGCTCCTTGAGCTGCAGGAAGCGCGCCTCGACCTCCGGGCCCTGTGCCAGTGACTGCTCCACCATGGCCACTCGCGCCACCAGGAACGGCCAGCCTTCCAGAAACTCCAGAATCCGGAAGCGCGAGTCGCCCTGGACCACCAGGTGGTGAGCACCGTCCTGGCCGGTGATGTAGCGCACGATTCGTCCGGCGGTCCCGACCCAGTACAGATCGTCCGGCACCACGTCGGTCTTCTGCGGGTCGCGCTGCAGCAGAAATCCCACGCGCAACTCGTTCTTCACCGCTTCCTGGGCTGCTGCGATGGAAGAGGCGCGCCCCACCGTTACGGGCGACAGAACGCCCGGGAACAGCACCGCGCTGCGCAGCGGGATGACGATCAGTGCATCCTTGGGCAGCGGCTTGATGGCGCCAGCGGCCGGCGCCCCGGCGCTCTGGCCGCCGGGCGCACCGCGCGCAACATCCTCGCCGGACCACATCTGCTGCAGGCGTGCAAGCGCGCTTCTCACGGCTCCACCTTCACTTTGCGAAACGTCATCAAGAGGCAACCGTCCACCAGTTGCCGCGCCGCCGGCTCCAGCGCATGAAACGGCAACGGAATGCGTCGCTCGAATCGGCCATACGGGATCTCGATCCGGTGAATGCGCGCCGCCCGAGGCGCGGGAAATGCGCGCACCCCGGACACCGTGATCCCGCTGGGCTCCAGAGTCACCACGATGGCCCCCTCGGGCACTCCCGGCAGGGCGACGTAGACGGTCACCGCGTCTTCGCTCTCCACCACATCGATGGGCGGCTCCCAGCAGCGTGCCTCAGCAGCGCTGGCGAGGCAGAATTGCCGCTGCAGCCTTTCGGCCTGCTCCAGCAAGGTCAGGGCGTCTTCCCACATCCAGGAAGACAGGTCACGGGATCTCATGAGCGCTCGGGCCTTTCGTCGACGGGTTCCTACATGGGGCTGTGGGCGTGGGGTTCAATGGCTACCGGCGCCGGAGTGCATTCTGCTCGCTCGGCCGTTGCCAGTCGGCCGCCATACCCTTACCCAGGTAAGTGAGAAAGTCCTGGGTGGGACGAGCGCCGCCCGGTTGGGCGACGATACTGGCGGAAGAGCGTGGGAGTCGAACCCACCCGGCAACGCGTGGCGCCACCCACCGGGTTTGAAGCCCGGCCGCCCCACCGGGGACGTTGCTCTTCCGGAGTCACAACGAAGTTCGCTTTTCCTGGAACAGCTGCGTACCGGGTCGCAGCAGGTGAGCGTCGCGGACCCGTCGGAGCAGGCCGATCCGGTCGAAAAACTCCAGGATCTGGATCGCGCGCTTGCGTCCGAGCCCGGTGGCGTCTCGAAACTGCGCCGCCTGCACCGCGCCGCTGCGCTGCGCGAGCTCGCGCGCCGTCGCGCCCAGCTTTTCCGCGGCGTCGCGGTGCAGGTAAAGGTCCTTGACCACCTGGAACACCTCGCCGATCTGTGCCTGCCGCGCCAGCGTCGCCCGCACCGCCGATTCGGGCTGTTTCAGATCGCGCGCCAGGTCGCGCACCCACGGTGGATCGAAGTCTCCCGCCTGCAGCAGCGGCAAGATGCGCTGCGCGAGCCGCTCTTCCTGCTGCGACAGGCGCACCGCATGTTCCGCCAGCTGCAGGAAGGCGCCGCGACGGGCGATCCGTCCGTTTGCCGCCAGGTGCTCGATCGCCTGCTCGGCGACAAAGGGCTCGCAGCGCGGCAGCGCGATCCGTTTCAGGCGCCCGCCGTCCACGCCGATCACATCCGGTTCGCCGGCGTGCTGCTGCGCCAGCGCGCCCAGCAACTGCTGCTGCACGGCCTCCCAGCGCGATGCCGCCATCACCCAGGCACGGTCGCCCTCCCCGACCCGGATGGAGCTGGCGGGCAGCATCGCCTCGACCAGCGTCAGCGCCCAGGCGCGCTGCAGGCGGTGCACGGGCACGCCGAACGGCGCAGCCTGCAGCGTCGCTTCGATGCGGCGCGCAGCCTGCGGCTCCTCCAGCGCGGCCAGCTGCGCCAGCCGTTCAGGGGCCTTGCGGTAACGCGACGGCGGCCACGGATCGAGCACCTGGCCGCCCGCGATCGTGCGCGTGGCCGAGGCATCGCGCAGCACGACCCGATCGCCGCGCCAGGCCGCTATCGGGCGGCGCAGCCTGAGCTGGACGTAGCCGCTTTGGCCCGGCATCAGCCGGTCCGACTGCAGCACAGCAACGCGCGCCACCATATCGGCCGCCCCCACGTGCAGGTGGACGTCGTCGCCGGACCGCAGCGCCTGCGTCTGAGCAGGCCACACGGTGACGTGCGCATCGGCCCGGTCGGTCGCCAGCGCCACGCGCGGATCGCAGATCCACTGCCCCCGCTCGACGTCGCTGCGCTCGGCGCCCGCCAGGTTCAACGCGCAGCGTTGCCCGGCGCAGGCGGTACGGGTGGGTTGGTTCTGCGCGTGAACCGTGCGCACCCGGAACTGTCGATCGCCCGGCACGATCTGAACCGGATCGCCGGCGGTTATTGCGCCTGAAAAGACGCTGCCGGTCACGACCGTTCCGACACCGGCCAGCGTGAACACCCGATCGACCGCCAGCCGGAATGCCTGCCCGGTCGCGTCGGCGGCGCCGGCGCGCGCGGCGATTTCAACCAGCCATTGGCGCACCGGCTCGATTCCCTCGCCGCGCGCGGCGGCGGTCGGAAACACCGGGGCCTGCGCCAGCGGCGTGCCGGCTACCAGCTCGGCGATCTGCCGGCGCACCTCGCCGACCCGCTCCGGCGACGCGCGGTCGCACTTGGTCACGACCACGGCGCCGGAACGGATCCCGAGCAGCGAAGCGATCGCCAGGTGTTCGCGTGTCTGTGGCATCACCCCGTCGTCGGCCGCCACCAGTAGCAGCACGGCGTCGATTCCGGTGGCGCCGGCCAGCATCGTGTGCACCAGCCGTTCGTGACCGGGAACGTCGATCAGGCCGATCGGCGCACCCATCGGCACCGGCACGAACGCGTAACCGAGCTCGATCGAGATGCCGCGACGTTTTTCCTCGGGCAGCCGGTCCGTGTCAACGCCGGTCAAGGCGCGCACCAGCGTCGTCTTGCCGTGGTCGATATGGCCGGCGGTGCCGACGATCATGATCGAAGCGCCTGCGCCAGCGCGGGCATCTGCCCGAGCAGCCGGGCCGGATCTTCCAGGCACCGCAGATCCAGCAGCAGCGCATCGTCGCTGATGCGCCCGATCACCGGCTCCGGCAGCGCCCGCAGTGCATCGGCGAGCTGGTTCAACGCGGTCCCGACGCCTTTACGCCGAACCGCGTTCGCAACGATCCGCAGGCCCGCCGAGGCCAGCCGATCCACCGGCAACGAACCCGATCCGATCTGGCTTTCCATGTCGGCCACCTGCACCGCATAGCGCGGCGACAGCGCCTGACGCAGCGGTTCGGCCACCTGCTCGGCCAGCGCGCGGATCGAGGTCTGCGAACGACACAGGAGCCTGAGCGTCGGAAGGCGCTGCGGCAGCTTCTCCGGGGCCAGGTACAGGCGCAGCGTCGCCTCCAGTGCGGCCAGCGGCAGCTTCGAGATGCGCAGCGCGCGCTTTAACGGGTGGGCCCGGATACGCGAGATCATCTGCTCGCGCCCGACGATCAATCCGGCCTGCGGGCCGCCCAGCAGCTTGTCGCCCGAAAACGTGACCACGTCGCAGCCCGCCTCGATCATGTCGCGCGGCATCGGCTCGCGCGGCAGGCCGTAGGCGGACAGGTCGATCAGCGATCCGCTGCCCAGGTCGCACGCCAGCGCAATGCCCGCCGCCTGCGCGAGCGGCGCCAGCTGCGCCTCACCGACCGACGAGGTGAAGCCTGCGATCGCGTAATTGCTGGTGTGCACCTTCATGATCAGCGCGGTGCGGGCGCTGATCGCCTGCCGGTAGTCGGCCAGGTGGGTGGCATTCGTGGTTCCGACCTCGAGCAGCCGCGCGCCGGCCGCCCGCATCACGTCGGGCATCCGGAAGGATCCACCGATCTCGACCAGCTCGCCGCGCGACACCACCACCTGCCTGCCGCGTGCCAGCGCCGCCAGCGTCAGCAGGACCGCGGCCGCGTTGTTGTTGACCACGGTGGCCGCCTCGGCCCCGGTCAGCTCGCGCAGCAACGGCTCCACCACGCTGTCGCGCTCGCCGCGCCCGCCATCCCTCAGGTCGAACTCCAGGTTGTTGGGGGCGGCCGTCAAGGCGACGATCTGCGCGATCGCCTCGTCGGCCAGCAGCGCCCGGCCCAGGTTGGTATGAATGACCGTGCCGGTCAGGTTGATCACGCGCCGCAGCTTCGATGCCAGCGCCTGCTCGCAACGCTGCTGCAGCCGCTGCTGCAGCGGGCCCTCGCCCAGCTCGCCCGCACTCAGACCCGCGCCGGCGCGCTCGCGCAACCCGGCGAGTAGAGCCCGGCATTGATCCGCCACCAGCGTGTGCCCGTGCTGCTCGATCAGCCGCAGCGAGACCGGTAGCCGCAGCAACCGATCGACCGAAGGCAGTTGGAGGAGCGTTGCCTTCGAGCCATCGACGATGGACTCGACGGGCCCCGCCATCAGGTGTCCCCGGGGTCGCCGTACAGCAGCATCAGGTTGACGCCTGCCGATGCCTTTCCGGTTTCCGACACGAGCAGATCGAGCGCGACGGTGGCCAGGTCGTCCGCGACCGGCTCCAGGTCAGGGTCTTTTTCCATCGAAAGGATCTTCAGATAGTGGCCGCACTGATCGCAGCATTCCGCCCGCACCGCCACGATGGGCGCGCGGTCGCGGACCACGCCTGCAGCGGCCGCATCGACCGCATCGAGCGCCTGATAGTGTATGCCCTTGGTCCCGAGACAGTGGGCGCACTTGATCCGCACCAGGTGCCACTGGGCGCTGCACAGCGCGCAGTGCAGGTACCGGTAGCCGGATTCGAAGCCTCCGATTCGGACGATGCTGGCGGTCGGGCGGGTGCCGCAGCACGGGCACAGCAGCTGCGAGGCGGGCCGGTCGAAGATCGAAGCGCCGAAGCGTTTGGCGGTCTCGGTGATCAGGCGCACCCAGTAGACCTGCAGCGCGGCCGCGATCAGGGGCGCCGCGGCCAAGTCCAGACCCACCGTGACAGCGCCCAGCAGCCGGTCCGCCTGCGATTCGTAAAACGCGTCGGACTGGGCCGCAAGCCGCCGGACCGGATCGCGGGCGGCAGACTCCAGCTCCGGCGCCAGCGCCGCCAGCATTGCGCGCAAGGCGGCCCGCCACTGCGGGCCGCGCGCCCAGCCCAGCGCCGGCAGGGGCACGCCGGAACGCTCGATGTTGGCCTGCAGCTGGGACGGATCGGGCAGGTCCAGGGCCGTCAACGCTTCGATCGCGCGCTGCTGCGCGCCTGCGATCGCAGCGATGAACAGCAGGTACTCGCGCATCGGATGGCCGGCAGCCAGCGCCTGCAGCCGCTCCTGCCGGTGGGAGAACTCGTGCGCAGGATCGGGCAGCCGCAAAGGCGGCGCCTGCTGCTCACCGGCCCGGACCGCGATTTGTTCCGGAGTCGCGAAACGAGTGTGTTCCAGCTTGGATACTCGTCAGTGTTTGTCCCGCGTCATCTGGGCAACCCAGCCCGGATGGTGGTGCCTGGCCCAGTCTTCGGACACGAGCCCGCGCGTCATCGCGCGCGTGGTGCCCTTGACCCAGATCGCGGCGTAAATATGCCCGATGATGCCCAGGATCAGACCGATCGCCGTGAGCGAGTGCACCACCGTCGCCAGCCGCACCACCACGATCGGAAAGTACTGCGCAAAATACGGTCGCCAGAACAGCAGTCCCGTCACCAGCAACACGGCCAGCGCGATGGCCATCCACCAGAACAGGATCTTCTGCCCGGCGTTGTAGCGCCCCGCGGGCAGGGGCTCGCCCTTGCGACCGGCAAGGAGCGCTCCGATCCCGGCGAGCCAAGCGCGGTCGTCGGCGCTCCAAAGGTTGTCGCGCGCGAGGCGCAGGTACATCCCGCCGAAGGACAGGAACACCAGAACGCCGATGAACGGATGCAGGATCCGCGTCCACGGGCCGCCGCCGAACAGGGTCGACAGGAAGAACAGCGACGGGTGGAACATCGACAGGCCCGACAGCGCCGTGCAGAAGAACAGGATCACCAGCGCCCAGTGGTTGATCCGGTCGCCGTCCGAATAGCGTCGCAGGTAACGGGTCTGTTCCATCGCGAACTCCGAGTCTTCGTCTTTGCCTACTTCGCTTCGCCGGACTCGTCCGGGCCGACCTTCATGTAATGGAAGAAGGCGCCCGCCACCGCGCCGATCATCGCCAGAAGGCTCAAGGGTTTCACGACGCCCTTCCACAACGCCACCAGCGGACTGATCTTCGGATCGGCCGGCAGGCCGTGGTACAGCTGCGGCTTATCGGCGTGCTGCAGCACGTACATCACGTGCGTGCCGCCTACGCCGGGCGGATCGTACAGGCCGGCCTGCTGGTAGCCGCGCTCCTTGAGGTCGACGACCCGCTCAGCGGCGAACACCTTCATATCGTCCTTGGTGCCGAATCGGATCGCGCCGGTCGGGCAGGCCTTCACGCAAGCCGGCTCCAGACCCACCGTGACCCGGTCCGCGCACAGGGAGCACTTGTACGCCTTGCTGTCCTTCTTCGAGATCCTGGGGATGTCGAACGGGCAGCCGGTCACGCACGAGCCGCAGCCGATGCAGTTCTCGGAGATGAAATCGACGATGCCGTTGGTGTACTTGACGATGGCGCCGGGCGCAGGACAGGCTTTGAGGCAACCCGGATCCTCGCAGTGCATGCAGCCGTCCTTGCGGATCAGCCACTCCAGGCGCCCGGCTTCCACTTCGACTTCGGAGAACCGCATCACGGTCCAGGAGGCCGGCGTCAGATCGCGCGGGTTGTCGTAGGTTCCGTCGTTTTCACCGACCGCATCGCGCAGGTCGTTCCACTGCATGCAGGCGACCTGGCAGGCCTTGCAGCCGATGCAGCTGGTCACGTCGATCAGCTTGGCCACCTCCGGTTCGCGCCGCACCGATGGCGACGGGAAACTGGTGGCGGAGCGGGCCGCGATATCGAGCGTTTGAAGCGACGACATGGCAGCCCCCTCAAGCCTTCTCGAGGTTGACGATGAAGGACTTGTACTCGGGCGTCTGGGTGTTGGCGTCGCCGACGAACGGCGTCAGCGTATTGACCAGGTACCCTTGCTTGGCCAAGCCGACGAAGCCCCAGTGGTTCGGCAGTCCGACCGTGTGGACCCTTTGGCCATCACAGTCGAGCGACGCGATCCGCGGCGTCACCACCGCCACCGCCTTCAGGAAGCCGCGCTTGCTGCTCACCTTGACCCAGTCGCCGTCGGCGATGCCCTTTTCCTTGGCCAGCTCCAGGCCGATCTCGACGAACTGCTGTGGCTGGATGATCGCCGAGGTCAGCACGTGCTTGGTCCAGTAGTGGAAATGCTCGGTGATCCGGTAGCTGGTAGCTGCGTAGGGATAGTCCTTCGCAGTTCCGAACTGCTCCCGATCGCCCTTGAATACGCGCGCCGCCGGGTTGGCCCGCGCCTTGTCGTTCTTCGGGTGCATCGGATTGTTCGGAAGCGGCGACTCCAGCGGCTCGTAGTGCTCGGGCAGCGGGCCTTCGGCCAGGCCGGTCGGCGCGAACAGCCGCGCGACACCTTCGGCCGTCATGATGAACGGACCGACGTCCTCCTCGGGCGAAGCATCGGGTCGCATGTCGGGCACGTCGGCCCCGCCCCAGGCCTTGCCGTTCCAACCGACCAGGCGCCGGCGCGGATCCCACGGCTTGCCCGACGGATCCGAGGAGGCGCGGTTGTACAGGATGCGGCGATTGGCCGGCCAGGACCAAGCCCAGTTCAGCGTCTGACCGATCCCGTACGGGTCGGAGTTATCGCGGCGGGCCATCTGGTTGCCGGCCTGAGTCCAGGCGCCCGCATAGATCCAGCATCCGCTCGCGGTGGTGCCGTCGTCGCGCAGCAGTCCGAAGCCCGCCAGTTGCTCGCCGGCTTTTGCCAGGATCTTGATCTTGTCCTTCGGATCAGGCAGGTCGGCCAGCGCCTTGCCGTTGTACTCCATTGCCATCTCTTCGGCCGAAGGCTTGTCCGGAATCTTGTACGGCCAGGTGAGATTGACGATCGGGTCCGGAAACGCGCCCCCTTCGGCCAGGTACATGGCCCGGATGCGCCGGAACAGGCTGCCGATGATTTCCAGGTCGCCCCGGCCCTCGCCCGGCGCCTCGGCCCCTTTCCAATGCCACTGCAGCCACCGTCCCGAGTTGGTGAGCGACCCGTCCTCTTCCGCGAAACAGGTACACGGCAGCCGCAACACCGTGGTCTGGATGTCGGCCGTCTTCACCTCGTTGAAATCGGGGTGGTGGGTCCAGAACTCGGCGGTCTCGGTCCGCAGCGGATCGATCACGATCAGGAACTTGAGCTTGGAAAGTCCGGCGACGATCTTGGCCTTGTTGGGGAAGGAACCGACCGGGTTGAAACCCTGGCAGATGTACCCGTTCATCTTGCCCTGGTACATCAGCTCGAAGGCCTGCAGGATGTCGTACAGCTTGTCCAGCTTGGGCAGGTAGTCGTACGCCCAATCGTTTTCCTTGGTGGCCGCGTCACCCCACCAGGCCTTCTGCAGGCTGACGAAAAACTTCGGATAGTTCTGGTAGTAGCTCATCTGGCCCGGCCGCAAAGGCATCAGCGTGCGCGGCTTCAGATAGCTGTCCAGGGTCTGTTCCGAATCGCGCGCAAGCGTCAGATAGCCCGGCAGCTGATTGGACAGCAGACCCAGGTCGGTCAGGCCCTGGATATTGCTGTGGCCGCGCAGCGCGTTCATGCCGCCGCCCGCAATGCCGATATTGCCCAGCAACAACTGGACAATCGCGGCCGTGCGGATCATCTCGGTGCCGGTGCTGTGCTGGGTCCAGCCGAGCGCGTACATGATCGTCATCGCGCGCTTCGGATCGGCGGTCGACGCGATCATCTCGCAGATCTTCAGGAACTTGTCCTTCGGCGTGCCGCACACTTTGCTGACCATGTCCGGCGTGTAGCGCGAATAGTGCTGCTTCATGATCTGCAGCACGCAGCGCGGATGCTGCAGCGTCTCGTCGACCTTCGCGTAACCCTTGTCGTCGAGCTCGTAGCCCCAGCTGGACGGGTCGTAGCGGCGCTTTTCGGCGTCGTAGCCGGAGAAGATTCCGTCCTCGAAGCGATAGGCCTCGCCGACGATGAACGAGGCGTTCGTGTAATGACGGACGTACTCGTGCTGCAGCTTGTCGTTGGTGAGCAGGTAATTGATCACGCCGCCCAGGAACGCGATGTCGCTGCCGGCGCGCACCGGCGCGTAATAATCGGACATCGCGGCCGAGCGCGTGAAGCGCGGATCCACGACGATCAGTTTCGCCTTGTTGTGCTGCTTGGCCTCGATCACCCACTTGAAGCCGCAGGGGTGGGCCTCGGCGGCGTTGCCGCCCATGATCAGAACAACGTCGGCGTTCTTGATGTCCACCCAGTGGTTGGTCATCGCGCCGCGGCCAAACGTCGGGGCCAGACTGGCCACCGTCGGGCCGTGTCAGACACGTGCCTGATTATCGAATACGAGCATCCCCAGGCTACGCATCGCCTTGTGGGTCAGGTAGCCGGTTTCATTGGACGAGGCCGACGCACACAACATCCCGGTCGTGAGCCAGCGGTTCACCGTCTTGCCGTCGGCATTGTGGGTGATGAAATTGGCGTCGCGGTCGGCCTTCATCAGCTTGGCGATCCGCGACAGGGCTTCGTCCCAGGAGATGCGCTTCCACTCGCTGCTGCCTGGCTCGCGCACTTCCGGGTACTTCAGGCGGTCGGGGCTGTGGACGAAATCCAGCAGCCCGGCCCCCTTCGGGCACAGCGTGCCGCGATTGACCGGGTGATCGGGATCGCCCTCGATGTGGATGATCGAGGTCGTCACGTTCTTGGCCTTGTCGCCGAGCCCGTACATGATCACGCCGCATCCGACCGCGCAGTAAGGACATGTGTTGCGCGTCTCTGTGGTACGCGCCAGCTTGAAATTGCGCGTTTCCGCCAGAACTGCGGTAGGAGAAAACCCCAGCACCGCCAGGCTGGAGCCCGCCAGCCCCGCAGCGCTGACTCTGAAGAACTGTCTTCGGTTCATGTCCATGAACAACCCCTTGCCCTCATAGGAATGCCTCCGGCGCGAAGCCGTTTTGGTTAGTATCGTCCTGAAACGAATCAGGGTCCAGATAGGGGGCCCGCGCATCACGGTCTTTTGCGCGGGATCCGAACGCCGACCGGCGAGACAGCCGGCGGCGGTTGTTGCGACGCAGCGCTCTTCTACGAGGGAGGATCGAATGCGGCAGGCTTTGGTCGACACCGGCTCATTGTCGCGGGGCCCGCGCGGGATTACGTCTCCCGTCGCGCTTTTCTGGCAGCGCCAATTCGACCGCTTCGTTGCGCGCATGCGCACACACGCGATCCCGCTGCGCGTGCGGCTGTGGAACGGCCTGGAGGCCGTACTGGGCGAGGAGCCGCGCGTGACGTTCACGATCCCCAGCGTAGCGTCGTTGCGGCAACTGGTGCGCCCTTCTCTGGACCGTCTCGGATCGGCCTACGTAGAAGGCAAAATGGAGGTCGAAGGAAAGCTCGTCGACATATTGCAGGTGGCGATGCGCCTGGCCACCCATGGAGCCCCCCGTGCGCGCCGGCCCCCGCGGATCTTCCGGCACACGCGCAGCGTCGATGTCGAGGCGATCCGCTACCACTACGACGTCTCCAATCAGTTCTATGCGCTGTGGCTCGACACCAACATGGTGTACTCCTGCGCCTATTTCCGCTCGGCGCAGGACAGCCTGGACGATGCGCAGATCCAGAAGATCGACCATATCCTGACCAAGCTCCGCGTGAGGCCGGGTGACCGGCTGCTCGACATCGGATGCGGCTGGGGTGCGCTGATCATCCGGGCCGCGCAGAAGTTCGGCGCTCGGGCGGTCGGCATCACGCTGTCGCAGAATCAATACGATCTGGCGCGGGAACGCATCGCCGCGGCCGGCCTTGCGGACCGGTGCGAGGTGCGGCTGCAGGACTACCGCGACGTGACGGGCAAGTTCGACCGGATCGCCAGCGTCGGCATGTTCGAGCACGTCGGCCTGCAGAACCTGCGTCTGTACTTCAGCCGGATTCGCGACTTGCTGAACGACGACGGCACCGTGATGAACCACGGAATCACGTCCGGCGATCCGGACTCGGCTGAATCGCCGCTCGGCGCCAGCGACTACATCAACCGCTACGTGTTCCCGCACGGCGAGCTGCCGCACATCAGCCGTACGCTGTACGAAATGTGCGCCGCGGGCCTGGAGCCGGTCGACGTGGAAAACCTGCGCCGCCACTACGCTCTGACGCTGTCGCACTGGGCGGAGCGGTTCGAGTCCCACAGCGCGCAGCTGCGTGAAATCGGGGGCGACAAGCGGTGGCGCATCTGGCGCCTGTACCTGGCCGGCTGCGCCTACGCGTTCACGCAGGAATGGATGGTGCTGCACCAGATTCTGGCGGTGAAGTCCGGCTCGAGCGCCGGGGCGCTGCCGCTGACGCGCGATTACATGTACTAGGTGGAAAAAATCATGTCGGCCCCTCACCCCCGTCCCCTCTCCCCAAGGGGAGAGGGGAGTCCGGTCAAACCAGCGCTGCCTTGAACAGCGCCACCAGTTCCTTCCACGCCCGCTCGGCCTGAGCCTCGTTATAAAGGGGCTTGCCGTCCATCATCGGCATGTCCTTCACGCACCAGCCGTGCGCGGTGCCCTCGTAGACCTCAATCTTGGCGGGCAGGTGCGCGGCTGAAAACGCCTCGGCCAGCTTGGTCTTGGCGTCCGGTTGACGCTGATCGTCGTTGGCGGCAATGGCGATGTAGAAGCGCGCCTTCATCTTCGGCACCAGCAGGTGAGGGCTTTCGGGTTTGTCGGTCACCAGTCCGCCGCCGTGGAACGAGGCCGCCGCGCCGATGCGGCCGGCAACGCCGGCGGCAGCCTGCATCGTCATGGTCCCTCCCATGCAATAGCCGAACGCTCCCATCCTGGCCTTCTTGTTGACGGCCGGATGGCCATCGAGGAAGGCCGCGTACGCCGCGGCATCCTGCATCACGCCGTCGTTGGTCAAGGGTGCGCGCAGCGCGCCCAGCCTGGCGCGGTCGTCAGGACTCTTGAAATCGAAATCGGGGCCGATGCCGGGCGCCTTGATGGATCGATAGAACGGGTTGGGCACCAGCACCGTATAGCCCTCGGAAGCAAGGCGCGCGGCCATTTCGCGCATCGTCGGCCGCAGCCCGAAAATGTCGGGAAACAGGATCGCGGCCGGCCAGGCACCCTGGCCCTGGGGGTGCACCAGCGCCGCATCGCAAACGCCAGCGGGCGTGTGGATCTGCACGTCCTCATCGGCGGCGGTCGCAGTCGCCTGCGCGGCGGCCAGGGCCGCGGGAGCCTTGGCGGAGGTGGCTGCGGCCACACAGGCCGCCAGCGACAGCGACGCGAATTCGCGACGCGAAATCGGATTTGGATCGGTCATCGGAGCAGATGATGCGTCAAGGAGCGAGGGGCCGTACGCGGCGCGCCGATGACCTGGTCGCGCCGCGCCGGGGCGTTGGCTCGCACGAGCTGCGCAGCACTCCGGCGCCACATTGTTCCAGGGTGTCGCAGCGGCAGCCAGAGATCCCTTCCAGCAGCGTCTTCATGCCCATGATGCGGGCCAGCGAGGCATCGAGCTCGGCCATTTTCCGCGCGGACAGTTGCTGCCAGCGGCGCGAGGCCGGAGTTGCCGGCTCGAACCCCGAGAACAGCTCGCGGATCTCCTTCAGGCGAAATCCGCTCTGTCGCGCGCGCCGGATCAGGGCCAGGCGTCGGAGCGCGGCCTCGTCATAGCTGCGACGGCCGCCGACGCGACGGGTCGGCAACAAAACGCCGATGCGCTCGTAATAGCGCAACGTCGAAGCCGGCATGCCGAACTGGCGCGCCACCTCGGAGATGCTCAATGGAACCACGGCAGTCGACCCCCCGCGAGCTAGGCAAACGCCGCCAGTCTAAGGGCTAGTGCGCGCCGGCCCAAGGGCAGCCCGGATATCCGCTTCCAGATCCGCCTTGGTGCCGATTCCGTAGGTGCTTCGAGCGATCCGACCGCGGCGGTCGACGAAGAAGGTCTGCGGAAGCTGGCGCACGCCGCCGTAAGCGGCGGTGACGGCGTCGTCCTTCAGCAGAATCGTGTAATTCACGTTGCGGTCATGCACGAACCGAGCGACCCGCCCGGGATCGCCATCGTCGACCGACACGCCCACGATCTCCAGTCCGCGCGACCGGTAACGATCGTAGAACTCCGCGAGCCACGGCATCTCTACCCGGCAAGGCCCGCACCAGGTGGCCCAGAAGTTCACCAGCACGATCCGGCCGCGAAAATCCGACAGGCTGACGCGCCGCCCGTCCGGCGTGCTCAGCGTGAATTCGGCAGCGGCGGCCGGGCCGGCTACTTTTTTTTGGCCCCGACCGGCTTGATCCAGCCGCCCGCGTCGGCCTCGATGAACTGCTTGGTGCCGGGCCTGCCGGTCACGCGAAACCACAATGGACCGCCGTCGGGCGTTACGCGCAGCACGATGTCGAAAAACGGACAGCACAAGCGCTCTGCGTCCACGTATTCGGCCAGTTGCCGAAACGTTTCGCGGTCGGACGGAAATTCGATCTCGTAGCCGTCGGCCAGTTCACGCACGGCTGTCCTTTTTTCGACCAGGGCCGGTCCCAGCACATCGAAGTGCCGGATGCGGGTCTGCGGATCAAGAGCGCTCTGATCGCAGTAAAACGGGCCGTGTTCGGCTTTCTGCGCGGGCGCCGGGCGCGAAGTCTCGGCACGGGCGCACGCCAGCGGGACGGCCATCGTGACCGCCATCGCAATCGCCAAAGTCAGGTTCATCGGTCTTTTCTCCTCGACACCGGCAGATCCGGCAGGTGGACATGCACCGCAAGCTAGTTCTTGAAGCCCGCTTCAAGTCAAGGGGCCGCATGGCCACGGCGAAACCGTCGCGCGGGAAGGGATGTCCCTGTGACTCTTGTTGCCTTGCACCAACCCTCGTCGCTGCGCACCGCGATAACCCGGGCATCGCTCCGGTTCGGTGCGCCCGGGAGCTGCCCGTCGGGGCGATGGGCGAAATCCGGGCCCGCCCAATCAGCCCGTAGGGCCACTGCCTGCGTGGCACGCTGTTTGCTGCACCCGTCGATGCGATGCGCACGTCCGTGCGCGATAACTCACGCATCCTGAGGCCATGGACTACCTTAAGCCCGCCGAAGTCGTCAGCGCGATGATCGAAGCCGGAACGCGCAAGGCAGCCCTGCCGGTCCCGGATCTGCTCGTGCGGGGCGCCCTGTCCGGCGCAATCCTGGGTATTGCCACGCATCTGGCCATCACGGCAGCCGTGCAAACCGGCGTTCCGCTGGTCGGCGCCCTGATATTTCCGGTCGGCTTCGTGATGATCGTGCTGTTGAACCTGGAGCTCGTCACCGGCAGTTTTGCGGTGTTGCCGATGGCGCAGATGGACGATCGGATCGGCTTCAGCGACACCATGCGCAACTGGGCCTTCGCGTACGTCGGCAATCTGATCGGCAGCCTCATTTACGCCGGCCTGGCGTGGGGTGCGCTGACGATGTTCGGCGAGGCAGCGGGCGGTCCAGTCGCCGATCGGATCGCCGCGATCACGGACGCCAAGACCGTGGCGTACGCGGCGCACGGGGCCGCAGGCTGGGCTGCCGCGTTCGCCAAAGCGATGCTGTGCAACTGGATGGTGTGCATGGGCGTCGTGATGGGCGCTGTGGCGCAATCGACGGTCTCCAAGATCCTTGCGGCCTGGCTGCCCATCTGCATTTTCTTCGGCCTCGGTTACGAGCACGCCGTGGTGAACATGTTTCTGATTCCGACCGGCCTGCTGCTCGGAGCCAAGGCAACGCCCGAGGCCTGGTGGCTGTGGAACCAGATTCCAGTCACGCTCGGCAATCTGGTCGGGGGCTTCGTGTTCACCGGACTGGCGCTTTTCTCGACCTATCGCACGCGCGTCGCCCAGGTGGCATCGGTGCCCGACAAGGCGCACGCGATGCCTTGACTGGCCGCCCGATGAACGCGCCCACTGCGGACGCGGTGGCCTTTTCGCAGGTACAAAAGGAGTACCTGCAAGGGTTTGCAGCGGGCCTGGCCGCCGCGGCAGCGCTGCCGGCGGCCGGGATCGGTGCGCCAGGCGACGGCGCGCCCGCCGCGGCCGGGTCGTGGTTTGGCTGGCCGGTCGACGAAATCACGCGCGAGGAACAGCTCAAGCGTGAGGAAAATCCGCTCGACATCTGGGACAAGCTGCTGGCGCATGCGCGCGAAGACAAGCCTCCCCAGGCCGGTGATGTCTACCGATTCAAATTTCACGGTTTGTTTTACGTCTCGCCGGCCCAGGACTCGCTGATGGTGCGCGTGCGCATCCCCGGCAATGCCTTGTCGAGCCTGCAGATGCGCGCCTTGGCCGGCATCGCGGCCGAGCTGGGCGGCGGTTACGCCGATGTGACGACGCGCGGCAATATCCAGATCCGCCAGATCCCGCCCAGGCACATCGTCGAATTGCTCTCACGCCTTGCGGACGCGGCGCTCACCTCCCGCGGAGCCGGCGCCGACAACGTGCGCAACATCACCTCCTCGCCGCTGGCGGGCCTCGATGCGACCGAACTGATCGACACCGGCCCGCTCGCGCGCGCGTTGCAGCTGTACCTTCTGAACAGCCGCGACCTGTATGGGCTGCCGCGCAAGTTCAATATCAGCTTCGACGGCGCCGGTCACGTCGGCATCGCGACCGACACCAACGACATCGGCTTCGTGGCAACCCGCGTCGACGCCGGCGAGGAAGTTGCCGCCGGCGTGTACTTCCGCGTCTTGCTGGCCGGTATCACCGGCCACCAGCGCTTCGCCAGCGACTGCGGGCTGCTGCTCGCTCCGGCCGAGTGCGTACCGGCGGCGGCTGCCATGTTGCGCGTATTCGTCGAACACGGCGATCGGACGGACCGCAAAAAGGCGCGCCTGTGCTATGTCCTCGATCGCCTCGGCACCGCCAAGTTTCTAAGCGAAGTGCAGCGCAAGCTCGCCTTCCCGCTGCGCTACCTGCCGGCCGCCCGGTGCGCCCCCAGACCACCGGTCGACAAGCATGGCCACATCGGCGTGCATCGCCAGCGCCAGCCGGGAATGTTCTCGGTCGGGATCGCCATCCCGCTCGGCCGCGTGCAGGCCCACCAGATGCAAGCGCTGGCCCAGCTCGCCGACCAATTCGGCACCGGAGAGTTGCGCACCACCGTCTGGCAGAACATGGTACTGCCCCATGTGGCGCAGTCCCGCATCCCGGACACAGTGGCCGAGATCCGCTCGATCGGCTTCGATGTGAGCGCCTCGACCATCGCGGGCTGCGTCGTTGCCTGCACCGGAAACACGGGCTGTCGCTTCTCGGCGACCGACACCAAGGCGCAAGCGCTCGAGCTTGCCCGTTACCTGGACCAGCGCGTGAGACTCGACGCTCCCATCAACATCCACCTGACGGGCTGCCCGAATTCGTGCGCGCAGCACTATGTCGCTGACATCGGGCTGCTGGGGATGCAGGTGCCGCAGGACGGACGCTCGGTCGATGGCTATCACGTCTACGTGGGCGGCGGCCTGGAGCAGGAGCGCGGCCTGGGGCGCGAGCTCGCCAGGAATGTCCCGTTTGGCGAATTGCCCGAGCTGCTCGAGCGCCTGCTGGCCGGATACCTGGCACAGCGCGGCCCGCAGGAGTCCTTCGTCGACTTTGCGCGACGGCACGACGTTCAGGCGCTGCGCTCGCTCGCCGGCGCGCCGGGCGCGTGAGTGCGCTGCTCGGGCCGGACGGTCGGCCCGCCATCGAGCTGCTGCCGGACGATGCTCCGTTCAGCGAAGACCAGCGCGCCTGGCTGAACGGCTTTTTCGCGGGCCTTCTGACGCGGCTGGCCGAGCCGGCCCGAGCGCAAACTGCGGCCATCGAGCAGCGGCTCGCCGTGGCCGTGCTGTTCGCGTCCCAGACCGGCACGGCCGAATCGCTGGCCAGAAAACTCGCCAAGGAAGCCCGGGGCAAGGGCTTCGCGGCCGATTCGCGCGACCTCGGTTCGATGCCGCTGGAGGCGATCGCCAAGCTCGAGCGCGTGCTCGTGATCGCCAGCACGCACGGCGACGGCGATCCGCCCGACAGCGCCGGCGCACTCGGATTGCAGCTGGCCAACGCGCAGGGCTCGCCGCTGGCCGGTCTGAAGTACGCGGTGCTGGCCCTGGGCGACAGCAGCTACGCCCGCTTCTGCCAGTTCGGCAAGTCGATCGACGAACGCTTCGCGGCGCTGGGCGCGATGCGCCTGACCGAACGGATCGACGCCGACGGCGACGCCGAGGCGGCTTTCAAGGCATTCCGCGAGCGCCTGTGGCCGGTGCTGTACGCCCAGCTGCCGCCGGGCGCGGGCACCTCCGGACTCGTCCCGATCGAGGCGCCGATGGAGCTGGACCCGGAAAAGCCGGAGGGCTTCGGCCGCCACCGCCCGTTTGCGGCCGAAATACTGGGCAAGAGCGTGCTGAGCGGCGCCGAATCCGACAAGGAGGTCCGCCACATCGTTCTGTCGCTGAGAGATTCGAACATCACCTATCAGCCCGGCGATGCACTGGGCGTGTGGCCCCGGCAGTCGCCGCAGCTGGTTGCGGCCATCGTCGAGGCGAGCGGCATTTCAGCCGATGCGCGGGTTACGCTCGACGGCGAAGACCTTCCGTTGAGCGAGGCGCTGGCAGCGGAGCGGGAGTTGACCGTCTTGACGCCGCCGACGGTGATCAAGTTCGCCAACCTGACGAAAGACGAACGGCTGCAGGCCCTGGTCGCGCCCGAGCGCAGCGCGGAGCTGCAGCAGTTCCTCGAAGGCAAGGACATCGTTGATTTGCTGCAGTGCAACCCGCGCGCCATCGACGAGGCGCAAACGCTGGTGAGCCTGCTGCCGGCGCTTAAGCCGCGCCTGTACTCGATCTGCTCGAGCCAGGCCGCCTTCCCGGGCGAAGTGCACCTGACCGTGGCGGCCGTGCGCTACGAGCGCGGCGGGCGCTGGCGTGGCGGACTGGCCTCGACGTGGTTTGCGGACCGACTGCAGGTGGGCCGTTCGGCCGCCGTCTTCGTGCAGCCGAACCCGCGCTTTCGCCTGCCCGCCGATCCGGGCACGCCCGTTGTGATGATCGGCCCCGGCACGGGCATCGCCCCGTTCCGGGCCTTCCTTCACCAGCGCAGAGCGCAAGGTCTGACCGGCCGCACGTGGCTGTTCTTCGGCGATCGACACGAGCGAAGCGATTTCCTGTACCAGGCGGAGCTGCAATCGTTTCTGCAGCGTCAGGAGCTCAGCCGGCTCGACACGGCCTTCTCGCGCGATCAGCCCGAAAAGATCTACGTGCAGCATCGGATGCTCGAGGCCGGCAAGGAACTGTGGTCCTGGCTGCAGGATGGCGCGTGCATCTACGTATGTGGGGACGCATCGCGCATGGCCAGGGACGTCGACGCCGCCTGGCGCAGGATTCTGGTCGATCAGGGCCGCCGCTCCGAGGCGCAGGCGCTGCTGGAACTGCACGAGCTGGCCGCCGCCGGGCGCTACGTGCGCGACGTCTACTAGCGGCTGCATCAGCCGCTTTGGCGCGCCGCGCGGCGGGCCATTCGCGCCGATCGCCTCAATTGCGGCGGGAATCGGAGCTTTTCATAACCCATTGACAATATGAGCGTTTTCCCGACGCTCGGCCGCTAAAGCTGCCGTTAATCGCGCCGTTAAGGTTATAGAGGCGCGCCATGAATTTCGCCTTCAGAGCACGCGCCGCCGCCCGCCCCGGCAGGCGCCCGACTAACCATTAGGTCCCGGACAACGACCAGCACCACCAGGCAGGAGAGCAGAGCAGATGACTCGGGTCGAGTCCTTGCGCGCCAGGATCATTCTGCAGTTTCTGGCAGTTCTGGCCCCGCTGACGCTGGTTCTGGCCGGCCAGACCTGGTTCGATCAGCGCCGCGCCTCGATCATCGAGCACTCGTTGCGGGTGCGTCAGCTGTCGCTCGAGGCGCAAGCCGCCTACGGGATTTTCGTCAACGGCGTCGTCGATTCGGTCGACCGCAACTACCTGGGCTCTTCGGCGCTGGCGGGGCTCGAACAGGCGCGGCGCACGCTGCGCGCGATCGAACGCGCCGATCCCGAGTTCGATGCGAGCCGCACCTCGGCCCTGCTGACCTCCATCTCCAGCGCCCTGGACCGCAACTCCGGCCTGCAGGCCCTGTCGGCGCAGCGGGACGCGATCTATCAGCTCGGCCAGGCCCTGCAGGCGACCCAGTTGCAGTACCAGAGGCAGCACGAGGCCGCGATTCATCAGGCGCTCGAGACAGCCCGCGTCCAGGCCTGGGTCGTGCCGTGCGCGATGCTGGGCACGCTGCTGCTGACGGCCTGGTTCATTCGAGGAATGATCGTCGGCCTGACCCGGCCGCTGAACAAGGCCGTTTCGGTCGCCAATCGGGTTGCCGAGGGCGAATTCGTTCCCTCCGACCAGGTCGGCATCGAGCGCGACATCGGCGGGCTGCTGCGCTCGCTCGGGCGCATGAACCAGAGCCTGTGGCGCTATCGGCTCGAAGTCGAGGAGCATCGCAGCGGCCTGGAGCGCAAGATCGCCGATCGCACGCGGGCGCTGGAGCTCGCAACCGCCGAAGCGCAGGCGGCGGCCCGGGCCAAGAGCGAATTCGTGGCCAACATGAGCCATGAAATCCGCACGCCGATGAACGGGATCATCGGCATGACCGAGCTCACCCTCGATACCGAGCTCGACGCCGAGCAGCGCGAGTACCTGACGATGGTCAAGTACTCGGCCGACTCGCTGCTGTCGCTGCTGAACGACATTCTCGACTACTCGAAGGTCGAAGCCGGCCGCCTGCGCTTCGAGTCGCTGCCGTTCTCGCTGCACGAATGCGTCACGCGCTCGCTCAAGTCCCTGGCGTCGCGGGCGCACGAAAAAAACCTGGAGCTGATCGCCGCCCTGCTGCCCGACGTGCCGGATCTGGTGGTCGGCGATCCGGTCCGCCTGCGCCAGGTCATCCTGAACCTGGTCGGCAATGCGATCAAGTTCACCGACGCCGGAGAGGTCGAGCTGCGCATCGAAGCCGTGGCGCAGACGGAAGACACCGTGACCCTGCGCTGCGACGTTCGCGACACGGGCATCGGGATACCGCCCGAGAAGCACCGCCAGATCTTCGAGGCCTTCGCACAGGCCGACTCGTCGACCACTCGCCAGTACGGCGGCACCGGCCTGGGCCTGACGATCTCGTCGCGCCTGGTCGAATTGATGGGCGGCAGCATCAGCGTGGACAGCGACGTCGGACGCGGCAGCACATTCACTTTCACGATGCGCCTGGGCTTGCAGCCCGACGACGCCGTCCGCACGATGCGCCAGGATGCGGCCCGCCTGAAGGGGATGCGCGCGCTGATCGTCGACGACAACGCGACCAATCGGCGGTTGCTCGAGGTGTGGCTCGCCAAGTGGGGCCTGCTGCCGGTATCGGTCGACAACGGCATGGCCGCGCTCACCGAGCTCGAACGCGCCGCAGCCGGCGGGACGCCCTACGGCCTGGCGCTGCTCGATGGTTGCATGCCGATGATGGACGGCTTCGAGCTGGCGCACGCCGTCAGGCGTTCACCGCAGCTGAACCGGATGGCGCTCGTGATGTTGACGTCGTCCGGGGCAAGCCACGACCCGCAGCGCTGCCGGGCGCTCAACATCAACGAATTCCTGCTCAAGCCGGTATCGGGCACGGACCTGCTCGACGCGATCGTGTCTGCGACGGACCCCACGATGGTCGCTGCGCCCTTGCCCGCCGAGAGTCCCGCGGCCCGCCTGGTTCCAGGCCCGACGCGACTGAGGATCCTGGTGGCGGAGGACCATCCGGTCAATCAAAAATACGCGCTGCGCGTCCTCGAGAAGCTCGGCCACGCGGTCGCCCTGGCCGGCGACGGCACCGAGGTGCTGTCGATGCTGAAGGAATCGCGCTTCGATGCGATCCTGATGGACGTGCAGATGCCGATCATGAGCGGCTTCGAGGCGACCGCGGCCATACGGACCCGCGAGGCCCTCGATGGGGGTCATCTGCACATCATCGCCATGACCGCCAACGCGATGCTGGGCGATCGCGAAGCCTGCCTGTCGGCCGGAATGGACGATTACGTCGCCAAGCCGATCCAGGTGTCGAGCCTGATCGACGCCTTGAATCGGATTGCACCCCATCCGCAGGCGACGCCGCAGGAGTGCGCGCCATCGCCCGCCTCCGAGACGGAACCGGAATCGGCGTCGGGCGTCTTCAGCCGCAGCGCTGCCCTGGCGAAAATGGGCGGCGATGACGAACTGCTCAGGGAAGTCGTGGTGGCCTTTCTGGAGGCGTGCGACGCGACGGTGGGCGCCGTGGACGCGGCGGTCAAGGCCCACGACCCGAAAGCGCTGCGGCGGGCGGCGCACACCCTGAAGGGTTCCGTCGCGACATTCAGCACCGGACCGGTCTACGAGGCGGCGCTCGAGCTCGAGCGCTGCGGCCGCGACGAGTGCATGGACGGCGTGCCCCATTCGCACCAGAAGCTGCACGACGAGCTCGAGCAGCTGCTGCCGGAACTGCGCGCGTTGTGCGCGCAAACAGCGGCCCACTGAAACGGATTTCAAAGTCGATTCGGACCAGACGGAAAGCAGCATGTCGGAAGTCCTAACAACCCGCGACGTCGCTGGCGACATGCCACTGATCCTGATCGCCGACGACGACAAGGCCACGCGCGTGCTGCTGCGGCGCGTGATGGAGCGCGAGGGGTACAAAGTCGTCGCGGCCGAGACCGGGGCTGAAGCGGTGCGCCTGTGTCAATCGGTCGCGGCCGACCTGATACTGCTCGACTACATCATGCCGGAGCTCGACGGCGTCGACGCCTGTGCCCAGATCCGGACCATGGAGCGCTACAAGGCCACTCCGGTTCTGATGATCACGTCGCTGGACGATGACGCCTCGATTCACCGCGCGCTGGTGTGCGGGGCCAGCGACTACGTCACCAAGCCGATCCTGCTGCCGGTGCTCAGGCAGCGCGTACGCCATTTGCTGGCGAGCCGGCGCGCCGAGCGATTCATGATGCATCTGGCCTATCACGATTCACTGACCGCGCTGCCCAACCGGGAGTATTTTCACCAGCGCCTCAGCGAGATCCTGGCCGATCCCGTCACCCGCTCCCAGCAACACGCGGTGATGTACATCGATCTGGATCAGTTCAAGATCGTCAACGACAGCTGCGGCCATTCGGCCGGCGATCAGCTGCTGCGCCAGCTGGCGCACGTGCTGCAGAGCGCGCTGCGCAAGCACGACCTGGTGGCTCGCCTCGGCGGCGACGAGTTCGGGGTGATCCTGCTCAATTGCGACCCCGAGCAGGCTTGCGAGGTCGCTGAAAAGCTGCGCGAGGCCGTGGCGGGCTTCCGCTTCTTCTGGGATTCGCGCATCTTCACGGTCGGAGCGTCGATCGGCGTGGTGCCGCTCGACGGCGAAGCGATCCCCGTGTCCAGCGTCCTGTCGGCGGCGGACGCCGCCTGCTATGCGGCCAAAGACTCGGGTCGCAACCAGGTCCAGGTCTACCGCCCGGAAAACGAGGAGCTGCGGCAGCGTCGCACCGAGATGGGATGGGTGAACCGGATCACGCGAGCGCTGGACGAGCAGCGCTTCCGGCTGCGCTACCAGCCGATCGTCGCCCTGTCGTCGCGCCCGGGCCGGGTCGAACACATCGAGATGCTGGTCTCGATGATCGATGAGAGCGGCGTCATCGTCGGCCCCGACGCGTTCATTCCGGCCGCGGAGCGGTACAACCTGATGCCCTCGATCGACCGGTGGGTCATCGATCGGGCGCTCCGCTTCATGGGAAGCCTTCCGGACGGCGCCGCTCAGGTGCAGACGTGCTGCATCAATCTGTCCGGCTCATCGCTGACCGATGAGCATCTGCTGCAGTACATTCAAGGCAAACTGGCCGAGTACCGCGTATCGCCCAGGCTGGTCTGCTTCGAGATCACGGAAACAGCGACCATCGCCAACATGAACCGTGCGCTTCGCCTGATCAGCGAGCTGCGCGCGCGCGGGTGCCGCTTCGCGCTGGACGACTTTGGAACGGGATTGGCGTCGTTCGCCTACCTGAAACACCTGCCGGTCGACTTCCTGAAGATCGATGGCACCTTCGTGAAGAACATCGTGCGCGATCCCGTCAATCTGGCCATCGTCAAGGCGACCAACGAAATCGGGCATGCGCTCGGAATCAAGACCATTGCCGAATACGTCGAGGACGTCGAGACCCTGGAAGCGGTGCGCCTGCTCGGAGTCGACTATGGCCAGGGCTTCGGCATCGCCCGGCCGATGCCGCTGGAGACTTTCGAGATCCTTGGACCTGCGGCCGAGCAAACCGCCCCGGCGGTCGCCAGGATCTGACCCCGGCGCGGGCCGCTCAACCCGTCTGCTCGGGGCCGCCGCCCAATCGGGCGTGGGCCCGAACCGGGAATGTGCCCATGCCGATGATCTTGGGCGGAACGGCGGAAAAATGGAAGCCATCGATGGGCAGCGCATCCAGGCGCGTCAGGTGCTCGACGATCGGAATCTGCGCGGCCAGCAGGGTGGAGTGCACCGGCCGAGTGCCGTCCAGAATGTCATCGATATTGAACGAGTCGATTCCGACCAGCGTGGCGCCATGGTCGCGCAGATAGGTGGCGGCCTTCCCGCTCAGAAAGGGGTGGCCCTCGAAATAGCGATCGGTGCGCCAATGCCGGTCCCAGCCGGTGTTCACCAGCACCGCGCGCCCGCGCACCTCGATCGCGGTGAAGTGCGTCCAGTCGATGGCGCGTCCTGCGATGCCTTGCACTCGCACCACCACCGCGGGGACCTCCGCGACGCTGTCCAGCCGCAAACCGGCCAGATCGAAGCCGTCCGGGTAGCGGTGAAATGGCGTGTCCAGATAAGTCCCGGTGTTGGCCACCATGTCGATGCGGGCGATCTGAAACTCGACGCCCGGCGCGTAGCGCTCGCGCGACTGTTCCCGCGAAAGATAATCGCAGATCAACGGCGCCGGCAGTCCTTTGTAGGTGACCAACCCGTCCTCGATCGTATGGCTGAGATCGACAAATCGAGCGTGCTGATGCGCCAACATGTTTGAGTTCCCTTTACGTTCGCTGATTCGACGAAGCCGACCGCCCGGCCCAGCGCGCGACGATCGCGTGCAGGGCGTCCAATCCGTCCGTCAGCGCCGCGGGCCCGGGTTGCAGAATCAGCGGTGACTTGATCTCGTGCAACTCGCTGTCGCGTACCGCTGGAATGACGGACCAGCCGGGCCGCGACGCCACCTGCCCGGGTCTGAACTTCTTGCCGCACCACGAGCCGATGATCAGGTCGGGCGCTGCGGACACGACCTCATGCGGATTCGAAACGATCCGGCCTTGCGCCAGGCTGCTGGCCGCCCGCTCGGGGAAGACGTCGGCGCCGCCTGCGATTTCGATCAGCTCCGATACCCAGCGAATCCCGCTGATCAGCGGCTGATCCCATTCCTCGAAATAGACCCGGGGGCGCCGGGCGAGGTGCTTTCCGGCGTCCTTAACCCAGGCGACGTGCGTTTCCAGGTGTCGGGCGTACCGCTCCCCATCATCGACCGCTCCCACCAGCGCGGCCAGGCGCCGGATGTAGCCCAGGATGCCTTCCACGGAACGATGATTGGCGATCCACACCTCGATGCCCTGGCGGATCAGGGCCTGCGCGATGTCGGCCTGGATGTCCGAGAACCCGATCGCCAGATCGGGACGCAACTGGACGATGTCCTGCACCCGCGCGCTGGTGAAGGCGGACACCTTGGGCTTTTCCCGGCGCGCCTGCGCCGGGCGTACGGTGACTCCGGAAATGCCGACGATTCGGTGCTGCTGACCGAGCGCATACAGGACCTCGGTCGGCTCCTCGGTCAGGCAAACGATTCGCTCGGGATAGTGCACGCGCCGCTGACAGCACTTCGGGTGGTGCGCCAGGATATACGATGGACGGACTCGTACTGCTGGGCGACCACCGCCTGGCGGGCCGCCGCCGGCTTACTGGGGCGCGCTGGCTTCGTCGCCGATGAAGGACAGGTCCAGCAGATCGGCTGCCACGACACCCGGGTCGAGCCGGCCCTGCCTCTGCCAGAATTTGACCTGCTTTTCGATATCGCCCGCATCGAGGTTCGCGCGCCGGTCGCAGTACGTCTTCGTCCTGACCAGCCTGGCGGCAGTCACATGCGCCTGCCGTGCAATCACGTCGAGATATCGGTCGTACTGTGGTCCGGGAATGAAATCGCCCGCATCGTCGTAGTGCAGGAAGTTCAACTGGTAGTCGGCCGTTCCGCGCTGGTAAGCACGCATGAACCGCTCGACCCGATCGCGCCGGCCCGTTATGTTGCCGGGCGTCGTGAAGACGACACCTTGCTGCCACTGCGTGAAATCGCTCAAGCGCAGCAGCGTGTCGCCGGTGTGGGTGTTGTCGATCGCGGTTGCGTGCGGCAGCAAGGCCGCGTCGATCTCGCCGCGCGCCAAGGCCTCGAGCTCGCGCGGACGCGACGTCAACTCGACCAGCCGGATGGATCCGAAGTCCAGTGCGAACCTGGAGGCGATGCCGAACACCCCATAGGTGCTCCCTGCGTCGGCGTCGGCCACGCCCAAACGCACGTGGGACAGGCCGCGCACGCCGGTGTGGCCGGCTTCGCGCGCCTTGCGTCCGAACAGGATCGCGTACATCGGAAAGCCCGTCTGGTCGCTGTCGCGCGATGCGATGATTTTCAGGTGGTGGGCCGCCGCATAGCGATAAAACGGGGCGGAAACGCTGGCCATGCCGATGTCGAGCTGGCCGGACGCCACCGCTGCGGACACCGAAGCGTCGCTCTGGAGAAACTTGACCTGCGGATCGAGCCCTTCGGCGCGGAAATACCCCGCCGCAACGGCGATGTACAGCGGGCCGGCGCTTGCCTCGCGGACCAGCCCGATGCGCACGGGCTCCTGCCCGCTCGCGGCCAAGCCCACGGCCGGAGCAACCGCCCACACGGCAACCAGCCACCGGGTGAGCGCGGCCCGCGTTCGAGCGCAAAGCGCCATGTCGAACACGGGCCCGACGCGATGCGGCCGGCAGCTAATCGCCGCAGAATTTGCCGATGCGTTCTTCCTTTTCGGGGCTCGACCAGCGAGCGTCGTCGGGGTCGAACACCATCGGTTTGGCCAGGTCGTTCGGGTCCACCAGCCAGTGCAACTCCGGCCGGTAGACGCCCCCGCCGGGAATCTCCGGGCTGCCCGCGGCGGCCTCCTCGGTGAGGATGAACGCCTTCTTGCTTTGAAGCGAGGAGCTCACCAGCTGCACGTCGGTCATGTGGCCCGGAACGTAGATCTTCGGGCGCACATGCTGCGTATACAGAAACGGATCGCGCACCGCGTTGGTCGAAAGACCCAGGGTGGTGACGGAGCCGAACTCGATATCGGTCGGCGGCAGCGAGTCCATGATCTCGAACAGATGGGCGCCCACCAGCGGATTGCCGGCCGGGCTCACCCCGGCGTTGTATGGACTGCCGGCCGCTGCAGAGGTCAGCCCGGGGTCGGCGCCGAAGCCCTCGATCAGCGGACCGGCCGTGTTGTGCCAGACGGTTGTGAAGTGCCGGCCACCGCGCAGGATGAACTGGTAGAAAACGCTGTATGGCCCGCCGACACCGCCGAATCCACTCGTCGTCAGGTTCATCTGTCCCGGCACCAGCGTCGTCAGGGCAGGTCCGACACCCAGGCACCCCTGCAGTCCCTTCACACCACTGACCAGTACCCCGCCCGTACTGCCGGCGCCGATTTGCGCTGCCGTGGCCGCGGGCTCCATCGTGGTCGAAGCCGCGTAGGGCGCAACGCAGACGCCTGGGGGATAAATGGCCGCCTCACGTGGGTCATAGTCGTTCACCACCGGCACGATCGGGTTGCTGCCCCAGAATTGCGGATCGGTCGGCACCCGGCCCGAGTGGATGTGCTTGAAGGCGACGATGCAGGCCACCGGAGCGAGCTGATCGATATTCACGACCGAAGTGCCGGGAACCGATCCGCGCGGCACAACGCCGATGCAGTTGACCGGCTTGGCATCGGGCACGAGCTTGGTGCCTCCGTTGACGGTGTTGGGGTCGGCCGCCATTCTGGCCACATCCAGTTGCATCACGTCGCAGGTCTCGGGCGTCGAATAAATCGGGATATTCAGCCACTTCGCGATGTAGGCCGCGTTGTCGGCATGGTCGCCGTGCCCGTGACCGAGGAAGATCGCCTCCGGATGCAGGTCGACCAGGTCCCGGGCGCCAAAGGGCGTTCGCCGCAGGTCCGGCCCGGATGCAGGCGGCACTTCGAAGCGGTTGATGTACGTGTCCATCAGGACGATCCGGCCCTTGAAGGAGGCGGCATAGCCGGCGTTGGTGATCCACGAGAAGATCACCCGGTCGCGGCGGACCTCGCCCGTGCGCGGATCGACGTTTTCTATCCCGAAAAATTTCTGTCGCGCTGCGATGGTGGCCGCCGCCGCTGCGTCGCCGTCCTCCTGCGCCATCGACGCTGCACACAGGGCCGCCGTCGAGACCGCCACTGCAAGAACCAGCTCGCTGTGTCTTTTCTTCATCACGGGTCTCCCTCGGTTGGCTTCGCGGATGCGTTCGGGCGACGCCCCTTGTCCGGCGTCGCCCGAACCGCATTGAAAAAAATGACTGGAGGGCTCTAATTCAAACAGATGGCCCGACTTGCCCGTTTTGCACGGGCCCCCTTGGCGCTGATGGTGAGACGTCTTCTTGGTTGAAGATATTCCAGCAGAAAACCATGCGGCTCGGAAAGGGGGCTACCGCATTTGTGCGTCCGGACAGAAACATAAATGTGAACAGACGGTTACCGGCTGGTGCGGTGCCGCACACTCGGTCCCCAACCTGGTGCTTGAGAGCAGATGTGCTGTCCGCGGCTACTTGGCGCTCACCGACGCGATGACCGCAGAGGCGACTTCCACACTGGATGGATCGGGCCGCATCCTGCGCTCGCGCACCGGGCTTGCGCTCGCGGGGATCTCGATCACGATCCGCAGACCGCGACCGTTCGGCCCGGGCTCAGCGAAGATCCGGCCTCGGTGCAGTTGCACGATGCTGCGGCAGATCGCCAGGCCAAGACCGCTTCCCTTGTCATCGCCCCCTGCCTGATTGAAGCGCACGAAACGCTCAAAGACCCGACTGCGCTGCTCCTCGTCCAGGCCCGGCCCCTCGTCATCGACGGTGATGCGCCAGACATCGCCGGTCAGCCTGGAATCAAGCGTGATGAGGCTCTCCGGCGGAGAAGCGTTGAGCGCGTTCGCCAGCAGGTTCAGCAGCACCTGCCGCATCCGCTGCTCCCCGAACGCGACCGCCCCGGCGCCCTCGTGCGCGTGCGAGAAACGCCGTCCGTGGTGCTCGGCCAGCGCGACCGCGTCCTGCGCAAATGCCTGCAGGAAAGCGCCCGGTTCCTGTTCCTTCAGCTCCACGCTGATCGCCTGCGCGTCGGCACGCGACAGGAACAGCAGTTCATCGATGATGCGGTTCACGCGCGCGAGTTCCTCGAGCTGGACGTGCACCGATTCCTTCTGCGTGACCGACAGGTAGTCGTTCACCAGCAACCGCTCGGCGTGCAGCCGCACCAGGGAAAGCGGCGTCTTCAGCTCGTGCGAAGCGTCTGCAGTGAAGCGGCGTATCTGGGAAAACGACGTTTCCAGGCGATCGAACATCTGGTTCAGGAAACGCGCGAGCTGCGAGATCTCGTCCTTGACCTCTCCAACCGGAATTCTTTCGTTCAGATTGTCGGAGCGGATGCGGTTGGCCGTTACCTGGATGATTCGCACCGGTCGCAGCATCAGCTGACTCAGGGCGTAACCGACGGCAATGCTGACGATCAGCGCTGCCGTCAGCAACGCGAAGAACACCTTGCGGTATCCGCTCATCAAGTCGCGTACGGGCGACAACGGAGTCCCCACGGTCACTTCAAGGGGCGGCAGAATGAATTCCCCCACCCGCAGCTCGCCGATACCGTTCACGTCCACCGTATAGACGCGCTTGCCGGGGATGTCCGGAATCGTCTGCCCGTGCAGGTTGTTGGACTTGAAAAAACGGTTGGTCATCGGTCCATGGCAGTCGATATAAAAGAGCGATGACGCGGACTCGGTCACTTCGCGGATCCGATCGTCGATGGTCGACGCCGTCAAGGTCTGGTAGTTCGGACCAAGGGAAAACTTGAGCTGCTTGAACTGCGTTTCGTTGAGCTTGTCCAGCTGGTGGATCAGCTGGTTCTCCAGGAGGTAATGCCCCGCGACAAACAGGCAGGCCAGCGTGGTGATGACGGTCACCGCATACCAGAGCGTGATGCGCGAACTGATCGATTTCACAGCAGCTGGTAGCCGACCCCGCGGACCGTCTTGAAGAGCGGTCTGAGCGTCGACGCTTCGAGCTTGGTGCGCAGCCGGCTCATGTAGACGTCGAGCAGGTTGGTGTCGACATCGTAGTTCGACGCCCAGATCTTCTCGGAGATCAGCGTGCGCGTGAGGATGCGGCCCGGATTCTGCATGAAGATCTCGAGCAGCGCGTATTCGCGGCTGGTCAGGTCGATGGCGCGGCCGTTGACCTGGACCGTGTGGCTGAGCAGGTCGATCCGGATTCCGCGATGTTCCAGGACCACCTGCTTCACGGAGGACTGACGCCGCACCAGCGACCGCACGCGCGCCAGCAGCTCCTCGAAGCTGAACGGCTTCGGAAGATAATCGTCCGCGCCGACATCGAGGCCCTTGATGCGGTCCTCGACCGAATCGCGAGCGCTCAGGATCAGCACCGGCTCGTTGAAGCCGCTGGCCCGCCAGCGCCGCAGCATCTCGATGCCGTCGCCGTCGGGCAGCCCCAGATCGAGCACGATCACGTCGAACGACGATTCGGCCAGCGCGTCGAGCGCGTCCTTGCAGGTACCCACCCACTTAGCGGTGTACGCGCACTCCTTGAGCCCGCGCTCCAGGAATTGGCCCAAGCGCTGCTGGTCTTCGACGATCAGCACTTTCATGCGGAAAATGGTAGTCCAAATCGCGCCGCTGCTGGCTAAATGGAAGTTAAGGATTCCGTCAGGATCGGTTTAGGATCGTTGCGTAGCCTGCGTCTGGCACGAGACGGAACGGGCGAGGCGAGGCCGCAGAAGCCATGGCATGGCGACGGCAGACTGCAAGCCGTGCGACGTGCCTGATGAGATTCATCGGGGGGAACAAATGCTACGTATTGCGCTGCTTGGCCTACTGGCAGCTGTTTCGCTTCCGCTGCAGGCGCAGACGCCACCGGCGCAGACTCCGGCAAAGACGTACGCCCAGGCTCTGGTCGATGCGACCCTGGCGCAACATCCGGAGCTTCTCGAGCTCGACATGCACGCCAAGCCCCCGCAGAGCGATCAAAGCGTGATCGTCGGTGCCAAATCCCCCGGACGGGTCGGGCACGCGTCGGACCCGGACGACCTCGAAGTCTCCAGGACGGGCATCCCGAGGGTGGAGATCAACCGGAGCGGCGACTACAACGTCGAAATCGAAGTTCCGCTGCTGGATGATCGGCGCCGAATCATCGGGTCGGTCGAGATGACGTTTCCGTACGTGGCGGGCTTTGACGAGGCCGCCCTCATCAGGAAGGCCGAAGGCATCCGGGACGAACTGATGCCACACATGCCAGGGGCAGCTGCGCTGGTCGAGCCGGCGCCGGCCGAAATCAAGCTGGCGAAAGCGTCTTCTGAGGCACCGATCGCGGAATACAACAAGCAGGAGCTGGGCAACGAGCAGGAACTGCCGATGACCAAAGCGGTCGTTGCCGGCCAGGCCCTCGAGGAGACGATTCAGGAAGGCTATGCCGAGGCCATCCGGAATGTCGCCGGTATCGCGCCGGCGAATTCGAAAGGAAGCCCCAACGATTCGGTCTACATTCGCGGCATCAAGGTGAACCTGTTTGCGAACTACCGGCTCAATGGAGGGCTGCCCATTGCCGGCGTCATCACGACTCCCAACGAGGACAAGGAGCGAATCGAGACGCTCAAAGGCGCCAACGCCTTGATGTTCGGCATCGCCAGTCCGGCCGGAATCATCAACGAAGTGACCAAGCGGGCGACTGACGAGGATGTCACGTCGGCAGGACTGGCCGGCAACGCCTTCGGACAATTCGGCCAGACCGTCGACGTCGGTCGCCGCCTGTTGCCCGACAAGCAGCTCGGCGTGCGGGTCAATCTGTCGCACACGCATCTGGAAAACGGTGTTCGCGAAATGGGCGGCAACGGGGACTTTGAAAGCGTCGGAGCCGACTTCAAGGCGACCGACCGCCTGAGCTTCCAGGGCGACTTCGAGCATTACACCAAGGAGGTCCCCGAGCAGGGCGGAGTCAGCCTGCTGTCGGCCGTCAATGGGGTCGTTCCGATCACCCGCGTCCCGGACCCCAGGAATTTGCTGTCCGGCACCTGGGGCCTTTACACGCCGAGGACCACCAACTACCAGGGGCGTGCCGACTTCATCATCTCGGACGACTGGAAAGTGTTCGTCGAGGGTGGACGCTCCGATTCGGCGCGTTCACGGTTCACGGTCCGAATCGGCAAGTACAACCTGCAAACCGGTGCGGGCGGGGTCGTCACGGTTCAGCCGGTCACCAACAATTACGCCAACACGCTCGACCGGGCCGAATTGCTCGGCAAGTTTTCGACCTGGTTTCTGACTCACGATCTGGTGCTCGGTCCCTCGAAGAGCGAGAGGGACTCGGCCACGACCGGCCAGAACAACGTGACCCTGCCCCAGACCCAGAACATCTACGACCCGATCATCCTGAACCCGCCGGTCTTCAAGAAGCCGTTCACGTCGTTGCCCCCGCAGGCCAGCAAGGACACGGCGGTGTATGCCTACGACACGGTCGGCGTGACGTCCAAGTGGAAGTTCCTGGTCGGCATTCGCCGAACCCGGGATGTGGAGACCGCCGGCTCGCAGGAGACTACGACGACGGTCAATACGCCGGCCTATGGCCTGCTCTACGACATCCGGCCCACGACGACCCTGTTTGCCAGCTACATGCAAGGCCTGGAAGCGGGCGCCACCGCACCGGCCACCGCCAACAATCCGGACGTGATCCTGCCGTCGGCCATATCGAGGCAACGGGAGATCGGCATTCGCGATTCGTACTTCAAAGGTCTTTCCCTCAGCGGGTCATTCTTTCGGATCTCGCGCGCCAACGCCGTGACCGATCCCGTCACCAACATATTCGAAAACAATGGGGATCTGGAGTACAAGGGGGTGGAGTCGACGATCAATTACGACATCGATCGCCACTGGACCGTCAACGTCGCCGTGCAATGGCTCAGCGCCGTGCAGAATTCCCCGCTGCAGCCCCTGATCAACGGGCTGGTGCCGGAAAACACGCCAAAATGGTTGGGCAATCTTTCCGTCACCTACCGCGTGCCCCTGGTTCCGGGGCTCACGCTGACTTCGGGCACCAGCGGCGTGACGAAGCGCCCCGTCAATCCTCAGGACCAGGGTTACATTCCGGGGTACTTCCTGTACACGACCAGCGCCAGCTACGTAACCCGCATCGCGGACCACCGGATGTCCTTTCAACTCTCGGTCGACAATGTCGGCAATCTGCGCTACTGGAATTCGGTCCAGACCGGCACCTATGGGACGGGGATGGATCGCAACATCAAGTTCAGTACCAAGGTGGACTTCTAGGACCGGGAACGCGCGATGAACGCGCGCTGGTCGATCGTTGCGGTTGCGCTCGCCACCGCGGTGTTCTGTGCCCGTGCGCAGACCCCCTACCAACCGCAGCCAGGTCTGCCAGCGAAGGATGCCGGCTACCTGCTGGCCGACGGCACGATCCGGATCGTCGGTTGGGATGACCTGAGCGGCATCTTCGACAAGCTCGATGCGCTCTACGCGAATTCGCACCCGGGCACGAAATTTCTGTACGTGCCCGGCAACCTGATCGCGCCCCAGCATTCGCTGATTTTCGGCGAGACCGCGTTCGCTCCAATCGGCATGGAGTTTTCGAGCAATCTGGGTTCTGCCTACCGGGCGTTTGTGAAGGCCCCGACCTACAGCGTCCGCATCGCGCACGGCGCTGTCGGCTCCACCGCCAAGCTCAGTCCGCTCGTCTTCATCGTCCACCCGGGCAATCCGATCGAGCGGCTCTCCCCCGGCCAGCTGCTGCACATCTTCACGGTGGGCGGCCGCGCGCCCGACATCGTGCTGTGGAAGCAGGTGGGCGTGAAAGGCGAGGCCGGCGAGCGGGAAATCCGCAGCTATGGGCTGCCGGAGAGCGACCACTATCCCTCGGAGGACCCGGGCTTTGGCGTGTACCTGTTCCGCGACAAGTGGGGCCTTGCGCACAACGCGCGCAACTACCAGATGCTGTCAACCTACGCGGATGTCACCCGGAAGGTGAGCCAGGATCCTGCCGGGATCGGCATCACGGCGCTCAATCGCGCCACGCCCGACGTAAAGGTGGTCGGCGTCACCGCGGGCGACTGGGGCGACCCCGTGTACGGCTCGCGCGACGACGTGCGCAGTGGCCGCTATCCGTTCGACCGCTTCCTCTACGTCTACGTCCGCCGTCTTCCTGGGCAGCCGCTCGATCCGTTCGTCAAGGAATACCTGCGGATGGTCTTGTCAAAGGAGGGCCAGGAAGCGATTGCTTCCGACACCAAGGGTTACCTGCCACTCAACGCCGCAGAGCTGGCGGGCGAGCTCGCGAAACTGGAATGACGCCATGCACAGCCCCATCCCTTCGATCGCCATGTCTTTGGCATGCCTCATGTGTCTGGCATGCGCCGCCGCCTCCGCCGACGCTCCGGACGGCGAATCCGAAGCGCCTGCTCTGAAACCGTACATCGCGAGAAAAGTCCCTTTGCCCGCCAGGGATGGGAAATATGTACTCCCGGACGGTTCGATCCTGATCGCCGGCAACGACCTGATGGCGTCTTACATGGAACGGCTGACGGCGATGTTTCGCAGAAGCCATCCCGAGTTCAGATTCCACATGGAGTTGCACACCTCGGGACTGTCCGTGAGCGGAATCAATTCGGGAAAATCGGCGCTCGGTCCAATCGCGCGGGACGTCAGCTTCCAGGAGTCCGATGCATTCACCTCGCGCCACGGATATCCTCCGACCGACATTCAGGTCGGGTGGGACAACACGCCGGACGCGGAGCACATCGCGGGCGGCAAGTATCCACCGGGTGTCTGGGTGAACGTGAAGAATCCGACCCCGTGGCTCACCATGGAAGACATTGCCGGCATTTTCACCACGGGTACGGGCAAGGGGGACTACACGTTCTGGGGCCAGCTCGAGGGACACGAGGGCCCGATCGGCGGCAACGGCGCGGACTACTCGAAGCGGGAGATCCATGTGTACATGCCGAAGCTGGAGCGCCTTCCGATCCTGTCGACGATGCGGTACGCA
>DASZFP010000179.1:0-22077 GCA_035939615.1 Burkholderiaceae bacterium | reverse complement strand
TTTGCACCGCAAGGGTGGTCTCGCGCAGGCCTTCGGGCGTGTGCAGCGGGTCGGCCGGGTCGTAGGGGATGCGGAACGCCGGGTAGCTGAAGTACAGCGGCAACGAGCTGTCCTTGGGCACCGCCGGGTTGCCGGCATACGCGTCGTACCAGGCTTCGAACAGCAGCGCGCCGCGGCTGTCCTCATCGGCGCCATGATCCCAGGCGGCCAGCACGTTGGCGGCGGCGACCGCGTTCGGATCCCGCGAAGCGAGCGCCGCCTGGATCAGGTCCGGCGCCAACCGGTCGGCCAGAGCCATCCGGGTCGACATCTTGCCCTCGAGCACGTCGGCGACCGTAAAGCTCGATTGCGACAGCAGAAAGTTCGCGTTGTGCTGCGGCCGCAGATCCATCTCGAGCGGCGCGATCCAGGCCGGGAAGTCCGAGTAACGGATCGCCGTGGGAAACGTCGCCGTCCAGGGAGCGTCGTTGCCGTTCTGCACGAACCCGCCGGGCGGATCGATCGCCCTGGGCAGCTCGTCCCATTCGAGCGTCTCGGTCCACAGGGCGCTGGCGCGATCGCCGGGCAGGATTCCGGCCCAGTCGTAGAAGCTGCCGCCGGAGCGCACCGGCTGGCGGCCGCCGAACAGGTACATGATGTGCCCGCCGCGGTCGGCGTAGATCACGTTGAAAAATGGCATCTGCAGCGCGGAGTTCGCCTCGATGAACTGGCGCAGATTGCGGGCGCGGATCATTGCCCAGTACTGCGATACGGGCGAGGGCGCGTCAAGCCCCGCCACGCGCAGCGCCAGCACCTTGTTGCCGCGCGGCGGCGTGATGACGGGGCCGTGTACTGAACTGACGATGTCCAGCGCCTGCGTCAGGTAGCTGCCGTCGCTCTGCAGGATCCTGATGCGGTCGCTGCGATGATCGAGGTTGCGCCCTCGCCCCTCCCACAGGTAGCTGTCGGGGCCGGTGAGCGTCAGCTCGTAAAGGTCCGCGTTCTTGATCGTGTTATTGGTATGGGTCCAGCCGACGTCATCGCTGTAGCCGATGCCGATGAAGGCGGCGCCGGGAAACGACACGCCTTCGGCGTTGAGCTGCGGGTGCTTGGGATGCCCGACCACCAGATTGGCCTCGAACCACTGGTACAGACCCAGCCCCTGGATCGGCTGGTTGTTGCCCCACGGCAGGTGCGGATTGCCGACCAGCATCGCGTTCCCGTCGGCCGACCGGCGCGGCGCCAGCGCCCAGCCGTTGGAGCCGTTGCGCGCACCTTGCGAGAACTGACCGGCTAGGGCGCTCGCCTTCGCGCTGGCCCCCTCCGCCAAGGTTGCGGCGGCCGCGGCGGGCGACGCGGTCGCGATCTGCCCGCTCTGCCAGGCTGCCAGCAGCTGCGGCACCCCCGACTGCTGGGACTGGAATGTGAACGTGATGGTCAGCTGGAAATCGGCAAGCAGGTCCTCGGGTGCGATCGGCAGCAGTTGGCGCAGCGCCGGGGTGATCGTTTCGCCGTGCGCCGCGGCATATTGGTTCATACCTGCGGCGGCGGCTTCCAGGTAGGTGCGCTGCAACTCGCCGCCTTCGGCGAGCCAGCGCCGCGCGCGACGGGGAATGTCGAAGGTCCGCACCTGGATGTCGCTTTGAACATAGGCGTCGGCGGGCCCCGCTCCGAAGTACTCGGCAGCGCGGCCGCGCGCCAGCGCGAGATTGCTGAGGAGGGTTTCGGCGTGGGCCTCCATCTGCGCATAGCCGTAGCCGCGGATCACGTTCGCCACGTCGGCTGCGTAGATATGGGGAATGCCGTAGTTGTCCCAGAGAATCTCGCCGTGCGGCCCGGATTCGAGCGCTGCCGCCGATCCGACGCACGCCGACACCACCACCATCATCGCCGCATGGCGCGGCGACCCGACGATCTTCGACATGATGCCCCCCGGTCTGATGTTTAAAAGTTTTGCCGGATGGAACGCGCCAGTGATGATAGCGCCGGCGGGCCGGTAGGAATCAGCAACGGACGCGCAGCTCGAGTCTGGCAAAAACCTCGCGGCCCCCGTGCCAAACTGTGGACATCCCGGCAGTCGGCGGTATCAGAATGGGTGGCGCCACACGGTTGGCTGTACTGACCCTCGTCGTGCCGATCTGCATTGCGGCATGCGTACAACGACCATTCGAGATTCCCCCCGTTACGTCGGTTGCGGGGACCTACAAGGTCTCGGCCTGGCCGGACGTTTGCGGCCCGGCACCTGCAGCCACATCGGATCGGTCTTCGACCCGGATCGTGTTGCGAAGTGACGGGACCGCGCAGATCGTGAACCTTCCATCCTGCTATGTCAGTTTCCCCCACCACCGGACGAGCGTTTTTCTGTCGGGGATAGGGCGTTGGACCCTGCTCAAGGATCCGTACAAGGTGGTTTGCGTTGAACTCGAGATCGAGCCCGGGGGCTCCCTGCCCGCCGGCGTCTACGAATCGATAGAGATCCGCAACTGGCGGCCGCCGTATGAGCTGTATTTCGAGATCGGGGACCCGGACAGCAAGGACTGGCTGGCTTTCGCGCGCGCCGACGCGGCTTAGCTGCTGACGGCCTTTGGCAAACTGGCCAACTTTCCTAGATTCCGGCTTTCACCGGCGTCGCCTTCAGCGCATCGTCGATCGTCGCGACCGTCTCCTGCAGATGCGAGCGGGCTTCGGGTGAGAGTCCCCGCGCGGCCTGCGCGCGTTGCGCGCGCGCTCGCAGCGCGATGGCATTGGCGCGATTCAGGCTGTGCACGTCGGCCTGCGCGTCGCCCGCCGGCTTGAGCAGCGCCGCCACCAGATGCTTCAGGTGCTCGCGCTGCAGGTTGCGGCGCATTCTCGGGATGTCCCGGCCGCCGTCCAGTTCGCTCCAGATCGAGCCCTGCAGGGCGTCGTAAAGCTGGGCCAGGCTCAGCAGCTCGCTGGGGCGCTCGGCGACGTATCCGGCGCTGATGATCCGGGCTGCGACCTGCTGCGACAGCAGATGATCGAGCACTTCGGCCTGTATCTTGAGCACGCGCGATCCCAGATCGAAACTCGAGGTGTCGTTCGCCTCCGGCAGTTCGCGGTCGAGATAGTCGATCCCGACCCGCGCCAGGAAGCGCGGCTGGAAGCGGAAGCTGTCCTCGGAGAACAACTCGCGGGACAGCAGCGCCAGCGCCTGTTTCTGCATCGGCGCCGCCACCGGCTCGGCCAGCGCGCGCCCGGTGCCGCCGTGATCGCGGGTCGTACGCACGCCGCCGATGTACTTCGCCACCAGCGGCGCGGCGCGCCCGACCTGCCGGAAGCCCCGCTCGAGGTTGCGCCGCAGGACCAGGTAGCTCTCGCCGTCCTTCATCGACCGCGACTGCATCCGGTCCCACAGCTCGCGCGACAGCGCGAAGCGCCTCTCGTAATAGGCGAGGGGTTCGGAGCCGAGGTCGAAGCGGTTGATCTCCGGATCGGCGCCGTCGGCGCCGGAACTTGCGTCCTCGTCGGTCGCGAAGACCAGCTCCGCTTCCGTGCTGCGGGCCGCGATCCGCGCCAGCTCGGCGTCCTCCTGCGCGGTCTCGAGCGGGCGGTAGCCGTACTCGATGGCCCAGTAGTCATAGGGTCCGAGCGTGGGCATCACGTATTCGCCCTGCCGTTCGCCGGGAGGGGCGATGTTGATCGGCAGGTAGTCCATCACAGACCCCGCCAGCCCGTGGATCCGCGCGTAGTCGGGGTCGTCCAACTGCGCCCGCGTCCGGATCGTCGAGGCGTGGAAGTTGTGGCGCAGGCCGAGCGTGTGCCCGACCTCGTGCATGACGATGTCCTTCAGGTAGGCCAGGGCCAGCCGGTCCGCCTCGGGCCCGTCGGGCGCCGCCTCGCCCCGGGCGCCGAGAAGGTCCATTCCGAACCCGAGTTCGTCGACTGCCTGGCTGGCGAACGTGCATTCCGCGCGTGACTCGCGCCGCAGCGGCAGGCTGCCCGGGCGCGGCGGCAGCTCCTCGCTGACCAGCTGCCGGGCCTGGCGTGTGAAGGCATCCGACAGTCCGATGTCGGCGTCGAGAATCTCCCCCGTCCGCGGGTCGACCACCGACGGCCCGATCGCGAAGCCCACGTCGGCTCCGACGAACCAGCGCACCGACGCGTGGCGGGCGTCCAGGGTGTCGAAGTCGGCATCGTCGGGCTGGATCCGCACGACGATGGCGTCGCGAAGGCCGATCTTTTCAAAGGCCTTGTTCCATTCGAGGATGCCGTCGCGGATCGCCGGCCGGTAGCGTTCCGGCACGTTGCGGTCGATCCAGAACACGATCGGCTGCTTCGGCTCGGACAGCTGCGCCGACGGGTCCTGCTTTTCGAGCCGCCAGCGGTTAATGTAATGCACCCGGGCGTTGGGCGCAGCGTCGGCGGTGTAGTCGGCGATATTGGTCTGGAAGTACCCAATCCGGTCGTCGGCCAGCCGCGGCCGCATCGGCTCGGCCGGCAGCGGCGTGAAGCTGTACACGAAGCCGACGAAGAAGCTGCGCGGGTCGGGCACGGTACGCGGCGGACGAGGGGGAAACTTGTTCTCCGGCGAGATGAAGCCGGGCAGACGGGCGATCGAGAAATGCGCCGAGACGCTCAGCACGGCGATCTGCTCGTCCGCGCGGATGGCGGAAAAGCTGCTGTTGGCGGCATCGAGCGCGTAGGTGAGGCGGAATGCCGACTCCAGGTCGGTCGAATATCCCAGGATATCGCGCAGCAGCAACGGCCTGGCATCCACGAGCACCGAGTTGCGGGCGTCCTCGTGCTTGCTGACGACCGGCGCCGAGGCGATCAGGCTGTCGGAAAAACTCTGGCGCACGGCCCGCTCGGCCGGAGTGCCCGCGGCGGCCCGATGTGCGGCGTCCCGGGCGATCAGCTGCATCGTGTTGCCGATCCGGTGGAAAACCACCATCGCCGAGGCGCCCATCTGGCTGGCGTAGGCGCCGCGCTCGCCGATGGAGTTACTGATGTTGGCCTCGAAGAAAAACGGTTTGTCGAGGCGGTCGTCGGGAATCTCGACCCAGACCTTGCCCTCTTTCTGCCAGACGGTGAGGTAGCCCTTGTGCTCCGTTGCTCCCTTGATCACCTCCTGGAAGGGTTTGGGTTCGGCCGCGTCCGGCTTTGCCGCTTCCTCCTTGGACGCGCCGCCCGGCTTGGCCGGCTCTTCCTGCGCAAGGCCCGCCGCAGCGAGGCGCGCGAGCAGGAGCCCGCCAAAGCAGACTTGCGCAGCAACGCGCCATGCGTTCATCGGTCTCTCCCAGCCCGTCAACAAAACGACCCGTTACATTAAAGGAAAGAAGGAGCCATCGCGATTTACCGAGGGCTCAGATCAGCCGGTGCGAGCGGTCGCCGCGGACGAATCCCCGCAGCGGGCCGCTGGTGCCCCGGCCGAGCGCGAGCACTTTCAGCAGCTCTCCCATCTCGGCTTCCGACAGCAGGCGCAGCGCCGCGGCGGTGTTTGATGCCCCGGGCGCCTGGCTCAGCAAATCGAGCAGCCCGCAATCGAGCAGGAAGCGCGCCTGCGAGGCGTAGCCGAGCACTTCGAGTCCGGCGCTGCGCGCTACCTGCGCGATCGACGTGAAGTCGACGTGGGCGGTGATGTCGTTCAATCCGGGCAGCCAGAGCGGATCGGGATGCGCCCGGTGGCGGAAATGGCACATCAGCGTGCCCATCGCGCGCTGCGGGTGGTAGTACTCGCGGCGGGGAAAGCCGTAATCGACCAGCAGTGCCAGGCCCCGTTGGAGCCACTGTCCCAGCGTTGCGGTCCAGGCGCGCGCCACCAGGCCGACCTCGGAGGCGTAGCCGTCGGGCAGCGGCCCGGCGTCGGCCTCGATCGCCTCGACCGCCTCGAGCAGTTCGACGCCCGCGGGGCGCTCGGCCAGGCTCAGGCCGCTACCGCCCTGGACCACGCCGCGCTCCAGCGTGCGCCCGCCGCGCTTGGCGAACAGCTTCACCGGCATCACGTCCAGCACCTCGTTGGCGATGATCACGCCCTCGAAACGATCCGGCGGGGCATCCAGCCAGCACACGTTGGAGTCGCGCAGCCGCGCCTGCTGCTGCGCTTTCAGATCGGCCGATACCTCGACCATCGCATAGCTCTCGAGTTCGACGCCGACGCGCTTGAGCTGCGCGATCAGCTCGGCCGCCAGCGCGCCGCTGCCGGCGCCAAATTCGAGCAGCCGGTGCGGAAGAGCGCCGAACGCCTGCTCGATCTGAGCCGCCAGAGCCCGCGCGAACAGGGGAGACAGCTCCGGCGCCGTGACGAAATCGCCACGTGCTCCAATCTTGTCCGGCTTGGCAGCGTAATAACCGAGCCCCGGCTCGTACAGCGCCTGCTGCATGAAGCGGTCGAACGGTATCCAGCCACCGCTCGCCTCGATGTGTTCGACGATGTGCGCCACGAGGCGCCCGCTGGCCGCCATGGCATCGGGCCCGACAGTTGCGGCGGGCCGGTCGATCGGAAGCGCGCCTCGAGCAGGGTCGTTCATCGCTGTAACGGTACACTGGCCGCGCTGAGGTGCCGACTGCACACCACGCACTTCGAAGCCGGATCGATGAAAAGACGCCACCCCCGCACTGCTGCCGGCCCGCCGGTCGCCCTGGTCACCGGGGCCGCGCGCCGGATCGGGCGCGAAATTGCGCTCGCGCTGGCGCACGACGGCTTCGACGTCGCGGTTCATTACGGTCGCTCCCGGACCGACGCGCTGGCGACCGTCGCCGACATCCGCCGCGTGGGGCGGCGGGCCTGCACGGTCAAGCGTGACCTGGGGGCCGCCAGCGACATCGGCTCGATGCTGGAGCAGTGTGCCGCGGAGCTGGGCGAGGTCACCTGCGTGGTCAACAGCGCCTCGTTGTTCGAGCAGGACACGGCCCTGGATTTCGATTCGGCCCGGCTGACGCGTCACATGCGCGTCAATGTGGCCGCCCCGGTGCTGCTGGCGCGACAGCTGCATCGGCGCATCGCCGATGGCGGCCAGGGTGTCGTGATCAACCTGCTCGACCAGAAGCTGTGGAATCCGAATCCGGACTTCTTTTCGTACACGCTGTCCAAGGCGGCGCTGTGCTCGGCCACCGACCTGCTGGCGCGCGCGCTGGCCCCGAAGCTGCGCGTGGTCGGGGTCGCCCCCGGCATCGCGCTGCCGGCGCCCGGGCAGAGCCTGCGCAACTTCGAGCGGGCCTCACAACTGAGCGCGCTCGGCTATTGCAGCTCTCCCCAGGACATCGCGCAGGCGGTCGTCTACCTGGCGCGCGCCCGCGCTGTGACGGGCACCACGCTGCTGGTCGACGCCGGCCAGCACCTGGTGCCGAGCCCGCGCGATGTCATGTTCCTGCACGGAAGCTCGCGATGAGCTGGCTGCTCGATCCGCGCCTGGCGCAGTGCCGCCGCATCTACTTGCGCGACGCGGTGTTCGAGGCCAACATCGGCGTGTACGACCGCGAGCACGCCGGAGCGCAGCGGCTGATCATCAACGTGGACCTGTTCGTGGCGCTGTCGGCGTCGACCCCGCAGCACGATCGGGTGGAAGAAGTGATCGACTACGATTTTGTGCGCGAGACGATACGGGCGCGCCTGAAGCGCGGCCACGTGAACCTGCAGGAGACGCTGATCGACGACCTGGCCGGCGCGCTGCTGGCACGCCCGGGCGTGGTGGCGGTGCGGGTCTGCACCGAGAAACCCGATGTGTACGACGACGTCGCAGGCGTCGGAATCGAAGTGTTCAGATTCAAGGAGTCGCCTTGAGCGTCCCGTTGACGGAGGTATCGAGCGCCACGTCGCGGCCGGCCCCGGACCGGGAGGCCGCGCTGCGCCTTGCGCGCGATGCCAACAAGCTGGAAAAGCGCCTGCTGCGCCTGACCGGAGCGGCGATCGCCGACTACGCGATGATCGCCGACGGCGACCGGGTCATGGTGTGCCTGTCGGGCGGCAAGGACAGCCATGGCCTGCTCGACCTGCTGATGACGATGCAGCGCCGCGCGGCGCTCCCGTTCGAGCTGATCGCGGTGAACCTGGACCAGAAGCAGCCGGGTTTTCCGGCCGAGGTACTGCCGGCTTACCTGGCGCGTCGCGGCGTCGCCTTCCACATCGAGACGAAGGACACTTATTCCGTAGTGCGGCGCCTGATTCCCGAGGGGGCCACGGCCTGCTCGCTGTGCTCGCGACTGCGCCGCGGGATCCTGTATCGGGTCGCCGACGAGCTCGGTGCCACCAAGATCGCGCTCGGCCATCATCGCGACGACATCCTGGCGACTTTCTTCCTGAACCTGTTCCACGGCGGCCGCTTGAAGGCGATGTCGCCCAAGCTGGTCTCGGATGACGGGCGGCATGTGGTGATCCGCCCGCTCGCCTATGTGAAGGAAGCCGACCTCGCGCGCTTCGCGCAGCAGCGCGATTTCCCGATCATCCCGTGCGATCTGTGCGGATCCCAGGAACACCTGCAGCGCAAGCAGATGCGCCAGATGCTGCTCGACTGGGAGCGGCGCTTTCCGGGACGCGCGCAAACGATCTTCAACGCGCTGGCGCGTGTGGTGCCCTCGCACCTGATGGACCGGGCGCTGTTCGACTTTCGCGGACTGCGCCCGACCGGTGTGGCCGATCCGGCCGGCGACGTGGCGTTCGACGATGCGGGCTGCGAGGAGCCCTCGAACGGCGTGATCCGTCTCGAGGCGGACGAAGACTAGCCCGGCACCGCCTGCAGCGCCCGCTCCACGTCCTGCCACAGCGGCTCCAACGGCTCGCACCCGGCCGAGAAGCGGATGTACCCCGGCGCAACCGCCTCGCCCCAGCGCGCGCGCCGTTCCGCCGACGAATGCACGCCGCCGAAGCTGGTGGCTGAACGCACGTAGCGGCAACCGTCGATGAAGTGCTCGGCCGCGGCGGCGTCGGCCAGCGTCAGCCCGATCAGCGGGCCGAAGCCGCCCGGCATCTGGCGGCGCGCGAGCTCGTGGGCCGGGTGCGACGGCAGGCCTGGATAACAGACGGCGCGCACCTTCGGATGCTGCGAGAAACGCTGCGCCAGAAGCCGGGCGTTGTCGCACATCCTGGAAAAGCGCACCTCGAGCGTATCCAGGCCGCGCTGAACCAGCCAGGCCTCGAAGGCTCCCGGGATCGCCCCGCAGATCCGGCGCCATTCGCGCACGCCGGCCATCAGGCCGGTGTTGCGCGAGGCCACGTGACCGAACAGCGCGTCGGAGTGGCCGTTGACGGCCTTGGTGTCGGACGACACGATGGCATCGGCGCCCAGATCCAGCGGGCGCTGGCCGATCGGCGTCATCGTCGTGTTGTCCACGACCAGCAGCGCGCCGGCCTCGTGTGCGCGCTGCGCCACCGCGCGCAGATCGGCCAGATCCAGACCCGGATTGGAAGGGGTCTCGACCCACACCAGTTTCAGGCCGGCCAGTGGTTCGCGCTCCAGTGCCGCCGTCGGGCAGGTGCGAACGCCCACGCCCATCGGGGCCAGGAATTTTTCGGCGGCGGTCCGCACCGTGTAGTACCCGTCCGAGGGCAGCAGGATCTGATCGCCCGGGCGAAGCTGGCTGTACAGCAGCGAGGCCGCGGCCGCCATGCCGGACGGGAAAATGATCGTTTCCGCATCCTCCAGCAGGCTCAGCACCTCTTCCAGGGCGGTCCAGGTCGGGTTGGCCCAGCGCGCATATTGGTACTGGCCCTGCGGCTCGCCAGGCAGCGCGTAGATCGTGGTGTTGACGATCGGCGGCTCGAACGGCTCGCCCGGGCGGCGCCGGTGCGTCGCGTAGTGCAGGCAGTCTGCGAAGCGGGTCTCCAGCGGGTCCATGCAACCTCCCATCAAATGACCCGTAAGATACCCGCGCCCGTTTCAGGCGTTCATGGGGAGGCCGCCTTGAGCAGTTATCTGCACCGTGAAACGCATTTCCAGTCCAGTGACCTGCTGCGCGACGTCGTGATCGGCATGGCCGACGGCCTGACGGTGCCGTTCGCACTGGCCGCTGGCATCAGCGGCGCGGTAGCCGGATCGGGGGTCGTGGTCGCGGCCGGCGTGGCCGAGATCGCTGCCGGCTCCATTGCGATGGGCCTGGGAGGCTATCTGGCCGCGCGGGGCGACATGGAGCACTACGTCTCGGAGCTGGCGCGGGAGGAACAGGAAATCCTGGAAAAGCCTCAGGCGGAAATCGAGGAGATTGGCGAAGTTTTTCGGCAGTATGGCCTGACCGAACAGCACTATGGTGGGGTGGTCGAGGGCTTGAAAGCCAATCCGCTTGCCTGGCGCGACTTCATGATGCGCTTCGAACTGGGCCTGCAAAAACCGGATCCGAAACGCGCCGGCCGTTCAGCGCTGACGATCGGTGCGAGCTATATTCTGGGCGGTCTGGTCCCGCTGGCGCCGTACATGGCCAGCGCATCGGCGTCGCAGGCGCTACCATGGTCGATCGGCGTCACGCTGGCGGCTCTGGCCGTGTTCGGGTTCGTCAAGGGCGGATTTACCGGAGCGCCGCGCCTGAAGTCGGCGTTGCAGACGGCCAGCATCGGCGGCCTGGCCGCCGCGGTCGCCTTTGCGCTGGCGCGGGCGATCAGCTGACCCGATATGGATTTCTGGACCAGTGCATGACCGAAGCACCCGTGTCGACCCGTTCGTAAGCGCCCGCCATGAAATTGTTGCGCAATCCTGAGCGGGAAGTCTTCTATTTCCGCACCCGGCTGCTGGTGGCCGCGCTGGTCGTGCTGGCCGGTTTTGTGTCGCTGGTGATGCGCTTCGCGTGGTTGCAGCTGGTCCGGCACCACGAGTTCTACGAGCAGGCCGAGCAGAACCGGATCGCGCGGGTTCCGCTCACGGCCAACCGCGGCCTGATCAAGGACCGCAACGGCGAGATCATCGCCAAGAACTACTCGGCCTACACGCTGGAGATCGCTCCGAACCAGGTTCAGAACCTCGATGCCACGATCGACGAGCTGGCCAAGGTGGTGCCGATCGAACCGCGCGACCGGCGCCGCTTTCACAAGCTGCTCGACGACTACAAGCGCCTCGATTCGGTGCCGATCCGCACCCGCTTGACCGACGTGGAGGTGGCGCGTTTCGCCGCGCAGCGTTTCCGCTTCCCGGGCGTGGAGCTGCGCGCGCGGCTGTTCCGGCAGTACCCGCTGGGCGATACGGCCTCGCACGTGCTGGGCTACATCGGCCGCATCAGTACCGGCGACGAGGATCGCATCGACAAGTTCAACAATCCGCGCGACTACGAAGGCACCGAGTACATCGGCAAGATCGGGGTCGAGTCCAGCTACGAGGAGTTTCTGCACGGCACCACCGGCTTCGAGCAGGTAGAAATCACAGCCGGCGGCCACCCCGTACGCACGCTGGCGCGCAGCGCCTCCACCCCCGGCCACAACCTGATCCTGTCGATCGACATCAAGCTGCAGGAGATCGTCGAAAGGGCGTTCGGCGACCGGCGCGGCGCGCTGATCGCGATCGAGCCCGACAGCGGCGACGTGCTGGCCTTCGTGTCCAAGCCGACCTTCGATCCGAACCTGTTCGTCGACGGCATCGACCCGCTCAGCTGGGACGGCCTGAACAACTCGCCCGACAAGCCGTTGCTGAACCGCGCGCTGCGGGGCACCTATCCGATCGGCTCGACCTACAAGCCGTTCCTGGCGCTGTGCGCGCTCGAACTGGGCAAGCGCCGCCCCGACAGCGTCACCTACGATCCGGGCTACTTCTGGTATGCGGGGCACGAATTCCGCGAAGGCCGCGCCCCGAAGGGCGGCTACGGCAATGTCGATCTGCACCGGTCGATCGTGGTGTCGAGCGACGTGTACTACTACGTGCTGGCCAACGATCTGGGCGTCGATGCGATCCACGATTGCATGCAGCCGCTCGGCTTCGGGCAGCTCACCGGGATCGACCTGGAGGGAGAGCTGACGGGCGTGCTGCCGTCGTCCGAGTGGAAGGAGCGGCGTTTCCACCAGAAATGGTACGGCGGCGAGACCATTTCGATCGGCATCGGGCAGGGTTACAACAGCTTCACGCTGTTGCAGCTGGCGCACGCGACCGCAACGCTGGCCAACGGTGGCGTCGTGATGAAGCCGCATGTGGTGCGCGCGATCGAGGATCCCAGCACCGGCAAGCTGCAGCCGACCGTTCCGTCCGAGGGCGCGCGCATCCAGCTCAATCCGCGCAACCTGGAATTCATACGCGATGCGATGGTGGACGTGGATCTGAACGGGACCGGACGGGCGGCCTTTGCAGGGGCCACGTACCGCGCCGCCGGCAAGACCGGCACCGCCCAGGTGGTTGGCATCGCGCAGAACGAGAAGTACAACGAGAGCAAGATCGACGAGCGCCATCGCGACCATGCACTGTTCATCGCCTTCGCGCCGGCCGAACCGGGCGCCAGGCCGAGGATCGCGCTGGCGCTGCTGGTCGAAAACGGCGGCTGGGGCGCGATGGCTGCGGCGCCGATCGCGCGCGCGGTGTTCGACTATTACCTGCTCGGCAAGATCCCGCCGCCGCCCACGCCGGCCCCACACGACGGTGCCGACGAGCCGGTCGCCGCGGCGGACGCCAAGGGCCGACCATGAGTATGAACCCGATGTCGCAACGGCTCGGCCCCTGGCTGCGCAGCCGCCTGCCGTACCTGGATCCGGTGCTGCTGGCGGTGGTGGGCGTGCTGAGCCTGGTGGGACTGGCGACGCTGTACTCCGCGGCGTCCGACCACCCGGGCCGGTTCGGCGAGCAGCTGCGCAACTTCGGGCTGGCGTTCGTGCTGATGATCGCGGTCGCCGGGCTGTCGCCGCGTACGCTGAAACGGCTGGCGTTGCCGGTGTATACGATCGGCGTGCTGCTGCTGATCGCGGTGCTGGTGGCCGGCGTATCGGTCAAGGGCGCCCAGCGCTGGCTCGACCTGGGCGTACGGATCCAGCCCGCCGAAATCATGAAGCTGGGCGTGCCGCTGATGCTGGCCTGGTACTTCGACCGGCGCGAGGGAGCGGTGCGCAGGATGGATTTCGTGGTCGCCGCCCTGCTGGTGCTGGCGCCGGTCGCGCTGATCGCGCGCCAGCCGGACCTGGGAACGGCGATGCTGGTGATGGCGGCCGGTTTCTTCGTGATGTTCTTCGCTGGGCTGCCGTGGCTGTGGCTGGCGGTGATGATCGGCGGCGCGGTGGCGTCGCTGCCGGTTGGATGGATGCTGATGCACGACTACCAGCGCAACCGGATCCTGACGCTGGTGGATCCGATGAGCGATCCCCTCGGCAAGGGCTTTCACACGCTTCAGGCGATGATCGCGATCGGCTCCGGCGGCGCGTTCGGCAAGGGCTGGATGCAGGGGACCCAGACCCACCTGGAGTTCATTCCGGAGCGCACCAGCGACTTCATCTTCGCCGTGTATTCGGAGGAGTTCGGGCTGATCGGCAACCTGGTGCTGGTGATCCTGTTCATGGTGCTGGTGGGCCGCGCGCTGGCGATCGCGCTGCAGGCGTCCAGTTCGTTCACCCGGCTGCTGGCCGGCGCGATCGCGATGATCCTGTTCACCTTCGCATTCGTGAACATGGCGATGGTGAGCGGCATCCTGCCGGTGGTGGGGGTTCCCCTGCCGTTCATCAGCTACGGCGGCACCGCGCTCGTCACGCTGGGGATGGCGTGCGGAATGTTGATGTGCGTGCAGAGCAACCGCAAGCTGGTCCAGATGTAGCGCGGGCGGCGCTCTGGCTGCCCTGGCTGCCGCTCGCGGTCGCCGCGCTGGTGGTGGCCTCGTGCTCGTCGGCTCCGAAACATCCCGGGTTCTATCGCGAGGACGGCCCACCCGAGCGGGTCCCGTCGGACCTGCTCGCCACGCCCGATGCGGTCCCGCGCGACGAGCCGCTCAATCCCTACGCGAACCGCCCGTACGCAGCGCTGGGACGCACTTATGTGCCGGACACGTCCGATGCACCGTTCAAGCAGCGCGGCATGGCGTCCTGGTACGGTCGCGAGTTCCAGGGCAATCGCACGGCGAGCGGCGAACGCTACGACATGTTCGCGATGACCGCGGCCCATCCGACGCTGCCGATCCCCAGTTACGCGCGCGTCACCCGCGTCGACGACGGGCGATCCGTGATCGTCCGGATCAACGATCGTGGCCCCTTCGTGCGCGATCGGATCATCGACCTGTCGTACGCGGCGGCCGCTCGCCTCGGGCTGGCCGTGCCCGGCAGCGGCGAGGTGGTGGTCGAGCGGGTCCTGACCGGTCGGCTCGCGCGCGCGGCGTCGCCGCCGCCCGCCGCGGCGCCGGTCGCGCCAGCGCCGGTGGTCGCCGCGGCCAGTCTGGCCGGCGAGGCACCGGTGGCGGTCGCGCTGGCCGTCGTTCCGCCCGGGTCCCAGTCGGTTTCGAGCGCGCTGCCGTCCGACCAGCGGCCGGCCGGTCCGATCGCGCGCAGCGCGTCCGCTGATCCGCCTGCGGCGGCGCCGGCCCCAGCGGGCGGCTCGCACTGGTCGGTGCAGGTGGGAGCGTTCAAAGTCGCGATGAACGCCGAGGCGTTGCGCGACCGCCTCGCGCTTCTGCTGAGCTCGCCGGATGCGGCGAGCCTGCCGGTCGCGTTGCGTGCGCCGCGGATAGAGCGCCAGGCCGGCCTGAGCCGGGTGCTGATCGGGGACGCGACGCAGCGCGCCGAGGCGCTGCGCTGGTCGCGGCAGCTCGAGCAATTCCTGAACCGGCCGACGGTGCTGTACGTTCGCTGAGGGAACAGGCGGTTGGTGAAACCGACGCGGTATTCTTGCGGCCGGCGCCAACCCACGAGGCGGTACCCAACCGTGATTGCTTCCGCTGCAAGCCAGTTCGTCGACGAGCGCTGGGACCAGGACCTGGTGGCCCGGCTGAGCGACTACATCCGGATCCCGGCCAAGTCACCTTCGTTCGATCCTGGCTGGGCCGAGCATGGCCATCTGGAGCGCGTCGCGCGCGATGCGCTGGCGTGGGCCCGCAGCCAGCCCGTAAAGGGTCTGCAGGCCGAGATCGTGACGCTGGACGGGCGCACCCCGTGCGTGTTCTTCGATGCGCCGTCGACGCGGCCTGGCGCGAGCGGCGATCGTACCGTGCTGTTTTACGGGCACCTGGACAAGCAGCCCGAGATGTCGGGCTGGCGCACGGGCCTGGGGCCGTGGCAGCCGGTGCTGCAGGATGGACGCTTGTACGGGCGGGGAGCGGCCGACGACGGCTACGCCGTCTATGCCGCCTTGACCGCCCTGGCTGCGCTCGACACGAGCGAGGTGCCGCGCCCGCGGTGCGTCGGGCTGATCGAGACTTGCGAGGAAAGCGGCAGCTTCGATTTGCCCGCCTACCTGGACCACCTGACGCCCCGGCTGGGCGAGGTCGCACTGCTGATCGGACTGGACTCGGGGTGCGGCGACTACGAGCGGCTGTGGGTGACCACGTCGCTGCGCGGGCTGGTGGGCGGCGTGCTGAGCGTGGACGTGCTGCGCGAGGGCGTGCATTCGGGCAACGCCTCGGGCATCGTGCCCTCGTCGTTCCGGATCCAGCGAATCCTGCTGGACCGGGTCGACGACTCGCGCACCGGCAAGCTGCGAGACCCGGCGTTTCACGCTCCGATTCCGCAGGACCGGTTGGAGCAGGCGCAAACGGCCGCGAGCGTGCTGGGCGACCGGGTCTGGCAGCAATTTCCGTGGGCGCCCCGCAACGACGATGCGTCGCCCGGTGATACGGCGCACCCGGTCACGACCGATCCGGTCGAATCGATCCTGAATCGAACGTGGCGCTCGACGCTGTCGGTGGTCGGGGCCGCGGGCCTGCCGCCGCCCAAGGAAGCCGGCAATGTGCTGCGCCCCGGCACGGCGCTGAAGCTGAGTGTGCGGCTTCCACCCACCGCGGACGCCGAACGCGCCGCGCAGCGGCTCAAGCAGGTGCTGGAAGCCGATCCGCCCTACGGGGCGCGGGTCCGGTTCGACCTGGAAAACGCCGGTGCGGGCTGGAACGCGCCTCCGACGGCGCCCTGGCTGAAGGAAGCGCTGGACCAGGCTTCGCTCGCCCACTTCGGAATGCCGCCAGCCTGGATGGGAGAGGGCGGCGGCATACCGTTCATCTCGATGCTGGGCGAGCGCTTCCCGCGCGCACAGTTCGTGATCACCGGCGTACTGGGCCCGCAATCCAACGCCCACGGGCCGAACGAATTCCTGCTGATTCCGTACGCGAAGAAGCTCACCTGCGTGATCGCGCAGGTGGTCGCCGACGCCCAGGCGTGACGGGCGGTCGAGGAAAGCGCCCGCGCGCCCTCACCCCCTCCCCTCTCCCGCTGCGCGGGCGAGGGGCGATTCAGGGTGCCCTGGAAGCGATTTCGTAACTGCGATGATCGGTCGCCCCTCGCCCGCGCAGCGGGAGAGGGGAGGGGGTGAGGGCGCGCGGCATCAGGTGCGCTCGGCCAGCAGAGCGCGATAGACGGCCTCGCGAGCCATGCCGGTTGCCTTGGCCGCGACCGCCGCGGCGCGCGCCGCCGGCATCTCGGCGGCCAGCGCCCGCAGCCAGCGCCGGCTGGTCTCGTCCAGCGCGACGGCTCCAGCATCGGCGGGCGGGCCACTGTCGACCACCACAACGAACTCGCCCCGCTCACCCTGCTCATCCACGGCCCGCGGCAGATCGGCCGCCGAGGTCTGTACCACTGCCTCGAACATCTTGGTAAGCTCGCGCGCCAGCACTACGCGGCGGTCGGGCTGCAGCACCGATGCGAGCTCGCGCGCGGTGTGCGCGATCCGATGCGGCGCCTCGAACAGCACGAAGGCCTCGTTGCGCGCGGCCGCATTCTGCAGCAGGCGGCGCCGTGCCTGGGCCCGCGCGGGCAGAAACCCGAGCAGCCATACCGAGGTCGCCTGCAGCCCCGCCACCGACAGCGCCGCAGTCAGGCCGCTCGGGCCCGGGATCGGTACGACGCGCTCGCCGGCGGACAGCGCGGCCCGAACCAGCAGCGCGCCCGGATCGGACACACCGGGCGTGCCGGCGTCGCTGACCAGCGCGACCCGCTCGCCGCTGGACAGGCGGGCCAGGATCTGTTCGGTTGCGCTGCGCTCGTTGTGCCGGTGCAAGGCGACCAGGCGGGCCCGGATCCCGTAACGCTTCAGCAGCGGCGCCGTCACGCGCGTGTCTTCGACCGCGATGCAATCGGCATTGCGGAGTACCCAAAGTGCGCGCAGCGAAACGTCGGCCGCGTTGCCGATCGGCGTGGCCACTACATACAATGCGCGCGGCAGCTGTTGCTGCTCCAGCCCGGACGCGGTCAGCAGCGGCTGGCGGGACCATAGATCGGGGGTTTCCGGATCATCCATTTTCGATTCGCTCCGCGGCGCGAGCTCCCAGGTCGGCGCTTGCTCGCCTGTCGCATTCTGGGCGGCGGACGCGGCTGCCGCAAATCCGAACGCTGCGGCCTTTTCACGCTGGCGGAACCAAATGCCGCATCCTGGGTCTTGCACGCACGGGCGGTGGAAAGGGTCGGGATGCGCTCTCTTGTGGCGCGCAGTGCGCGCCAGAGGATCGGGGATGCGGCCGAACAGGCCGCCTGCGCGATGCTGCAGCGCGCCGGCCTGCGCGTGGTGTCGCGCCAGGTCGTCTATCGTGTCGGCGAACTGGACATCGTCGCGCGCGACGGCCCGGCGCTGGTGTTCGTCGAGGTCCGAAGCCGCGCGCGCGCCGGTCTGGCGGCGGCCAGCGTCGATGCAGCCAAGCGGCGCCGGCTGCGCCGGGCGGCGCAGCAGTACCTGCAGCAGCATTTCGGCGATCGCTGGCCGCCGTGCCGGTTCGACGTCGTGATCGCCGAAGCAGACCGGCTGGAATGGCTACGCGCCGCTTTCGGCGCCGAGGAGGAAAGTGGATGAAGCGGGCAATCGTATGGGTGTTCCTGGCGGCGGCAATCTCGACGCTGGACGGCTGCGTGGTGCTGGGCGTCGGCGCGGCCGCGGGGGGCGCCGTGGTGGCGACCGACCGGCGGTCGGTGGGCATCCAGCTTGAGGACCAGCGGATCGAGTCGCGCGTGAAAAAGGCGCTCAGCGACAACGTCCCGGAGGGGGCGATGCAGCTCGACGTGACCAGCTACAACCGCAAGGTGCTGCTGGCGGGCGAGGTGAAGACGGCCGAGCAGCGCGCGCTGGCCGAGCAGGTGGCGTCCAAGGTCGAAAACGCGCGCGAGGTGGTCAATGAACTGGTGGTGGGCGACCGGGCCACGCTGGGCGACCGCACCGACGACACGCTGCTGGCGGGCAAGGTGAGGGCCGCGCTGCTCGGCGCCGAGGGCCTTCCGACCGGCGTGGTCGAGGCGACCGTCAATCGCAGCGTCGTCTACCTGCTGGGGAAGGTGACGCCGGCCGAAGGCGAGATCGCCGCCAAGGCGGCCAGCCGGGTCAGCGGTGTGCGGCGGGTGGTCAAACTGTTCGATTTGATCACCGACCAGGAGGTGCAGGCCATCAAGAAGAGCCAGCAGGAATCGCCCAACGCCGCCAAGCCGTAAACGCGCAAGCTCCGCCCCGTTCGTTTCAACGCGACCCAGGTTGCGCCCGACCTCGGATCGCGGGTAGTCTGTCGCGCGCTGCACCGGGTTCGACACGCACCCGGACCATCCAGACAACCGGGGAGGGATCGGACCATGGGGTTGATCGTTTTTTTCGTGCTGATTGCAGCCGTCGTATTCGGGGCGATGGCCATCTACAACCGGCTGGTTGCGCAGCGCAACGAATTCAAGAACGCCTTCGCGCAGATCGATGTCCAGCTGAAGCGTCGCTACGACCTGATCCCCAACCTGGTCGAGACCGCCAAGAAATACATCGCACACGAGCGTGAAACGCTGGAAGCGGTGGTCAAGGCGCGCAACTCGGCGGTGTCGGCCAACACGGCCGCCGCGGGCGATCCGGCCAATCCCGAGGCGATGCGCCAGCTGGCCGCGGCCGAGGGGGGCCTGTCCGGGGCGCTCGGGCGGCTGTTCGCGGTGGCCGAAGCGTATCCGGACCTGAAGGCCAACCAGAACATGATGCAGCTCACCGAGGAGCTCACCAGCACCGAGAACCGGATCGCGTTCGCCCGGCAGGCGTTCAACGATGCGGTGATGACCTACAACAACGCCGTGCAGCAGTTTCCGTCCAACTTCATCGCCGGCGCGTTCTCTTTCCAGCCGGCCGAGCTGCTCAAGGCCACCGAAAGCGACGAGGAGCGCAAGGCGGTCAAGGTTCAGTTCTGAGCCCGCGGCTTTGGCGACGAGTTTTTTCGAGCAGCAGCACCAGGCGCGGCAGACCAGCCGGCAACTGATCTGGCTGTTCGCGGCAGCCGTGATCGCGATCGTGGTGGCGGTCAATGTGGTGCTGGGCACCGCGTATCTATACGTATTTGCGCCCCACGGGGCGTGGGCGCACGAAGGGCTGAACGCGCTGCCGAACCATTTCGTCGCGACCACGACGGCCGTGGTCGTGATGATGATCGCGGGCGGCACGGTGCTGCAGATCCTGGAACTGCGCGAAGGTGGGGAAGCGGTGGCGCGGATGGTCGGCGCCCGTCCGGTCGATCCTTCCACGCGCGACCTGCTCGAACGCCGGCTGCTCAACGTGGTCGAGGAGATGGCGCTCGCCTCCGGCATTCCGACGCCGCGCGTGTACGTGCTGGAGCGGCAGGACACGATCAATGCGTTCGCGGCGGGGCTGCACCCGCGCGATGCGGTGGTCACCGTGACGCATGGAACGTTGACGAGACTGACCCGGGACGAGCTCCAGGGCGTGATCGGGCACGAGTTCAGCCACATCCTCAACGGCGACATGACCCTCAACATCCAGCTCATCGGTCTGCTGCAGGGCCTGCTGATGCTGGCCCTGTTCGGCCGGTTTCTGGCCGACATGGATCGGGTCCGGGTCTCGAGCGACTCGCGCGACCGCGGCAACGTTCTGTTCGCGGTCGGACTGGCGATCGTCGCGATCGGCTATATCGGCGTATTTTTCGGCCGTCTGATCAAGGCCGGCGTGTCGCGCCAGCGCGAATCCCTGGCCGACGCGAGCAGCCTTCAGTTCACGCGCAATGCCGAGGGCATCGGTCGCGCGCTGCGCAAGATCGGCGGACTGGGCGATGGAGCCGGCGGGCAGATCGACCACCCGCACGCAGAGACGCTGTCGCACATGTTCATGGCGCCGGTGGCCCTGAACTTCGCCGACGGCTGGCTGGCCACACACCCCCCGCTGGAGGAGCGCATCCGCCGCATTTACGGGCGCCCGATGGACTTCCTTCCGGCTCCCGAGCTGGTGGTCTCGGCCGAACCCGCCGCAGGCCAGCCGGCGGCGGAACTGGCGCCGCTGCCGTTCACGACCCAACCGGTGGCCGCAACCGCGGCCGCGCTGACCGGATCGGCCGCGCAAGGCGGGGCGCAGGGCGCCAGCCCGGTCACGGTACTGGTCGGCGCCTCCGCCGCGGCGGCCATGCCGGCCGCGATCGGTCGGCTGCCGCAGGAGGCCGCCCGTCCGTTCGTCGAGCAGCTGCTGGAACGCGTCGAGGCGCTCGGCCTGCGGCCGGCGCTGTCCGATACGACCGGCGCACAAGTGCTGGTGCTGGGCCTGCTGATCGAGCAGGAACAGGCGATGGCGGTGCGCCAGGAAAGCATCGTGGCCCAGGCGTTCGGGGCCGATGCCTCGGCCCAGGTCGAAGCGATCCGTGCGGCGGCGGCGCAGATGCCGCCGGGGTGGCGATTGCCGCTGGTGGATCTGGCCATGCCGACCCTGCGCAAGCTGCCGGCTGCGGCGCGGGAGCGGCTGCTGTCGCTGGCGCGCGCGATGATCGCGGTGGACGGCCGCGTCACGCTGCCCGAATTCCTTCTGTACACGGTGCTGGAGGCGCGCCTGAGCAGCGCAGCCCAGCCGGCGCGCCCTGGGCGATTCGCCTCGCTCAAGGACCTGGCGGCCGAGGCGCGCCTGGTGCTCTCGCTGGTGGCCACGGTGCGCATGCCCGAAGCGCCGGCCCACGCTTACCAGGCGGGCGCCCAGCTGCTGGAGGGCCTGCCCGCAGACCCGGTTGCGAGGGACGCCCTCGCGCTGGACAAGGTGTCGGCGGCCTTCCACCGCCTGAACCTGCTGGCGCCGCTGTCCAAGCCCCAGCTGATCAAGGCCATTGCCGCGGTGGCATTCGTCGACGGCTCGACCAACTGGAAAGCGGCCAGCCTCCTTCGCACGCTGTGCGCAGCGCTCGATTGCCCCTTGCCTCCCCAGGTGGATTCCTAGCTCTCGACGGCGATCGGCGCATCCATTCGGACGACAGCCGGATGCCACCGATCTGGGCCGTTGCCCGCTGCGACGGGCGGCGCGGGGTGTCAGAATCACGCATCAACCCGGGTTCGGCGGTTTGGCGTCTCCAAGCCCAGATCACCCATTTCGCGCGAACACGCCCATGAACGTCTCCATCGTCCGAGCTTGCATCTTCTGCGTCGTTGTCGGGCTGCTGGCCGGGTGCGGAGGTGGCATCAGCCACAACTCGCCACCAGCCGGCTCGGCCGTGTCGGTCGAGGTGTCCGGCACCAGTCCGTTCTCCTCTATCTGTGGCATGGCGGTACCGACCGGGACCACCGAGACGTTCACGGCCGGCTCGGCGGTTCAGCCGCAGATCGCCGCGATCCCGAATGGCAATCTGGTCGGCGTCTGGGAGCAGGACCGGTGGTCGGGCGTGGGCGCGCGTGGCATTCTGACGTCGTACTCCGCCGACGGCGGGGCCACCTGGAAAGCCGCGCAAACCTTGCAGTTCTCGGCCTGCGGCGGCGGCTCCGGGCCGGGCGCCAGCTACGACCGCGCCTCCGACCCCTGGGTGAGCTTCGCCGGCAACGGGGTTGTGGTCGCCAGTGCGCTGGCTTTCTCGGCCAATGGCTTCACCGGAAATGGCTTCGGGACCACAGGCGCCCCGAGCGCGGTGCTGGCGGCGCGCTCGACGGACAGCGGCGCCACTTGGGCCAGTGCGACCGCCGTGTGGGTCGACGCCAATTCGGGCGCCGCACCGTTTTACTTCAACGACCGCGATTCGATCACGGCCAATCCATCCACCGGCGATGTGTATCTGGTGTGGGACCGGCTCGCCAGCGATACCACACTGAGCGTTCCGGCCTACCTGGCCACGCTGGCCGCCGGCAGCTCGACCTGGGTC
>DASZFP010000178.1:0-9698 GCA_035939615.1 Burkholderiaceae bacterium | reverse complement strand
CAAGAGCACGCGGTGTCGCCCCTCGCCCGCGCAGCGGGAGAGGGGAGGGGGTGAGGGTGTTCCTTCGTATAATCGCCGGCACCATCCGCGCGGGCACCGCTCCCAGATCGAACTGCGATGAAAATTCTCGTTTCCGTCAAGCGCGTGGTCGATTTCAACGTGAAGATCCGGGTCAAGTCCGACGGCAGCGGCGTCGACCTGGCGAACCTGAAGATGTCGATGAACCCGTTCGACGAGATCGGCGTCGAGGAGGCGGTGCGCCTGCGCGAGGCCGGTCACGCCAGCGAGATCGTGGTGGTTTCCTGCGGCGTGGCCCAGTGCCAGGAGGTGCTGCGCACCGCGCTGGCGATGGGTGCCGACCGGGCCATCCTGGTCCAGAGCGACGAGGAGCTGCAGCCGCTGGCCGTTGCCAAGATCCTGAAGGCGCTCGTCGAGCGGGAAAAACCGCAGCTCGTGATCCTGGGCAAGCAGGCGATCGACGACGACTCCAACCAGACCGGGCAGATGCTGGCTGCGCTGGCGGGGATGCCGCAGGCGACGTTTGCTTCCAAGCTGGTGCTGGCCGATGGCTGGGCGCAGGTCACGCGCGAAGTCGACGGAGGCCTTCGGACCGTGTCGGTCAAATTGCCGGCGGTGGTCACGACCGATCTGAGGCTGAACGAGCCGCGCTACGTGACGCTGCCCAACATCATGAAAGCCAAGAAAAAGCCGCTCGAGACGCTGACACCGAAGGACCTGTCGGTCGACGTGCGCGCGCGCCTGCAGACGCTGCGCACGGTGGAACCGCCGCAACGCAAAGCGGGCATTCGCGTACCCGACGTCGCCACGCTGGTGCAGAAGCTGCGCAACGAGGCCAAGGTGATTTCCTGAGTCGGTTCCTCCCAAAGACAACCAAGGACGGGCATGACCGCACTGGTTCTGGCCGAACACGATAACCGGCAACTCAGGTCCTCGACGCTGAACGTGGTGGCAGCCGCCGGGAAGATGGGCGGCGACGTGCATGTGCTGGTCGCGGGCAGCGGTTGCGCCGACGTGGCGCGCCAGGCCGCTCGGGTTGCCGGCGTGTCCAAGGTGCTGCTGGCCGATGCGCCGCACCTGGGCGACGAGCTCGCCGAATGCGTTGCGGAGCAGCTTTCGGCACTGGCCCCGAGCTACAGTCACGTGGCCGCGCCCGCCACCAGCTTCGGCAAGGACGTGCTGCCCAGGGCGGCCGCGCGCCACGATTGCGCGCCGGTGTCTGACATCATCGCGATCGAGGGGCCCGACACGTTCGCGCGGCCGATCTACGCCGGCAACGCCATCGCCACCGTCCGCTGCGCCGAGCCCATCAAGTTCGTCACCGTGCGGCCCACCAGCTTCGATGCCGCTGCGATCGGCAGCGATCCAGCCGCGGCCGCGCCGGTCGAAACGGTCGCCGCCGTCGCCGATCCGGGGCTGTCGCGCTTCGTTTCGAAGGAGGGCGCCAAGCTCGACCGGCCGGAGCTGCAGGGCGCGCGCGTGGTGGTCTCGGGCGGGCGGGGACTGGGTTCTGCCGAGAACTTCAAGTTGCTCGAGCAAGTGGCCGACCGGCTGAACGCCGCCCTGGGCGCATCGCGCGCCGCGGTCGACGCCGGCTATGCACCGAACGACTGGCAGGTCGGCCAGACCGGAAAGATCGTCGCCCCGCAGCTGTATCTGGCCGTGGGCATTTCAGGCGCCATTCAACATCTGGCCGGAATGAAAGACTCCAAGGTGATCGTCGCGATCAACAAGGACCCGGAGGCGCCGATCTTCCAGGTGGCCGATTACGGGTTGGTGGCGGACCTCTTCGAAGCGCTGCCGCAGCTGGTGAAGGAACTGGGATAACCGATGAGCTACGAGGCTCCGCTGCGCGAGATGCGCTTTGTGATGCAGGAACTGGCCGGCCTGGGGGATTTGCAACGACTGCCGGGCTTCGAGGATGCGACCGACGAAACGGTCGATGCGGTGCTGCAGGAATGCGCCCGGCTGATGTCGGAGGTGATCGCCCCGCTGAATGCAACTGGAGACCGGCAACCGTCGACGTGGGCTGCGGGTGAGGTGACCACCCCGCCGGGCTTTCGAGCCGCCTTCGACTCGTTCGCGCAGGGCGGATGGCAGGGACTGCAACATCCGTCCCGCTTCGGGGGCCAGGGCTTGCCCAAGCTGGTGGCCACGCCGTGCCAGGAGATGCTGCAGGCGGCCAACCTGTCGTTCGCGCTGTGCCCGTTGTTGACGGATGGGACGATCGAAGCGCTGATGACGGCGGGCACGGATCGGCAGCAGTCGGTCTACGTGCCGCGCCTGATCGACGGCAGCTGGACCGGTACGATGAACCTGACCGAGCCGCAGGCCGGCTCGGACCTGGCGCAGGTTCGCACCCGCGCCGAGCCGCAGGCCGACGGCACCTACCGGGTGTTCGGTCAGAAGATCTTCATCACGTACGGCGAGCACGACCTGTCGGACAACATCATCCACCTGGTGCTGGCGCGCGTACCCGGCGCGCCCGACGGAGTCAAGGGACTGTCGCTGTTCATCGTGCCCAAGTACGTGGTCGGCGCCGACGGCACCCGCGGCGCGCGCAACGATGTGTACTGCGCCTCGATCGAGCACAAGCTGGGCATCAAGGCCAGCCCGACCGCGGTGCTGCTCTACGGCGACGGGCACGGCGAAAGCGGCCGCGGTGCGGTGGCCGAGATCGTCGGTGAACCCAACCGCGGTCTGGAGTACATGTTCATCATGATGAACGCGGCCCGCTTCCAGGTCGGGATCCAGGGTATCGCGGTGGCCGAGCGCGCCTACCAGCAGGCGGCGCAGTTCGCCCGCGAGCGCGTGCAGAGCCGTGCGGTGCAGGGTTCGTCCGGCCCGGTGACGATCATCGAGCACCCGGACGTGCGCCGGATGCTGATGCTGATGCGGGCGCAGACGCAGGCGGCGCGCGCGGTGGCCTATGTGGCGGCCGCGCAGGCCGACCTGGCGCACGCGCACCCGGATGCCGAGGTGCGACGGCAGGCACAGGCGACCTACGAATACCTGGTGCCGATCGTGAAGGGGTGGAGCACCGAGATGGCCGTCGAGGTGACCTCGCTCGGAATCCAGGTGCACGGCGGCATGGGCTACATCGAGGAAACCGGCGCGGCCCAGCACTACCGCGACGCCCGCATCTTGCCGATCTACGAGGGCACCACCGCGATCCAGGCCAACGACCTGCTCACCCGCAAGACCGCGCGCGATCAGGGGGCGATGGCGCGGTCCCTGATCGGCCAGATGCGCGCAACGGCGGCGCAGGCCAGGCAGCGCCATGCGGCCGATTTTTCCGTGATCCACCTCCAGTTGAGCGCCGGCATCGATGCCTACGAACGGGCCGTCGATTACCTGGTGCGAACCGTCGCCTCGGACGTGCGCGCCGCATTTTCCGGAGCCGTGCCCTACCTGCGGCTGGCCGGAACCGTGCACGGCGGCTGGCAGCTGGCGCGCGCCGCGCTGGCCGCCGAGGACCGGATCGCCTCCGGCGCCCCGGACGCGTCGTTTCTGCGGGCCAAGATCGCGACTGCGAGATTTTTCTGCGATCATGTGCTCACGCAGGCGCCGGCGCTGGCCACGGCCGTGCTGTCGGGCGGCGCCGGCGCGCTGGCGCTCGCGGCCGAGGAGTTCTGAGCGATCCGGACCGGTCCGCGCCGGTGCGTGCCGACCCGATCCGGGGTCGGATCCCTGTATAGCTTGACCCTATCGAAACCATTGCAACAATTCAATGGATCAATGGGGCACCCGCGCGTAGATTGCACTGGGGTCTGGTGCGCCGCGCTGGCCGAGCGGTGCGGCGCCGTCCACCGACTGACTTGATGGGAGATATTCGATGAAGCTGAAGGGAACCAAGACCGAGACCAATCTGAAGGACGCGTTTGCGGGCGAATCGCAGGCGAACCGTCGCTATCTGTATTTCGCGGCCAAGGCGGACATCGAAGGCTATAACGACGTGGCGGCCGTATTTCGCTCGACCGCCGAGGGCGAGACCGGGCACGCCCACGGACACCTGGAGTATCTGGAGCAGGTCGGCGACCCGGCCACCGGTCTTCCGATCGGCCCTACGCGCGCCAATCTGAAAGCGGCGATCGCCGGCGAGACGCACGAATACACCGACATGTATCCGGGCATGGCCAAGGCCGCTCGCACCGAAGGCTTCGAGGAAATCGCCGACTGGTTCGAGACCCTGGCCAAGGCGGAGCGCTCGCACGCCAACAAGTTCCAGAAGACGCTGGACTCGATCGTCGACTGATTCCGCCTTCGCTCGCTGCGCGAGCTACGGCGGACAAGCTCGCCGAAGCTCGCAGAGCGATGGGCTACCGCGGGCTTGCCCGCCGTAGCTCGCGCAGCGAGCGAAGGAGGGCGCTATTTCCTGGAAGACATGGCCATACGAGAAGGCAGCCTGCAGGCGCCGCAGCGTCATCCGATCGAGTGGCGCAGCGCCGAGTACAACGACGCTGACCGACTCGAGCAGGAGCTGGAGCGGGTCTTCAACATTTGTCACGGCTGCCGCCGGTGCGTGAACCTGTGCGGAGCTTTTCCGACCCTGTTCGATCTGGTCGACAGTGCGGCCAGCGGCGAGCTCGACACCGTGTCCCGATCCGACTTCGGCAAGGTGGTGGACCAGTGCTACCTATGCGACATCTGCTTCATGACCAAGTGCCCTTACGTGCCCCCGCATGAATGGAATGTCGACTTTCCGCACTTGATGCTGCGCGCCAAGGCGGTCGAATTTCAGCGCAGCGGCGGCCGGCGGCGCGACCGCATCCTGTCCTCGACCGACGCGCTCGGGCACCTGGCGGGGATCCCGGTCGTCACGGCCGCCGTCAACGCGGCCAACCGCACAGCGCCCGCGCGGCGCACGGTCGAAGCCGTGCTCGGCGTCGATCGCAATGCCTGGCGTCCCGAGTACGCCCGGCGCACGTTCCGCTCGACGGCCCGCCCGGATGCCTCGCTGCCGGTTCGCGACGGCGCGCGCACGCCCGGCAAGCTGGCGCTGTTTTCGACCTGCTACGTGAACTACAACGAGCCGGGAATCGGCCACGATCTGTTGAAGATCCTGGCCCACAACCAGATCCCGGTGACGCTCTTGCATCAGGAAGCCTGTTGCGGCATGCCCAAGCTGGAGCTCGGCGACCTGGCGGGCGTGGAACGGTTGAAGAACGTCAACATACCGGTGCTGGCGCCGTTCGCGCGCGACGGCTATGCCATCGCCTCGGCGATTCCGTCGTGCACGCTGATGTTCAAGCAGGAGCTGCCGCTGCTGTTTGCGGGCGATGCCGACGTGCGGGCAGTCGCCGCGGCGTTCTGGGATCCGTTCGAATACCTGGCGGCGCGCCGGCGCGACGGGCTGCTGCGCACCGATTTCACCCGGCCGCTGGGCCGGGTGTCGTATCACATCCCGTGCCACGACCGGGTTCAGAACATCGGCCGCAAGACCGAGGAAGTTCTGAAGTGGCTGCCGGGAACGGAAGTGACCACGGTCGAGCGCTGTTCCGGCCACGCGGGAAGCTGGGGCGTGAAAAAAGAGTTTCACGCGACCGCCATGAAAATCGGCCGGCCGGTTTTCCGGGCCATGGCCGAGCCGGGCCCGGACTTCATCAGCTCCGATTGCCAGCTGGCCGGCCATCACATCGAGCAGGGCATCGGCCAGTTGAACCCGGGCGGCGGAAGCGAAGCGCCACCCCGACTGGCCCATCCGATCACGCTGGTCCGGATGGCCTACGGAATCGATTAGTCGACGGGAGATTCGAATGCCTTCCATATCACGCGACAGCCTGCTGACCCTGGAGTCGTACGCGCGGCAGCGCCAGGAGTTTCGCGCGCGCGTGAACGCGCACAAGCGCGATCGGACCGTCCACGTAGGACCTCACGTGACGCTGGTGTTCGAGGACGAGCTGACCGTGCGTTACCAGATCCAGGAAATGCTGCGGATCGAGCGCACCTTCGACGAGGACGGCATCCGCGCCGAGCTGGAGGCCTACGCGCCGCTGATCCCGGACGGCACCAACCTGAAGGCGACGATGTTGATCGAGTTCGAGGATCCGGAGCGGCGCCGCATCGAGCTGGAGCGCCTGAAGGGCATCGAGCGCCGGGTGTACCTGCAGCCCGGCCGCCTGACGAAGAGCTTCGCCGTTGCCGACGAGGATCTGGAGCGTGAAAACGAGAAGAAGACCTCGGCGGTGCATTTCCTGCGCTTCGAATTTGAGGCCGCGGCGGTGGCGGCGCTGCGCGACGGCGCCGCGCTAGCGGCCGGCGTCGATCATCCGAACTATTTGCAGCACATCGATGCGCTGCCGAAGCCGGTGGTCGCTTCTCTTTTGCGCGATTTCGCCTGACGCTCCTCCCCTCCTAGCGGATCAAGACCAAGCCCATTGCCAGGGCGGCGGGCGCTGCCTGCACGAACAGGATGCGCCGGTTGACGCTGTAGCCGCCGTAGACGCCGGCGATGATGACGCAGCAGAGGAAAAAGACTCTGACGGCGACCCCGCTGGCTCCGAGCCACAGTGCCCACATTAGGCCAGCAGCCAGGAATCCGTTGTACAGCCCCTGGTTAGCCGCCAGGGACTTGGAGGCGGCGGCGAATTCAGGCGTCGTGCCGAAGATCTTGCGGCCCCTGGGGCGGTCCCAGAAAAACATTTCGAGCACCAGAAAATAGACGTGCAGCGCGGCGACCAGCGCGGTCAGTAGGTCGGCCAGGATCTTCATGAGTCACGCACCGGACATCGCAGATCGGTGAAGGAGCCCTCATTCGTGACCGGCATAGGTCTCGCCCGCCGAGACCCTCACGCCCAGACGACTGCCGGGCAGAGGTACTGGACATACGACGTAGTCATTGACGGAACAATACGGATTGAACGCCTTGTTGAAATCCAGCACGGTGACACCGTCTTTCGGAACCGGAGCGTAAAGAAATCGTCCGCCGCCGTAGGATTCCTTGCCATTGGTGCCGTCCTGAAACATGATGAAGAGTCGGTCGTCCTCGATGAAGGACTTCAGTCGGTGGCTCTTTCCGCCGAGCTGAAACGTCACGTCTCCCGTCGACTCGAAGTAGCGCTTCGACTCGACATGGGTCAAGGCCAGCGGCACCTTCTCCGAATGCGCATAGGCTTCAAACCTCGCCGGAATGCGGAAGGAAGGATCGATGGGAAACCATGTCGTCCCCTTGAAATTTCGAATCGCCGGGTTCTGTGAGTCCTGAACCATCAGGTAGAAGTCGTCGCCGATGGAACGAACGCGCAGACCGATGTCGCCGGTGGTGATCCGTCCGTATCCCGATTTGGTCGAAACCTCCGATTTGCCTGACACCGCTTTGCCATCGATCGACACATCGGCGTCTCGTGCCGGCTCGAATTGAAATTCCTCGGCGCGTCTGGTCAGAGTGCCGAGTTGCTTCGGCGCGCGTTCCGGAAGAACAACGTTAGAGGCGGGATCGCTACCGATCGTCAACGCGTGCTCATCCAGCTTGATGTGCCCGATCAGTGTCAGCCACCCGCCGGTACGGACGTCCGCCTCGAATTCCTGCCGCCACTTTACGATTTCGGCCTCGTACGAGGTATCGGCGCCGCTCGCATGGGCGGCGAGCAAAAGAAGAACCAGTGATGGCAACGTCTTCAAACTTACCCCTTGACTGAGGCAGCCGAAAGCGGAGCGCTCGCTACGGCGTAGCGACGCGGTTGACTTGGTCGCGCGTGCGGTAGATCGGGTACAGGTTGTAGCGCTCGTCCCACGACGCGTGCCGCCGCAGGAAGAACTCCAGCCGCGCCGCCGGATCGGCGGCGAACGCCGGATCGGCCGCAAGTCTCTCCTTGAACTGCCGGCCCAGCTCGCCGTTCTTCTCGAGCATCTCGCGCGCGATCTGCTCCGCCACATAAGGCTCCATCTGCTCCTTCTGCTCGAAGTGGGCGTTGAAGAAGCCCCAGGCAGCAAAAGAGTCCGGCGCTTGCGGTTCGAGCAGCGCAACGATCAGGCGCGCCAGCGGCTGGGCGGTCGTCACCATCAACGAGCCGCTCGGAATGTCCACCGCCTCGATGCCCCAGTTTCCTTGCAGCGTCGCGCGAAAGCGGCCTTCGAACGGCGTTTGCGAGTAGGTGACCCGGGTTGCCCGGAAGGCTTCCACCGGGACCTTCCCGCTGGAGCGCTCAATAGGTTGGAAGTGCACCCCGTGCAGGTCCAGCCGGGCGGACACCGTCCCGGCGTAGGCGGGCGGCACGATGTAGGCGTACGGCACCGTGGCCAGCAGACTGGGGTTGACCTTGTCGCGCAATGGAACGCGCCAGATTCGAGGCGTGGCGGGATCGTAAGTCGTCACGAGCGCACCCGAGATCGGCGAGACCGTGCGCGTGTACGCATAACCTCGGAAGTCGATCGTGCTGCCTTCGTCGGAGCCCGGTTCTGGAACGGCTGTGCCCGACGGTCCGGGCTCGCGCCAACCCGACGAGTATTCCAGTGGCATCTCCGATCCGACCAGGCTCCTGGCATCCCGGTCGGCGCGCGCTGCCGCTTCGCGCCACGCCGACCCGTGCTGGGCGATCAGTTCCACAAGGCCGATGATCGTGTTGCGCGTGACGCGCACCCGGGTCGCGTAGTCCTTCCAGGAGTGCGTTTCCACGAGGACGGTGAAGCGGTTGCGCGCGGGAAAATAGCCCGTCGAAAAGCGCGGCGAATAGACGGACAGCACAAAACCGGAAGTAGGATCGTCAACGCGGGCCAGGTCCGGGTAGAACGACAGCGGGAGCGAGCCCTCAGCGGCGAGCCGCTCGATCAGCGCATCGCGCAGGTGCCGTCCGGTCTCGTAGAGGTTCGGGTCGCCTTGATGGATCGGCTCCACCTGAATGGAGACATCCGGCTCGAAGTTCGCCCCGTCCGTGACGTGCAGGTCCGCGCACACCAGCGGATCCCACGCCTTGATCAGGCCCAACAGGGCCTGCATCTCGGGCGAATCGGCCTTGGTGTAGTCACGGTTCAGGTTCAGATTCTGAGCGGTCGTACGCCGGCCGGTTTCTTCCGGTCCGTTCTGATTGGGCCGATTCCAGCGGCCGCATCGCTCGTGGCCGTCCACGTTGAAGGCCGGCACGAACAGCACCGCCACTTTGTCCAGCGCACCGGTGGCCGCCGCGCCGGACAGCAGCTCGCGCAACGCGATGAACCCCGCGTCCTTACCGTCGCTTTCGCCCGGGTGAATGCCGGCCTGGATCATCAGCAACGGGACCGCGCGCGGATCGCCGCGGCACGCAACCACAGCCAGCATCGGCCGGCCTTCCGCCGAACGGCCGAATTCCAGTACCTGGACCTCTGTCAGCCAGGCTTGCGCGTAAGCCGCGCACAGGCGGGCGACTTCGACGCTGCGGCCGGTCTCGCGGAAGCCGGTCTTTTCCGCGAGCGTCCGGAGGTCGTCGTTGATGTCCATGGGGGAGGGCCATTTTATGCGCGCTCCCTCGCCCCGGCTATTCGAAAAGGCTCATCTGTGGATTCGGTGGCGCTGGTGCCGGCGCCGGGACCCGCGCCGCCTGCTCGCGCTGCTCCACCCGCTCCGTGTTCAGCCCCAGCCGCTTGCACGCGACATCGAAGCGCCGCCGGATCAGGTCGGCCAGCGGGCCGGTGCCGCTCATCCGCAAGCCGAAGGTCGAATCGTTGTTGCGGCCGTCCCGCATCTGCCGGATCAGGCTCATCACGTG
>DASZFP010000177.1:0-4472 GCA_035939615.1 Burkholderiaceae bacterium | reverse complement strand
CTTCCTGGTGCTGGCGGCGCTGTATGAAAGCTGGGCTATCCCGTTCGCCGTTCTCCTGGGGATCCCGTTTGCGGTGCTGGGCGCCTACCTCGGCCTGACGTTGCGCAGCATGCCCAGCGACATCTACGCCCAGATCGGGCTGGTGATGCTGATCGGACTGGCGGCGAAGAACGCCATCCTCATCGTCGAATTCGCCAAGCTCGCGTACGAGCGCGGCAAGCCGCTGGTCGAGGCGGCGATCGAGGGCGCGCGTCTGCGCCTGCGGCCGATCCTGATGACCTCCTTCGCCTTCATCTTTGGTTCCGTGCCCCTGGCGATCGCCACCGGAGCCGGCTCCGGCGCGCGCCTGGTGCTGGGCACCGCGGTGGTATTCGGCATGAGCGTCGCCACCATGATCGGCATCTTCATCATTCCGGTGTTCTACGTGTTGGTGCAGAGCCTGCAGGAACGCCTGCTCGGTAAGCCCGCGGTTGCCACGGAAGCGCCGTCATGAGGCGCAAGCTGTGCAGCGTCGTGATCGCCGGCGCGGCCCTGTTGGCAGCGGCGTGCGCGCTCGGGCCCGATTACCGGCGGCCCACAGAGAAGATTCCGGCTGCGTACCGCTTCGAGCCGGCCGCCGGCAACGACTCCTTCGCCGATCAGGGATGGTGGCAGCTCTACCAGGACCCGACCCTGCAGTCGCTGATCCGCGAGGCGCTCGACAACAACTTCGACGTGCGCATTGCCGCGGCGCGCGTCGACCAGGCGCGCGCCATTCTCGGCTCAACGCGCTTGCAGCAGCTGCCGCAGATTTCGGCTTCGGCCGACGCGCAGCGCGCGCGCACTTCTGTCGACCAGCGCATCCCCGGGGAACCTGCGATCAGCAACGTGTTCGTGGCGGACGGCAGCCTGTCGTACGAATTCGATTTCTGGGGCAAGTACCGGCGCGCCACCGAGGCCACCCGTGCCGGGCTGCTCGCTTCCCAATACGCCAAACAGGATGTGATGGCGGGGCTGGTTTCGAGCGTCGCCACCGCCTACTTCACCCTGCTGACGCTGGATGAGCAGCTCGCCATCACCCAGCACACCGTGGGGACGCGCCAGAAATTCGTCGACCTGACGCAGGCCCAACATGAGCGCGGCACGGTGTCGGGCCTGGACGTCGCCACCGCGCAGGCGCAGTTGGCCATTGCGCAGGCCAATATCCCCGAGCTGCAGCGCCAGATCGGCATCTCCGAAGACCAGCTGAGCGTGCTGCTGGGCCGCAACCCGGACCCGATCCTGCGCACCGAGAGCAGCCAGCTCAAGCGCATGATCGAACCCGCCGTCGCGCCGGTGCCGCCAGCCGGCCTGCCCTCGAGCCTGCTGGAGCGCCGCCCGGACCTGCGTGAGGCGGAGCAGAATCTGGTGGCGGCCAACGCCAACGTTGGCGTAGCCAAGGCCAACCTGTTCCCGACCATCACCCTTACCGCAGCCGGGGGTAGTGAGAGTTCCGCCCTGTCGGACCTGTTCCGGGGTCCCACCAAGACCTGGTCGGCCGCCGCCGGCCTGCTGCAACCCCTGCTGAGCTCGCAGCGCAATCTCTACCAGGTCGATCTGGCCAATGCGCAGAAGCGCCAGGCGCTGCTGCAATACCAACAGAGCATCCAGACCGCTTTCCGGGAAGTGTCCGACGCGCTCATCGCACGGCAGAAGTACGCTGAATTCCAGGTAGCGCAGCAGGCCCAGGTGGACGCGCAGCGCAAGGCCAACACCATCGCCCTGGCCCGTTATCGCGTCGGCTATTCCTCCTACTTCGATGTGATCAACGCCGACCGCGACCTGTTCACCGCGGAGCTGTCGCTCTCCGCGGCGCACTTGAATACCCTGCTGTCGCTGGTGCAGCTCTATCGGGCCGCGGGCGGTGGTTGGCAGAGCGAACAATCCGGCAAAACCCCGGATCCCCCATCGGCAAGTGCGCGCACACCGTAAGTCCCATGGCCAAGCAGTGCCGTCATCTGGATTTCGTGCGGACCGATCGGCCGCGTAGTCGCGGTTGCGAGGAGTGTCTCAAGCTCGGCGATACCTGGGTGCATCTGCGACTGTGCAGGACCTGCGGGCATGTCGGTTGCTGCGACGACTCGAAGAATCGGCACGCGACCAAGCACTTCCAGGCGACGCAGCACCCCATCATGACGTCGATCGAACCGGGCGAGAATTGGAGCTGGTGCTACATCGATGAGCTGGCGATGGAGCTGCCGCCGTGACTCGACTCGATCTGTAGGAGCGACGGTGGCGAACAGTCTCCTGGAACAGCGCCGCGCGCAGATGTTTCCGAAACTGACGTCTGCGCAGCTCGCGCGCCTGGAGCGCCAGGGCACTCGCATGCAGACGCACGCGGGGGAGATCCTCGTGGAACTGGGCGCCCCACCGCGTGGTGTTTTCGTGGTGGCGGCGGGAAGTATCGAGGCGCTGGCTCCGCCGTCGGCTACTGAGGCCGTGTCGGGCTACGAGTTGCTGTACCTTCTGGGCCCCGGGGACTTTACCGGCGAGATGAGCACCTTGCGCGGCACCCCTGCCCTGGTGCGCGTTCGCGTGCGCGAGGCCGGCACCGTTCTATTGATCGATGCGGAACAGCTGCGACGCATCGTGCAGAACGATGCCGAGCTCAGCGAGCTCTTCATGCGCGCTTTCATCCTGCGCCGCATGAGCGTCATCGAGTCCGGCCGCAGCGAGGTGCTGCTTCTGGGTACGGACCACTCCGCCGACACCCTGCGGTTACGGGAGTTCCTGACGCGTAACACCCGCCCCTACGTGAATATCGACATCGAACACGACGCCGACGCCCAGGCGTTGCTCGAGCGCTTTCACGTCCGGGGCGAGGACGTTCCCGTCGTGATTTGCCGAGGCGGCGAGCTGCTGAAGAACCCGAGCAATGCCGACGTCGCCGAATGCCTCGGCATCAATGCCCCGCCCGCCGACGATCGCGTGCACGATCTGTTGATCATCGGCGCGGGCCCCGCAGGTCTGGCCGCCGCCGTATATGGCGCCTCGGAAGGCCTGGACGTGCGCATCGTGGAGACCTTCGCCCCCGGCGGCCAGGCCGGAACGAGCTCCCGGATCGAGAACTATCTGGGATTTCCGACCGGCATTTCGGGCGCAGCTCTCGCCGGTCGGGCGTTCTCTCAGGCACAGAAGTTCGGGGCGCAGCTGAGTGTGGCCTGGCACGCAGTGCGGCTCCGATGTGAGCGTTGGCCGTACTCGGTCGACATCGCCGACGGCCGATCGATGCGCAGCAGAGCCATCCTCATCGCCAGCGGAGCGCAGTACCGGACGCTCGATATCGCCAACCTCCCCCGCTTTCTCGGCCGTGGCATCTACTATGCCGCCACACATCTGGAGGCCAAGCTGTGCGCGGCCGAGGATGTCGTGGTCGTCGGCGGCGGCAATTCCGCAGGCCAGGCGGCGGTCTTCCTGGCCGGATCCTGTCGTCACGTGCACATCCTGGTCCGCTCCGACGGGCTGGCCGAGAGCATGTCGCAATACCTCATTCGGCGCATCGAAGAGGCCCCGAACATCAGCCTGCATACGCGCACGCAGCTCGCGGCGCTCGACGGCTCTGACCGACTGGAGCGTGTCTCGTGGTCGTCCCCCGACGGGGAACCCGAAGTGTCCGACCTCAGGCACGTATTCCTGATGACGGGGGCGCAGCCGAACACAGGCTGGCTGCAGGGCTGCGTGGCGCTCGATGATCACGGCTTCGTGAAAACCGGACCCGACCTGGGCCAGGAGCAGTTAGCCGATGCACGCTGGAGCCTGCCGCGTCCGCCGTACCTGCTGGAGAGCAGCGTGCCGGCGGTCTTCGCTGCCGGCGACGTGCGCTCGGGGAGTGTCAAGCGCATTGCTTCGGCAGTGGGCGAGGGATCGATCTCAGTCCAGTTCGTGCATCGGGCGCTGCGCGAACTCGCCGATGCGCAGAACCTGCGCGCGATCGGCGCAACCTAGGCTCACAGCAAGCGATCCGATCGCAATTCATTTGTCGGCGCTACTACCCATGCAGGCTTTTCCGAGCGCATACTTTGTCCGCGCTGTTGGGAAATTGCCGTTGCGGAGAACATCTTGACCACCCACTATCACGCTGCCGTCTGGATCGATCACCATGAAGCGCGGGTGTTTCATTTCAACGCGACGGATGTTGACGAGATCGTCGTGCGTCCGGAGCATCCCACTCGACACATTCATCACAAAGCCAACTCGATCGGCAGCGGGCACACTTCCGAAGATCACGCCTTCTTTCAGGACGTGGTCAGTGCAATCGGTACCGCCAGCGCAATACTGGTCACCGGTCCGGCGAATGCCAAGACCGAATTGATCAAGCACATCCACCGCCACAATCCCCAGCTCATCGAGCGGATCGCGGCGGTTGAGACCGTCGACCATCCCACCGATGGTGCATTCGTCGCCCACGCGCGCCGTTATTTCCGGGCCGCCGACCGAATGAGTGCGCAGAGACC